>NZ_JBKFGH010000070.1:0-561 GCF_051233475.1 Neobacillus terrisolis | reverse complement strand
ACGATGTTTCGCACGTAACTCATCTTCTTTTGCACATTCTCTGGCTCTTACTAAATCACGTAACGCTTCGTCTTCCTCTGTAGGTACATAAACAGATGTTAACTCACCTGCGCGAAACAACTGTGCAAGCCGTATTGCATCTCTTTTATCTGTTTTGACTCGATCACCTGGTTTGTTTGGGATTAAGCTAGGTGCAATAACATCACATTCTATACCCATATTCAGAAATAACCGATATAAGGGATAACCCGTTGGCCCTGCTTCATAACAAAATTTAAGGTTTTCAGGGCTTCCGAGTTTATTAATTAACTTTCTTATCGCTTCAACTGTATGAGGGATGATTCCATAATACCTTGGCTTTCCTCTTCCTTGATCAGCAATCGCAACAGCTATTTTTTCCTTTGATACGTCTAAACCTACAAACTTTGTGTTATCATTCATAGTAATGGCTCCTTTCGTTATGTAGCTCTGATTTGGTTATTTGTTTTTCCATTAAACAGCCTAACCAAGTTAACCTACGAATTTACGATAAGGAGCCAGTTTTGTTCATGATAACTTATT
>NZ_JBKFGH010000007.1:0-19594 GCF_051233475.1 Neobacillus terrisolis | reverse complement strand
CCGTCTCCACGTATTTCTCTATGTTGTTCTTTAAATTATACAAAAAATACCCTATAGAAAGAGCACTTTTTTTAAGTGTCTATTCTATAGGGTACATTTTAGAGGTAGGCGCGGTTGTTTTAATATTTTAATTATGCATTTAACATTGCTTCCATGTCTTCTTGAGCATTGCCAATTAACTTCAAGTTAAATGTATCAACAAGAACATTTAACACACCTTCAGAAATGAATTCTGGTGGCTTTGGTCCAATGCGGATATCTTGAATTCCTAAGCTGAATAATCCTAATAGAATCGCAACAGCCTTTTGTTCGAACCAAGATAAAACAATACTTACTGGTAATTCGTTTACTGAACAGCCAAATGCGTCTGCTAATGCAAGAGCAATTTTTACTGTTGAACCTGAGTTGTTACATTGTCCTAAGTCGATGTAACGTGGAATTTCTGTACCTGGAACCGTTCCGTAGTCAACATCGTTGAAACGGAACTTACCACAGGAAGTTGTTAAAATAACAGTTTCTGGTGGTAAAGATGTTGCTAATTCACGATAGTAATCTCCGCCTTTACCTGGTGCATCACAACCAGCGATTACGAAGAAACGTTTAATTTTTCCTTCTTTAACTGCAGCAATTACTTCAGGAGCTAAACCAAGAACTGTTTCATGGTGGAAACCAGTTAATAATGTTTCATCAGACTCAATATTAGCCTCTGGTAATTCTAAGGCGCGGTTAATTAATGGTGAGAAATCATCGTTGACGATTTTTTCTACGTTTTCTAAGCCTGCCACTTCGTAAGAGAACATACGGTCAGCATAAGATCCCTTAATTGGCATTACACAGTTTGTAGTTGCTAAAATTGCGCCATTAAACTTTTCGAATAAGCGGCGTTGGTCATACCATGCTTTACCGATATTCCCTTTTAAGTGGCTGTATTTTTTCAATGCTGGGTAGCCATGCGCTGGCAGCATTTCTGAGTGAGTATAAATATTGATGCCTTTACCTTCTGTTTGCTTTAATAATTCTTCAAGAGCAAAAAGATTGTGTCCAGTAACAACAATTGCTTTTCCTTCAATTTTGTTTTGGGAAACACGGATTGGTTGTGGAATTCCAAGGCGGTTTATATGCGCTTCATCCAACACTTCCATCATACGAACAGCTGCTTGACCAACCTGCATCGCCATATTAATGTGTTCTTGAACATTGAAATTTGAATTCGTTAATGTCATGTATAACGCTTCTTGTGTTGTCTTATCCACGAATGCGTCAGTATATCCTAGTTGATTAGCATGAGTACGGTAGGCAGCGATCCCTTTTAATCCGAAAATAATTGTGTCCTGTAGGCTTGCAATTGTTTCATCCTTACCGCAAACGCCTACAACAGTACAGCCGCCAGTTGGGGTTTGTTCACATTGATAACAAAACATGTTTTCTCCTCACCTTCATTCATATCTACTTTTACAGCATACAAGGGATGAGAAAAATTAAATGTGACGAATGTCACAAAAACAAAATTTTCTAAAAAAGTTCAAAAACCGTACAAAAATAGAGAGCGAACCTCATTTTCTTTAAAAGCATAGAATAATAGCAAATTACTTTTTAGAGAGGAGCTTAGCGCAATGTCTAGCAATGTTCCATTTGATCCGAAGGACCAGGAGCCTTTTGGGAATATTCTCAAACAAATGAACCAATTCTTTCACGAAAGACCAGTAAAGGGAATTTTACAGACGATTGATGATTTCTTCCGCTCCCCATTTCCCCATATGTCATTTCCAATCCATGTTTCTGAAACGAATCAACATCATATCATTAAAGCAGAGCTTCCAGGTGTCAAAAAAGAACAAATCCAATTGGATGTATTAGCGAATACTTTAACGATAACCGTAAAACATCACGAAGAGATAACCGAACAGGACGAAAAAAAGGGGTTATATAGTAAGAAACAATCCCTATCAAGTGCAAGCAGGACGGTGCCTCTTCCCTTTCAAATTAACGAAAAAGCAGTTAAAGCAACCTATAAAAATGGTTTATTAGAAATATTAATCCCGAAGCAGAAAGGGAAAAAAATCATCATTGATCACGAATAAACCAAAAAGAGGCTACCAGACTCTCATTCTTTCCAAAAACTTTCGATAGGCTTATTAACAAGTCTGTTGATTTCCGCTCCAGGTGCTTCGCGCACCTTAGGGGCGGGCGCTGAGCCTCCTCGTCGCTAACGCTCCTGCGGGGTCTCACCTGTCCCGCTGCTCCCGCAGGAGTCTTCGCACCTTCCGCTCCAATCAACAGGTGTTATCAATAAAGACCTTCATCTAAACTATAAATAATTAAATAAGAGATGAAATCAATAATTAAACAAAAAAGTCTAGCCAAGTAAATATCGATCTGGTTCTATTGATGATTTAGTTCCAGGCAACCACCTTCTTCGTTTGAATCACAAATATATAGATTTTTGATTTCTTCTAAAAAAATATGTGTTGTAATACTTTAGGTTGATTCCCACCCTGTTGATTGGAGCGGAGGGCACTCGACTCCTGCGGGAAATAGAGGTCACTGGAGACCCCACAGGCGCCAAAGCGCCGATGAGGCTCCAGGAGCTCCCCTAAGGTGCGCGAGTGCCCACAGCGGAAATCAACAGGCCCATTTGCAGGGAAGTCAATAAATATGGTTTTTACATTCTGACAAATTAAAAAATGCCGAGAAAATACCTCTTTCTCGACAATTTGAGAGGCTACCCCCTGTTGCCTCTTTTTGGTTTAAATAAATGAGATGTAGTTTTTATCCATGGTGTTTTCTTGTATTCTGTCTGAAGGCTTTTCTTTAATCCATTAGCGAGTAGATTAAACGAAACAGTCGCAAATAATAGGATCAGAAGCGGAACCACCAATATATACTGATTACCATAAATATTAGATCTTGCTTGACCTACCAAACCGGCTATTTCTTTCGTTATCGAATGGTAGATAAGAGGATCATATGTAACATAGGTGCCTCCTATAAAAATATTCATTAAAGCTAGCTGACCCATGATCGTCATCACATAAACAATTTCTAAAATAAACATTACCAGCAGCGATTCTTTTAATTGCGGAAAAATATGGAGCCAAACAATCCTGTTTGTTCCGGCCCCCAATGTCCTTGATGCCTCAATAAAAACCGATTGATACACTTCTTGAGATTTTAATCGAACCGAAGAAACAATGCTTGGAATACTGATTATTGAAGTTAACATAATAAAATAGAAAATGAGCGTTTTCGGTGGTAATTGACTATTAAATGTAATCGGCTGTAAGAAAAAATATAATACTAGAAATAAAGGAACATAGCTCCAAGCCGTTTCAAAAGCAATGATCCAACCGGGTGTTTTTTTCCAAACACCAAAATAAATACCTATAATCGTTCCCATCACCATTTTGATTATCGTAATGATGATCGGAATGAATATCGTATAACGGATTCCATATAAAATGATTGACAGCAAATCATAGCCCCACTTGTCGGTCCCGAGGGGATACTCTTTTGATTGAAAAGGCTCAAGTGGTGGAGCAAATATTTTACCGTTCGAATAATGAGTCTCTAGCGGATCCGTTAACGTATGCGGTGCCAGCATGGGACCAAAAAAGGATAATAACAGAAGAAGTGTCACAAAGAGGATACCCGCATACAAGGAGAAATTTATTTTAAGAAGCTTATTCATAAATAAAACCTCGTTTAAAGAGATAGAAAAGCATTCTAATCGAGACATAAACGACTAAAGAGATGGCAAGCATTGAAAACAGACCTATCGCGATCGGCTGTACTCCATTACTTTGAAAAATAAACTTTGTAATCCCTGATACATTCAGTAAATATTCAATGATAAATAAGTTCCCTGCCGCTAATGAAATGATTTTTGTCAGCTCCGCCAAAATAAACGGTTCAACATTCTTAAATACATGCTGAAAATTAATATATTCGATTCCCAATCCTTTCGCTACCGCTGTTCGTATATAGTCCTCACTAGCAATGGCGCTATATTTAATCGAAATTAACTTAAATAAATAAAGGGTAGGCGAAATAGAGACAAGAATCACAGGAAACCACATATTTAACGCACCCGCATCTGGACGAAAAGAGATGATTCTCATTCCCGTCAGCTTGTAAACCTTTATCGCAACAATTAACGAAAATATGATGATTAAAAAATCTGGAACGATAGCAAAAATATTGATGAGCAGCCTAAAAAATCTGGTAAAGAAAAAACGGCTTAAAAACACTCCAAAAATTAGACTTAGGATGACCCCCATCCAGATCCCTGCAGCCATGATGATAAAACTCGTAACAATATTATCCACGATATCATCACTTATCTCTCTTATTTCTGATCCAACTTGGTAAGTTCCAAGACTTCCATTTGCCAATTCCGTAATAAAGTGCACATATAAATCCGGCAATTTACCCCATTGCCAATCCAAAGACTTTTCGACATTATTCACGGTTATGATTTCAGGTAAAGCTGCGAGAGTTAGGATGAGTACGATAATAATGACCATTTGCTGAACCAGTCGTAACATTATTTCCCCCTAACAAATCATCCGTCATACTATTCATTTTCCAATTGTAAAAGATCATTGTCAATTTATTTAGATTATAGAAATAATAGTAATCAATTCGGATAAAAAAATATGACGGAAATCCGTCATATTCCTTTCCTACTATACCTTTAGCATTCCACCAAACCCTTTAATCATTGATTGCACTTGGGAGATAGCACTGACCATCTGCCCCGCTGTGTTCACCATTTTCGGAATATCAACCGATCCATCTTGAGCTTTAAACGAATTCATGAACGTTTGAATTCCGTTCGATTGTTTTGGCATCAGGGCTTGGTTGGGATATTGATTCAATCCACTTGCCCCCTGCATTTGCTGATAGTATGGCTGATACTGCTCTTCCACCGGTTGGAGAGGATTCTGTAATACCGAATGCGGCAAACCATTATTCATTAGATTGGGATGTCCTGCATATGCATAAGTACTACTCGTATTATTAGGGTAAGCATTTGGTAATTGGCCCACTGGAGTCTGATATGGGAGTTGATGATAATACCCGTTTGGATATCCCTCTGTTGGAGGGAAAGTTGGCGGGTATACAGGTGCTAGCGGTTGCCTTGAAACGTTATAACCATAAAAATTTGGATTCATGTACCTCTCTGGTTCTATCCCCCCAGATGGGTAAAAAAAGTATTGATTTCTTTTTTTTCGACCAAACATGGGCGAACATCCTCCTCAGCATTCATTACCACATTTTATGCTTTTTTGGAAAATATGGTGAACTAATGATCCGTAGAAAAAAGCCACCCGTTAAATTTTGATTTTTTTGACAAAGATGTTTTTTGTCTAACTGTGAGGAAAATTGTCTGAAGTCTCAATTTTTGAAAAATGGTGAAAACGGACTTTTCCATGTTACGATAGTAAAAACGACGAAGGAGGAATTTATATGCACGTTCACGAACTGAAAGTAAAATTTTTTCAATTTCGAGAGTATGAAACAAATGACTTGAATGAACTGTTGGATTTTGCCAAAAGAATTTACATTCATAACGAAATTTCTATTTGTGAATATAGAAGCCTTGTTCGTGAGCTTGAGTCTTTAGGTGCTGTAGTAGCTTGGGACAATATAGATCATTCCCTCATCGAGAATTCACTATAATATGAATACCGGTTTATTTGAAATCGGACTAAAACGAATAAACAAAACTTTGTTGACTTGGAAATGTAAACAGATTTTCTAAAAAGTGGGGGTGTCTAATTGGCATCCTCACTTCTTCATTTTTCCCCGCTCGAGGTTACATGCAACATTCCCTATTAACTAAGCCTTCCTGTAGAAAAATAAAAAAAGTAGCTGCATAAAGCAAAGCTACTTATGAATATATGGTTTAGTTATACACTTTTTAATCCGAGTTCCAGCTGAATACTTGCTGAATGTCGCTTACACGGGTTCGAAAAAGCTTGAAAAGCATTTTTCTTCTCATCAAATTGGTTTGCAACCTCATTTTCTAATACTGTTAATCTTCTTGAGCAGTTGTCTAGCTGATCATTTTGCATTGTTTGGATATGTCCATGTTGTTGTAAGTAGGAGGAATGGAGAACGGCTTCTAATTTTTCCAACTGATCATAAATCTCATTCAATCTTGTCAATAGTTCCGTTTTATAAATCAATGGTTCTTTCATTTTGAAAACCTCCTTTTTATCCGGGGAAATCTTTTTTATGGCAACCAACGACTTAGTGGACAAAATCTTTATTTAGTACACTTTATTCGCTGCAAATCCCCCTCATCCTTCAACCAAGACAAAACTAGAAGGAATTCGGCAAAGATAGAAGATTTTTATGAAACGGAAAACTACTTTTCGACATTTTTCTTTTTTTGAAAGTTGGAATGGAAAAACGCAGCTTGGAACAAAATAAGGGCGGAGGTGTTGAATACCATGCCCAAAAAAGGAAAACAAAATAAAGTACAACCAAAAAATTTAGAAGAGAAAAAATCCGGCTATGGCGACAAAAAGCTGGAGGGGCCAGATCGACCATCAACATAAGTTGGATCAAACATAAAAAAGCAGGGAGAAATCCTTGCTTTTTATGTTTTTAATAAATCCTGGATGGAAATAAGCGCATGCATTTGCTTTTGTTTATTTAAATACCAATCCGTTAATTGTATAGAATGCTTATGATGAATGTTCTTAAACCAAGCCTTCTTTACTTTACGATGTTTGCTCCAGTCTTGATACTCATGAATGTGATGAGTGATGATCGGAAAGGTTGCTCTTAAAAACGGCGTATCTCTTCTTTTGTTAATTCCGAGAAATTGTTCATAATCGACCCTTGAACCAGTATGTTCTGTTTTTTTGGCAAACTGAAGAAAAAATGGAAAACGTTCCGGAGAAAACAGAATATCAGCCAAGCGCTTCCCGAGGTCAATTCGATTATCAACCTTCGTAAATCCATTGACACTAGCTCCAAACAGTTCACCATCCAAGGTAGGGAATAAGACGGAACTAAAGTGAAACCAATCCTGAAATAAATAAGAAACAGATTGAAACACTTTCTTCTTAAAAAAAGGATGTTCAATGATTGGTTTTTGAATGACGTTTTGTTCGTTAATAATGAGAGAGGTCATTAACCTCCTCCCCTCCCGTTTTATCCAAAATTCATTCCATTCCCTTTCCATAAAGGCAGATACATGTAAATATGATAAAAGGTGAAACATCGGGCGTCCTATTTTCGTCGAATAATGGTAAAGTAACAATTGGGGAAAAGCATCATGGAAAATTAACCAATTTGCCCGTTCATAAGTGAAAAATAACCTATTTCTCATGTTGACAGGAAGTACAATAGGAAACCATTTTCCTTCAAGATCACACATATTCCAGCCGCCATTTCTTGAAACCATGCTCGCTAGAAAAGCCCAGCTAATTTCAGGGTACTGTTGAAAGAAATGAAAATATGCATTTGTCCGAGTTATATTGTCGATGTTTTGCTTATTTGTTTCTGCTATAATCTCGTGAAGAACATGAGATTCTTCATATGAAATAGCACCGTTTGATATCTGACGATTAGTTAGTCGCAAAAATCATCACCCTTTAATGTTTGCCTATATATTGTAGCTTTTAGACAAATAGTTCTTTTTATTCAGCCATTCCACTAGGATATTTGGTATGATAATAGGTAGTTTGTGAGGTGCATGATATAATGAATTTTCATTATCCAAACGGAAGGCGCTATTTACAGCCAACAGAACCGCCCAAGGGCATTCGAAATTTGGAAAAAAAAATATCATACAGTAATCGTGGGATGACTCTCGAAGATGATTTGAACATAACCAATCGCTATTACTTAGAAAAAAATATTGCCGTCATTCATAAGAAACCAACTCCCGTTCAAATCGTCAACGTTGATTATCCAAAAAGAAGTGCAGCAGTGATAAAAGAAGCATATTTTAAGCAAGCATCAACAACCGATTATAATGGTATTTACAAAGGAAGATATATTGATTTCGAGGCGAAAGAAACAAAGTTTCTAACCTCATTTCCGTTGAAAAATTTTCATGAACACCAAATTAAGCATATGAAATCAGTGTTAACACATGGTGGAATTTGCTTCGTTATTCTTAGGTTTTCAACAAATGAAAAAGTATACTTTCTACCAGCGGAACATTTATTAGCCTACTGGGACAGAATGGAAAGCGGTGGAAGAAAATCGATCTCAATCGATGAAATAAATGAATATGGCCATCTTCTCCCACTTGGCTACCAACCTAGAATTGACTATATTAAAATAATAGACTATCTTTATAAGTTCTAATTGTCTGTTTAGAAAGGAAGCGTTGAAATATGTCAGGAAAATACCAATCTAGAGAGGAGCGCAAAAAGCAACAAAACAACGGAAAAACGAAGCCAAAAGGAAAAAAGACTAAACAAGATACTATTAAAAAGGTTTTCTTAATTTTAGTTGCACTTGGAATCGTTGGTATTTTATCCGGAGTTGCTGTATTTGCCTATATGGTAAAAGATGCGCCTAAACTAGATGAATCTGCACTAAAGGATCCGATTCCTTCGGAAATTTATGATAAAAATGGAGAACTAATCACAGAGGTAGGTTCCGTAAATAGGGACTATGTAGAGTATGAAGAAATTCCAAAGCTAGTGGAAAATGCATTTTTGGCGACTGAAGATGTAAGGTTTTATAAGCATAATGGAGTGGATTTAATCCGTTTAGGCGGAGCTGTTATCGCGAATATTACCGATGGTTTTGGTTCAGAAGGAGCAAGTACGATTACTCAGCAGGTAGTCAAGAATTCCTTTTTGACTCCTGAAAAAACGATTTCCCGGAAGGTTCAGGAAGCGTGGTTAGCTTATCAGCTTGAACGGAAATATACGAAGCATGAAATATTCGAGATGTATGTTAATAAGATTTGGATGTCTGAAAACTCGCATGGAGTAAAAACAGCAGCAAAGATTTATTTTGGCAAACCACTAGACCAATTAGAGCTTCACGAGGCTGCACTATTAGCGGGAATGCCACAAAGTCCCGAGAACTACAATCCGTTTAAATACCCTGATCGCGCTGAAAAACGCAGAAATATTGTTTTATCATTAATGCATCAGCATGGGTTTATCTCAAAAGAAGATATGGAACAGGCTCAACAAGTTCCAGTAGAATCTACCTTGGTAAGTGAAGAAAAACGGAACCAGGATAAAAATCCTCACGATTCCTTTGTTGACCAAGTTATCGATGAGGTTGAAAAAAAATATGGCGATGACTTAAATATTTTTTCAGATGGACTTAAAATTTATACTACTCTTGATAAAGACGCACAAACTTATGTAGAAACAATGTTGAACTCCAATGAAATCGTCCAATTTCCGGATGAACAGTTCCAAGCAGGGATTACCCTACTGGATACAAAAACGGGCGAAATCAGAGCGATTGGCGGGGGCAGAAACCAAAAGGTTCAGCGAGGATTTAACTTCGCTACCGATTCCAAACGTCAACCAGGCTCAACAATTAAACCAATTCTTGATTACGGTCCGGCAATTGAATATTTAAAATGGGGTACCTACTACCCATTAGAAGATAAACCGATGAAATACTCAGACGGAACACCGGTAAACAACTGGAATAACACATTTTTAGGAACGATGTCCATGCGGGTTGCGCTTGGAATGTCGAGAAACATTCCTGCAATTCAAACGTTACAAGCAGTTGGCCTTCCTAAAGCCCAAGCTTTTGCTCAGGAATTAGGAATCCCGTTACCGGAGATTTTAGAATCATATGCAATTGGCGGCCTTAAAAAAGGCGTTTCTTCTCTGCAAATGGCAGGTGCGTACAGTGCATTTGGAAATAACGGTATCTATACCGAGCCTTATGCAGTAAAAGAAATCGAGCTTCGTGACGGCACAAAAATTAAAACAACACCCGAATCAAAAGTGGTCATGAAGGATTATACTGCGTTTATGATTACTGATATGTTAAAAAGTGTCGTTCGCGATTCTTACGGAACGGGGAGACTGGCCGGTGTTCCTGGATTACAAGTAGCAGGAAAAACAGGAACAACCAACTATGATGATGCGACAGCAAGGAAGTTTAACATCCCAGACACTGCGGTACCAGATGCTTGGTTTGTGGGGTATACCACAAATTACACCGCAGCAGTTTGGACAGGATATGAAAACCGAAACACTTATATTCCAGCAGGGGACAACCAAAAGATTGCTCAAAAGCTATTCAAAAATCTTATGACCGAGGTTTCAAAGGATATTGAAACACCAGATTTCCCTGTTCCAAAAACGGTTCAAAAGGTCGCGATTGAAAAAGGAACTTCGAAGCTCGCCAGTGAATTTACTCCTAAAGATCAAATCATTTATGAGTATGCTGTAAAAGGAAGTGAGCCTAAGGAAGTTTCTAAGAAATATACAAAGTTAGATACGCCTGTGAGCCTAAATGCAAAGTATGATCAAACTGGAAACTCGATTATTTTATCTTGGGATTACCCTCAAGAAAATAGTGAGGGTGTACAATTTGAGGTCAGTGTAAGCATAAATGAAGGAGCTGACCAAGTGCTTAAAACAACGACCGAAAAAGGACTCAATATTGCTAATCCGGTCGCTGGAGGAATGTATACGTTCAAGGTTAGCGCATTGCGAGATGGACAACGCAGTGATCCAATTGTCACGACAATCGTTATTCCTGATAAAGAAAAAGATAAAGATAAAGACGAACAAGGAAATAACAATGAAAAAGATCAGAACGATAACGACACGACTACCGATGAAGAGCCAGCCAATACAACACCTGGAACCACACAAGGTGAGAACAATACTGGTACTGGCAGCACTCAAACGCCAAGCACGAACACCAGCGGCACTCTTCCATCTAATGGAACCAATACTAGAAAACAATAATTAATAATAAAAAAATAGCCTGTAAAAGCATTTTGCTTTTTTACAGGCTATTTCTTTTTTGTTTTTGCATTTTGCATGGCTATAAATTTAGAATATTGTTTTTGCTGCTCTTCCATTAATTCGCATAATTGTGCAAATGAAGGGTAAATATTTGGTCGTTTCATTAAAAACTGGATTCTTTCAAGACTATTTACAGGTTTGATCTGTAGACCATTAATATTGACTTCATTAAGCTTTTTCGCCGGCATTCCATTGCTCCAGAAAATAAATTCGATTAAAAAGCCGATTCCCCGTTTCATTGGGTAAATCGTGTCCCGATTATTTCGTTGATCAAATAAGGTTTTAATTTCTTTTTGTAATTCGTGCCATTTTTGAAGTAATTCAGGGATAAAGGTTTCAGGATTTTCCCAAGGCCTAATCGTGTTCATTCCTGCAAAAAAAGCTATTTCATGGATAAATAACTCCTTTAACTCAATCGAGTCTAATAAATCGGTATCTATTTTTATCTCTTCGTTCTCAAAGAAAAACGGATCATAAATTTCTGAAGAAATAGCAATTGTTATCATTTTATCTCTTCCTTTTTTAATCTTTTCGCACCTTCTCGGCATACTTCTAGCAGCGGACATGCTTTACACTGTGGATTTTGAGCTTTACAGTGATACCTTCCAAAGAAGATCATCCGATGGTGGGTGTCAGACCATTCCTCGATTGGAACTTTCTTCATTAACGTTTTTTCTACTTCAAGGACCGAATCCTTCCATCTGCAAAAACCAAGCCGTTTACTAACCCGTTCGACATGTGTATCAACTGCGATTGCCGGTACCCCGAAAGCGACAGACACAACAACGTTTGCTGTTTTTCTTCCTACCCCGGGAAGCTTTGTTAATTCATCACGGTCGGCTGGGACTTGTCCCCCATATTCATCAATCAGCAGCCTGCACAGCTTTTGAATATTTTTTGCTTTATTGCGATATAAGCCAATTGAACGGATATCCTGTTGTAGTTCTTCTAAGCTTACCTTTAAATAATCTTCCGGAGACTTATATTTTTTAAATAGTTCTTTGGTGACTTTATTGACGAGGACATCTGTACACTGTGCTGATAAGGCCACGGCAATCACTAATTCAAATGGGTTCGCGTGAACCAATTCACAATGAGCGTCCGGAAACATTTCCCCCATTTTATCCAATGAAAAACGTATCTGTTTTTTGTTCAACATGATTTTTCTCCCCTTTATAGAAAACAAGGCTGTGTTAATTGGGCTGTTGATTTCCGCTACAGGTGCTCCCTTTCCGCGGGGGAGTCCGGGAGCCTCCTCGGCGCCATTGCGCCTGTAGGGTCTCCCGTGACACCTTCTCCCGCAGGAGTCTCGCACCTTCCGCTCCAATCAACAGAGTGTTCAAAAATCAACATTGTTCTTCAACACAGCCTAAAACAAAAACGAGAGAATTGGATTCTCTCGCAAATTGGAAATTATTGCTCAAGCCAATTGTAAAATGGAACGGTTCCAGGCTTTGTTTGGACTTCTTCTTTTGATTTGGAAGCATTTTGGTGCTGTCTAAACTTTCTTCCGTAGCTTTTCGCCTGTTCGATCGTTTTAATGCCATTCTTTTTCCACTCAAATAAAATCCTGTCGATATACCGGAAATTTAATTTCCCTGAGATAACAGACTCTCTTAGTGCAGCTTTAATAATAACGGGATCATGGTGGTCATCATCAAGCCACATCCCAAGTGATTCACATTCAAAAGGAGATAGCGGTCTCCCGAATTCCTGTTCAAAACAAGTATATAAATCCGTTTCTTCTTGTTGGTTCTTTTTCGTTTCTTGAAGATTGTTCTGCGCTTGGAATTGGCTGATTAACCTTTCCCATAATGGATCTAGCGAATATTTTTCAAAACGGATACCATCTTCTGAAAAACCATCGTTTATTTCAATAAAACCTTTTTGGATTAGTCTTCTTAATATGCCAGTACAATCCAAAGTCATACGATCCGATAACTCGGCAAGGGTTGGAAAATGATTCCCTTTTTCTAAATACGAAAGTAAATGTAAAATCAAAACAACTTCTTGTTCTGATAAATTCATCTTTTTATAAGAAGAAAGCAAAACAGTCGGAATCGTAATATTTCCACTCTTTATCCACGCTAAAATATTAGATTTACTCATTCATTGACACCTCTTCATAAGTATAGCATGAACACATTGTCCAAGTAAGACTTGCGTATGTAATGCCAAAAAATACTTGGACTAAAACGTAACGGTGCATGAAAATACACATTAAAATGCAGGGGACCATGAATGGTGCGGCGCAGTGTAGCGCAGCATTTTATCCTACATTTTGATTGCAATTATTTGTTCGCGGACATAGGCTCCGCTATTTTGCCAAAAAGGGGTGTTTTTTTAGGTTAAGCGGACACCAGATCCCTTATTTGATGAAAAATCGGCATTATTCAGTGGTTTTTATGGAAATAAGGGATCCTGTGTCCTCTTAAGTCTAGAAAAGCGGTTATTTTATCAAAATAAGGGCCTCTGTGTCCGCTTAAATTTCAATAAACAACTTTGCGTTAGGATAGGGAACCCTTTAATAAAAACCCACCCAAAAGCTTTTTTCAAGAAGCAAAACAGATATATGAAAAGCGAAGGCACTGGGCCTCCGCTTAATAGGTTATGGATATAAACGATTTAATAAACGAGGGAATGGAATTGTCTCACGAACATGCTCAACGCCACTAATCCATGCCACTGTTCTTTCTAAACCAAGTCCAAAGCCGGAATGCGGAACAGATCCATATTGGCGCAGTTCTAAATACCATTTATAAGCATCAGAGCTTAAGTCGTGCTCCTCTAAACGTTTCTTTAATAAGTCATAGTCATGAATACGCTCGGAACCGCCAATGATCTCGCCATAGCCTTCTGGTGCGATTAAATCTGCACATAATACTACATCATCGCGCTCAGGGTGTGGCTGCATATAGAATGGCTTTAGTGTGGTCGGATAGTGAGTAATAAAGACTGGTTTGTCATAGCTCTCAGCGATAGCTGTTTCATGTGGAGCGCCGAAGTCATCTCCCCATTCGATATCATCAAAGCCTTTTTCCTGTAAAAATTTGATTGCATCATCATAGGTTATTCTTGGGAAAGGTGCTTTAATTTGCTCAAGCTTACTAGTATCTCGTCCAAGTGTTTTAAGCTCAATTGGACAATTTTTCAAAACAGATTGAACAACATGAGAAACATACTGTTCTTGAACCTTTAAATTATCCTCAAATTCATAAAAAGCCATCTCCGGCTCAATCATCCAAAACTCGATTAGATGACGACGCGTCTTTGATTTTTCAGCACGGAAGGTTGGACCGAAAGAAAATACCTTTCCTAGTGCCATGGCTGCAGCTTCCATATATAGCTGTCCGCTTTGCGAAAGATACGCATCTTCATCAAAATATTTTGTCGCAAATAATTCCGTCGTTCCTTCAGGTGCACTACCTGTTAGTATCGGTGGGTCAATCTTTGTAAAGCCCTGCTCATTAAAAAATTCATACGTAGCCCTGATAATTTCATTACGCACCTTCATAACAGCATGCTGACGGCGAGAACGAAGCCATAAATGGCGATGGTCCATCAAAAATTCTGTGCCGTGTTCCTTTGGTGTAATAGGGTAATCAACAGCAGGATGAAGAACGGTAATGCCATTTATTTGTAATTCATATCCAAAGGCTGAACGCTCATCTTTTGTTACCTTCCCTGTAACATATAGAGAGGTTTCTTGAGTTATCGATTTTGCTTGCTGAAACACTTCTTCCGGCACTTCACTTTTTACGACAACACCTTGAATAAATCCTGTACCATCACGAAGCTGCAGGAAGGCAATTTTGCCGCTCGAGCGTTTGTTTGCTAGCCAAGCACCGATCTTTACTTCTTGATCAACGTGTTTATGTACTTCAGATATGGTTGTTTTGATCACTTTATGTCCCTCCAAAAACAATACGAAACTCGAAATATGTATCAGATTCCATTATACCTTTTTCCACCTTTTATAATCAATATCCATCAAAAGATGAAAATATGCAAAAAGGAATCAGATTTCTCTGATTCCTTTCTCAAAAAGCGAAACGCCCCAATTGCAAGACGCTCTGCCTTTTTTATGGAATTTATTACATTTTGCTGTTAACAAATTGATGGATGCGCTCTACCGCAGCCTCTAATAGGTCTAATGAGGTTGCATAAGACAAGCGAATATTATCAGGAGCCCCAAACCCTGAACCCGGAATAACTGCGACTAAGGCTTCCTCAAGCAATGCAGTTGAAAAATCATCTACGTTTGCGTACCCAGTTAATTCAACCGCCTTTTTAACATTAGGGAACAGATAAAATGCCCCTTGCGGTTTGATACAACTAACTCCTGGAATAGCGACCAATTTATCGTAGATTTGATTAAGTCGGCCTTCAAAAGCTTGTCTCATTTGCTCAACTGCATCTTGAGAGCCTGCATATGCTGCGATTGCCCCATATTGTGCAGTAGTCGTTGGATTTGATGTACTATGGCTTGCTAAATTGGTCATTGCTTTAATGATTTCTTTATTACCTGCCGCATAGCCGATTCGCCAGCCTGTCATTGAATGTGATTTAGATACACCATTAATAATAATCGTTTGCTCTTTCAACTCTGGGGAAATTTGTGCAATCGAAACATGTTTGTTTGCACCATAAACTAATTTCTCATAAATTTCATCAGAGACAATTAAGACATTGTTGTCTAAACATACTTGACCAAGCTCTGTTAATTCTTCTTTACTATAGAGCATCCCAGTAGGGTTACTTGGAGAATTAATAATCACTGCTTTTGTATTTTCAGTAATGGTTTGTTTTAATTGCTGAGGAGTAATTTTAAATTCATTCTCCTCGGAGCCTTCGATATATACAGGAACCCCGCCTGCTAATTTAACTTGTTCTGGATAACTTACCCAATAAGGTGTAGGAATGATGACTTCATCGCCTTCATCTAAGATTACCTGGAACAATGTATATAATACATGTTTTGCGCCGCTGCCAACGATAATCTCGTTACCGCTATAATCAATTCCTTGATCTTTTTGGAATTTCTTAATGATTTCTTGCTTTAAAGCTGGTAATCCTGCCGCAGGTGTATATTTTGTTTGTCCCTCATTCATAGATGCAACTGCTGCATCAATTATATGCTGTGGAGTATTAAAATCGGGCTCACCTGCTCCTAATCCAATCACATCTAGTCCTTGTGCTTTTAATTCTTTTGCTTTCGCTGTTATAGCAAGAGTCGTGGATGGTGTTAGTGATTTGACCCTTTTAGCTAATTGAAACTCCATTCTCCTTACACTCCTTTATCTTTACATGTTCTCGATTTTTCGCAGCCAATCGCCTGTTTCAAAATCCACATAATAATAATTTATCAGATTATTATGGGAAAGGTAATATATTTCCCAACATTGTCGCTTTTTTATCATTCCTAATTTTACGGAAATGATTTCTTTAGGATTTTCTTCTTGAAGTAATTTATCAACGGCCTGTTGCTGCGTTACTCCATCCTTTGCCTTGCGGACGACAACATCCCCTTTTTTTTCTGAAACCCAGGCAATGACTTGTTGATTTTTTTGATCTTTCCCTTTTACTACATAATAAGTTTCAGTGCCATTATATATTTGAACATCTTGAATCTCAGTTAGTTTTATTTTCTTCTTTACAGCAGCAAGTGCCTTTTCTTCGGCAGAATCTAATGGATTTACTGCTTTAAAATATACAATTGAGAAAGATGCCATAATAACAATAATAATTCCGATCCCTGCAAACACCCATTTTTTCATATTTATCACTTCTTTATGTAGATATATAGTAATTATTGTATAACATAGAGCCACTGTACGTGGGTATATTATAAATAAGATTCTAACCTATTATAGCAGTGTATGAACGAGAGAAGCTTATTTTTTTACGATAATTCCGATAAAATTTTTTCTAGCCCACACACATACTTTTGGCTGCGCCATTTTAAGCGCAGCTATTTTTCCTGATCAGAAATTCTAAAAACCTCATAATTATCTTCCGTGAATTTAATCGTAACTGCACCTTTATGGTTATTGCTATATACATGAACCCAAGCATGCTGCAATTGCTCCAATAAGTCAGCTAATTCTTTTCCGCTTTTATGAGGGAAAAGGAAGGCGATCTGTGGATCTAACTGTTCAATCAACTCAGCTGAAATAAAATGCTCAGTTGCCTCACTTGGAAGCTTGATAATCGTTGTATTAACCTGTTCGTCCTTAAGTAAATACTTTTCACGATTTGAATCAGGTGTATTGAACCATAGCACACGTCGATTTAAAAATTGTAAAGAGAGATTAAGCCCTTGTTGATCATTTAATACTTCCATCATTAACCCCGGAACGATCTCGCGAACCATTCCGGAACTCATCAGCTGTAAATTTAAGGTTTTCCTGCTGCTCGTTATCGGAAGATCATTTTCGGCACCCCTTCTGGTCAGCAAGGACTCTACTCCATAGTCATCAATCAGCCAGTTAAGATTTTGGAAACAACAGCTTTTTTCACTTGTTAAAATGATTTGATCCAGCTTCCTTATATGATAAAGTTCCAACAAGTTCCTTAACTCTTGCTCTGTACCATTCCCACCTGTATTGATTAGGACATTGTCCCCGTTTGGGTGTTGAATCAATGCCGCTTCTCCGTCAGATAAAGAAAAAAAGGTCAAGGCTAATTCATCGTCTTTAAGATTCATTTGTATACTACTGATCTGTGCTGGTGTGCCCGGTGATTCTAATGGGATATAGTACCATTGCGTAAACAATAGTATCGGTGCAAATAACCACTTCATGTATACTCCTCCAATACATATAAGTATATAGTGTGTTATCACCGGAATTTTATCCCAATTATCCACCAGCCATTATCATAACCATTCCTTAATGGTTTGAACGATTTCGTCAAGATTGTATTTGCTAATCTTAATGGGCGGAATAGACTGCAGAAAGGCTTGCCCATATTGTGTTGTGACAATTCTCCGGTCAAAGACAATAATAATTCCTCTGTCACTTTCCGTTCTAATCAATCTCCCAAAGCCCTGCTTAAAGCGGATTACCGCTTCTGGCAAACAATAATCAGAAAACGGATTACCGCCATTTCTCTTAATGATTTCGCATTTGGCTTCGGTTATTGGTTCATCTGGCGGGGAAAACGGCAGTCTAACAATAATAAGACAAGAGAGATCCTCCCCTGGGATATCTACCCCTTCCCAAAAGCTGCTCGTCCCCAATAATATTGCTTTTTCAAACCGTTGGAAATTCCTGGTCAGTCTGGTTCTGCTTCCACTGGTAATTCCCTGAGCCATAATGGCAAAATCGTTTAAAAACCCGCTCTCACGAATCAAGTCATATGTTTTCTTGAGCATTTCATGGGCCGTGAACAGAATGAGCATTCTGCCCTTTGTTGCCTCAGCAATGGAAATGATGTGTTCGGTGATGGCAATAACATATTCGTCAAGCGATACACTGTTGATTTCAGGTAAGTCTTCAGGTATTAGTAATTGGACTTGTTTATTATATTGAAAGGGAGACGGAATAGCCTTTTGAAGACAAGTGTTTGAATCCATTCCCAATTCTCGAAGCGTGTAATGAAACTTATTTCTAACCGTTAAGGTTGCAGATGTGACAATAATGCTCTTCTTTTTCGCAAAAAAATGTGAATGAAGATATTGTGCTACATCAACGGGATGCGCAAAAAAAGTGGTCGAATTCTGAATCGAGCGAAAATCAAGTTCAAGCCATCTGACATTATTCTCCATTGGAGATAAAAAAATACTTTTAATGGTAATCCTTAATTCCTCAAGCTGATCTCGAATCGAGGAAATTTCTTCAAGCAGAGCCTTTTCATCATTTGAAAGACGAGGGTTCTCCTTTTTGACCAGTTCTAGACGTTCAGAAAAATAATCTTTTGTATCTCTTAATAGAAAAGAGAAACGTTCTGCTTCTGTTAAGAGAGCCGTCCATTCCTTTCCTGTTTCAGCGTTTTTTAGTCTAAGGGAAACTCGAGTTAACGTTTGCTTTCTGCTTTTTAGTTTACTTCTAGTGTAAATGGCGGCAATTTTAAAGAATTCATCCATTGCATGAAAAAGATCAGTTAACAGCTGGTTCGTTTCAAACGGGTGGGTTGAACCGAGGTGATGCAGTCGATGTTTCATTAAATTTTCGAGACGATAAAACAGCTGCTTTTGCTCATATGTGCCGACTTGACCTAATAGCAAACGACAGGATAAATAGTCAATGGACAGGCCAAAATGTTTTCCAGATGCTTTTTCAAAATGATGACCTTCATCAATAATGGCATAGTCATATTCCGGTAGTATCCCGTGTTCTGAGACAAGGTCGTGCAGAAGCAAGGAATGGTTGGTAATAACCAAATCTGCATCAAGCGCTTCCTGTCTTGCCTTCAAGTAAAAATCATAGTGATGCCAATACTTACTGTTCAAGAATTCTGTATGATCATTTTTAATCTTGTTCCAGTAAATAAGACCACCGCTCGATAAATTAAGCTCGTCACTATCACCCGTTTGGGTTTCAGTTAACCAAATAAGAATTTGCATTTTCGTTAATGTCGTATCATAATTATCATCTTCTTCT
>NZ_JBKFGH010000069.1:0-575 GCF_051233475.1 Neobacillus terrisolis | reverse complement strand
GTTGTGCGCCCGGCATGGGTGCAGTCTATAGGGTGTAAGTCCCGAGCCACGAAGGCAGTTGTAGTGGTTAGCTTAACGCAAGGGTGTCCATGGTGACGTGGAATCTGAAGGAAGCGGGCGGCAAACCTCCGGTCTGAGGGACACGAACTTCATATAAGGCTAGGTACCACTGGATGAGTCTGCAACACAAGGCAAAGTCCTAACTGCCGAAGGTGGTACAAAGTAAATGAAGCAGATAGATGGAGGGAAAGACTGCACCCTTACCCGGGGAGATCTGATTGGAACGCCAAGTACCCTTGGTAACCTATCCAGTAATGGATAGTTGAACAATCAGAAGTCAGCAGAGGTCATAGTACCATTCTAACTCGAGAAAGAATGGGAAGGACTGAACTATTAAGAAAGAATGAAATCTGCACATTCGGTAACTGCACTTGAACACAGACAATCCAAAGGGACTTACCTAAAGGAGGAGGCGGTGAATCCGCTGGGGACTTTAGGAGGGTGGAGCAAGAGCCGGCATAAACAGAACCTTCATTCGCGTTGAAAGGAATAGCGTCATGTTAATGGAACGAATC
>NZ_JBKFGH010000067.1:0-480 GCF_051233475.1 Neobacillus terrisolis | reverse complement strand
CCGCGTATATTTGGTGCGGGTGAAGGGAGTCGAACCCCCACGCCTTGCGGCGCTAGATCCTAAGTCTAGTGCGTCTGCCAATTCCGCCACACCCGCAAAAAATATAAATGGTGAGCCATGAAGGACTCGAACCTTCGACCCTCTGATTAAAAGTCAGATGCTCTACCGACTGAGCTAATGGCTCGTCCAAAAATGGTGCCGGCTAGAGGACTTGAACCCCCAACCTACTGATTACAAGTCAGTTGCTCTACCAATTGAGCTAAACCGGCATAAATGGTGGAGGATGACGGGCTCGAACCGCCGACCCTCTGCTTGTAAGGCAGATGCTCTCCCAGCTGAGCTAATCCTCCATTGTAACAGCCCGGCAGCGTCCTACTCTCACAGGGGGAGAGCCCCCAACTACCATCGGCGCTGAGAAGCTTAACTTCCGTGTTCGGTATGGGAACGGGTGTGACCTTCTCGCTATCGCCACCAGACTAT
>NZ_JBKFGH010000066.1:0-317 GCF_051233475.1 Neobacillus terrisolis | reverse complement strand
AGCCCGGCAGCGTCCTACTCTCACAGGGGGAGAGCCCCCAACTACCATCGGCGCTGAGAAGCTTAACTTCCGTGTTCGGTATGGGAACGGGTGTGACCTTCTCGCTATCGCCACCAGACTATTTTTACAAGACATTATTTATTATAATGACTTTTGATATTTTTGCAAGAGAAATTTTTCATTCCCTCAAAACTAGATAATGAAGAAGAAGTTGTAAAAACGAGTTCACCTAGAACTTAATTTGGTTAAGTCCTCGATCGATTAGTATCAGTCAGCTCCACATGTCGCCACGCTTCCACCTCTGACCTATCAACCTG
>NZ_JBKFGH010000065.1:0-959 GCF_051233475.1 Neobacillus terrisolis | reverse complement strand
GAAGGACTTTGCCAGGTATCTCCTGTTTAAATTGGCGGTTTAGTAAGTTCGGAACCACTCGATGTTCCTGAGTAGCTTTCATCATTCTCCGGTACGGATTTGCCTTCCTGATAGGGCAGACGATATCGAATTTTTTCATGATTCTACGGATCTTCTTCAAGTTGAAGACACACTGAAATTGACCTGCCAATGTCATTTTAATTTGGCGTGCCCCTTTCTTTCTGCCTTTGAAGTGAAAGGCCTTTAGAATCATTTCTTTCGCTTCTTCATCCTTCTTGTCCTGACGTTTCCTTTGTTCAATAGACTTGGATGAGAAATAATTATAGTAACCACTTCTTGAAACCCCTGCAACTTCACAAAGGAATTTCACCATATGGTTAAGGTTGTATTTTTCAATGACATCACGAATGAGAATATATTTTTGACTGGCAGGTGGCTTTAATTTTTTAGCCCCCTTTCCAACACACGAATCTTTTTTAAGAGTTCGTTTTCTGCCTGTACAAGCTTCATCTGCGCTTCCAATCTGGCATACTTCTCCTCGATAGACAATTCTTTAATCCGCGACCTTCCAGAACTGTCTTTTCTAGTATCTTTAAGGCCCAACACGCCTTCGGCTTTATAAGCAGCTTTCCAACGATTTGAAGCAGATTTAACTCTCTTCATGCCAATAACATCAACATTAAACCCTGCTTCTTCAAAGATTTCTCTTGGAAGCTTCCCCTCACTGTTTTCAGTAATAAAGTGTTGTTTAAATTCATCAGAGTATGTGATGCCTTTTGAACTGACTGTTTTAACAAATCGGTTCTTAGATAGTGTTGCGATGTCTTTCTCTGTAAACAGTTTTTTACTCATAATTCTCCGTCTCCACGTATTTCTCTATGTTGTTCTTTAAATTATACAAAAAATACCCTATAGAAAGAGCACTTTTTTTAAGTGTCTATTCTATAGGGTACATTTTA
>NZ_JBKFGH010000064.1:0-1182 GCF_051233475.1 Neobacillus terrisolis | reverse complement strand
GGACCTGATATGAACAAAACTGTCAAGGCCCGAGCGTTTTTTACTATTTTTGGGCAACCTTAATACAGAAGCTTGTGCTGCTTCTTTTTGAGGGGTTAACCAATATGGTTAGACTATCTCCTTCACATCTTACAGACCACTCTTCAAGTTAATGAAAGGTTGTCAAGTGGTTTCCTTGACTAGCTTTCATTAACTTGAGACACTGATTGAAGATGAGAAGGAAGATTAAGGACACGGCACGAAGGCAAAATATTTTGAACACCGGTCGGCATTCTGATATACGTGGGTTCTCACATTTTATTTTTCCGTGTTGAGGGTCTTTCACGAACTTATTACGTGCATTCACTTTATGTAAGCTAGCACAAAGGTCCAACGTGAATTACTCTCAACGGTTTTTACTTTGCCTCCGAGCCCTATTCTTATTCCCATTGTTCTTCTTTACTTTATTTTTTTCCCTTTTAGAATTTTATCATTGTGTCTCATCAATCGAGTGTTAATTAACAGATAACTGTTTGATCGGCAAGCATTCAGTTTCTTGTGCTATCGCCCATACAAAACCAGCCAATTCCCTAGCTACCGCGGTAATCGCAACATTCTTTTGTTTTCCACGGGAGAGTAACCGAAAATACTTTTTATGCAACCTCTGTTGTGCTTTCCAAGAAATGGCCTGAATAGCTCCTGGTTTTCCATCTAGTCTCTTCTTCAATCTGTCTCGAACAGCTGGCTGGTAACGATAGCTCCATGATGATTCAATAAGTAATCTTCGTGCATGGATATTTCCTGTTTTTGTGATTTTTCCTTGCTTGCGTGTTTCCCCACTTGAATATTCACTTGGTACAAGACCTAGATACGCCATAAACTGTTTAGGTGTTTGAAACCTTTTAAACGAACCAATTTCAGCTACTAGACTGGTAGCTGTAATCGTAGCTACTCCACGTAAACATTGGAGTGTTTGAATCATGGGAGCGTGCACACCTTCGACTGCTTGGGCTTCTATTTCTTCCTCCAAACGTTTTATACGCTGCTCTACTTCATTAAGATTTTGTAAGTATTCTTGAAAGACCACTTGTAAAGAAGTTTGCTTAAATTTCAAAGTATGGATCCATTCTCTATATCTAGAAGACCAACTTCTCTTTACTTTTTCAGGAGGGCGAATATCATACCGCAGAAGAAGCTTGGTAA
>NZ_JBKFGH010000063.1:0-1316 GCF_051233475.1 Neobacillus terrisolis | reverse complement strand
TGTCACGGGAAAATCTCTTAACTGCCCTTAAACGGGTGGAGCAGAACAAAGGAAGTCACGGCATAGATGGAATGTCCGTAAAATTCCTACGACAACATCTCTATGAAAACTGGGATTCTCTTCGGGAAGCTTTGAGAACCGGTAACTATCAACCCTCCCCGGTTCGCCGTGTCGAAATCCCGAAACCAAGCGGAGGGGTAAGGCTTTTAGGTATACCAACTGTGACAGACCGTTTCATCCAACAGGCAATTGCCCAAGTATTAACCCCCATCTTTGACCCATCCTTTTCCGAAAACAGCTATGGCTTCCGACCTAACAGGAGTGCCCATGATGCGATAAGAAAGGCAAAGGGATATATCAAAGAGGGTTTCCGTTGGGTGATTGATATGGACTTAGAGAAATTCTTTGATAGGGTCAATCATGACAAATTGATAGGAATACTCGCTAAAAGAATTGAAGACCGAATACTTCTCAAACTAATCCGGAGATATCTTCAATCAGGTGTAATGCTTAACGGGGTCGTACAATCAACGGAGGAAGGTACTCCGCAAGGAGGGCCTCTCAGTCCTCTCCTTTCAAACATAATTCTTGATAAATTAGATAAAGAATTAGAAGCCAGAGGGCATAAGTTTGTCCGTTATGCGGACGACTGCAACATTTATGTTAAGTCATTAAAAGCAGGGAAACGTGTAATGGAATCCATTACGATGTTTATTGAGCATAAACTAAAGTTAAAGGTAAACAGGGATAAGTCGGCAGTTGACCGTCCGTGGAAACGGAAATTTCTTGGTTTCAGCTTTACTTGGAATAAGGAACCGAAGGTGCGAATAGCGAAACAAAGCATCAAACGCTTTAAGGCGAAGATTCGAGAATATACCTGTCGGTCTAAACCTATTCCAATGGAAGTAAGAATTGAATTGTTAAACCGTTATCTAGCTGGATGGTGCGGGTACTTCGCTTTAGCTGACACTCCAAGCAAGTTCAAAGAATTCGACGAATGGATAAGGAGAAGGCTTAGAATGTGCAAATGGAAACAGTGGAAGAAACCTAAAACCAGAGTGAGAAAACTAATTGGTTTAGGCGTCCCTGATTTCAAGTCACATGAATGGGGTAACTCAAGAAAGAAATACTGGAGAATCGCCTGTAGCCCAATATTACACAAAACCCTCGATAACTCTTATTGGAGTCAACGAGGGTTGAGAAGTCTATATAATCGTTATGAAATTTTACGTCAATCTTAATAGAACCGCCGTATACCGAACGGTACGTACGGTGGTGTGAGAGGTCGGGGGTTAGTCACCCCCTCCTACTCGATT
>NZ_JBKFGH010000062.1:0-1477 GCF_051233475.1 Neobacillus terrisolis | reverse complement strand
TGTACTGCACCCCAAAAGTTAGAGTAAAATCTGACTTTTGGGGTGTTTATTTTGAGTAAATATAGTGAAGAATTTAAACTTATGGTGGTAAGGGAGTTTCAGGAAGGAAAACTTGGATATAGATCTCTTGCTAAGAAACATGGGATTAAGGGGAAATCAGCAATTAATAGATGGGTGAAAATTTATGAGAAGTTCGGACAAAAAGGTTTATTAAAAAAGGAGCATAATGAAAGATATTCTGTTCAATTAAAGTTAGATATATTAAGCTTTATAAAAAGAACAGGATCTTCAGAAACTGAAGCAGCCCTACAGTATGGGATAACCAACCCTCCTATCATTTCCTCATGGAAAAAAGTATTCTTAGCGGATGGGATTGAAGGCCTGGAAAGACCGAAAGGACGGCTACCCATGTCGGATAAAGATAAGAATAGAAAAAGTAAAAAAACTATAGAAGATAAAGAAATGACCTATGAACAAAAATTGGAGCGAGAAAATGAGCTTCTTCGTTTAGAGGTAGAGTACTTAAAAAAGTTGCGAGCTTTTCAGATGGATCCGGAAGGCTATCTCGAAAAGCACAAACAGCGTTATCATTC
Organism: Neobacillus terrisolis; assembly: GCF_051233475.1. Classification (NCBI taxonomy): domain Bacteria; kingdom Bacillati; phylum Bacillota; class Bacilli; order Caryophanales; family Bacillaceae; genus Neobacillus; species Neobacillus terrisolis. The sequence goes on along the minus strand of NZ_JBKFGH010000062.1, from coordinate 884 downwards.
GAACTCAAAGAAAAATTCAAACTAAAAGATGTTCTACAAAGAGTTGGAATTCCTGAATCCACCTACCATTATCATATAAAAATGATGAAAAAGGAGAAACCGAATCAGGAACTGGAAGAATGTATTCAATCGATGTTCGAGGAACATGATGGCAATTATGGGTATCGTCGAATTCGTTTGGGCTTAAAACAACGTGGTTTGATAGTGAATCACAAGAAGATTCAACGCATCATGAATAAACTTGGACTCAAATGTAATAAGTTCAGTAGAAAATCACGAAAGTACAGTTCTTACAAAGGGACTATTGGAACGATTGCCAAGAACCGTATCAATCGTCGTTTTCACACAAGTATATGTCATCAAAAATTAACAACAGATATCACAGAATTCAAGTGCTCAGATGGTGTAAAACTGTATCTAAATCCAATTATGGATATGTTTAACGGTGAAATCCTTTCGCATGGGATAAGTATGCGCCCAACCTTAGAATTGGCTCTCAAACCTCTCGAAGAAGCTTTAGAAATTGTAAAAGAATCAAAGTACAGAATCACTATTCATTCTGATCAAGGTTGGCATTATCAGCATAATAAATGGGTAAAAACACTCAAGAAACACAAGGTGTTCCAGAGTATGTCGCGTAAAGGAAACTGTTTAGATAATTCACCTATGGAAAACTTTTTCGGATTATTAAAACAAGAAATGTATCATGGGAAAGCACTATGCTCATTTGAGGAATTAAAAAAGAGAATAGTAGAATATATCGATTACTATAACAACAAGCGCATAAAGCAAAAATTGGCAGGCATGAGTCCGGTACAATACCGTAACCATACCAGCCAATTAGCTGCTTAAAATAAAACTCTAACTTTTTGGGGTCACATCAG
>NZ_JBKFGH010000061.1:0-1174 GCF_051233475.1 Neobacillus terrisolis | reverse complement strand
CGTCTCCACGTATTTCTCTATGTTGTTCTTTAAATTATACAAAAAATACCCTATAGAAAGAGCACTTTTTTTAAGTGTCTATTCTATAGGGTACATTTTAAGTTAGGTCTCCTTGTTTTTTTATTCTTTTATTCCAATTACACGGATTCTTTTGTAATCCGCTATCCAATTGCCGTCTTTATATAAAACCTCTTTTAAATTATCCTCAACATTCGTTATAATAAAATCTTTTTTATCATTTGGAATATCTTCGAACATATTACTGGCAAACATATCAATCCAGTTTTTTAATCCACTATCGCCGGTCAATTCGGTAGGTCGATCAAAGTGCTGAGCAAGGATCACTCTAAAACCCACCTCTTCCATTAGAGAAGAATATTGGGCTATACTGGGATAAAACCAGGGAAAATGTTCTTTTTTAAATTCAATTCCTGCTTTATTTATTTGAATAATAATTTCATTAGTTATTGTATGAACGTTTCCTTTCCCTCCAAATTCAGCAACAAATCTTCCTCCATGTTTTAAACTATTATATATACACGTTAGCGCTTTTTTAGGGGGCTTAACCCAATGAAGTGTAGCGTTAGAAAATACTGCATCAAATTCGTTATTATAGCTTAAGTCTATTGCATCCTGAACGCTAAACTTAATATTTGGATATTTACTTTTAGCCTGTTTAATCATATTTGCAGATTTGTCTATACCAACAACATCTATTTTACAATCAGATAATTTCTTTGCTAAATCTCCAGTTCCACAACCAAGGTCCAGTATTTTCTCCCCTGCTTTAGGTTCCAACATTTCAACTAAGCTATCCCCATATTTCGAAACAAAAGAATGTTTTATATCATATAAATTCGCATCCCAATTGTCCTTTTCACTCTTGGTTTTCCCCATATTATCCTCTCCTTTTGGTTAAAAATTCAAAATAAACTGTTTATTGTTAATAATATTATAACAATAAACATTAATAATTAAGATTAACAAAATTTATAAAAATTAATAACTAACTGTTATTACTAAGTTAAGTCTTTTTATTTATGATAGATAAAAAGCAAAAAAAAACAGCCTCATCAGCTGTTTTTTTGTTTGCCCGGCAGCGTCCTACTCTCACAGGGGGAGAGCCCCCAACTACCATCGGCGCTGAGAAGCTTAACTTCCGTGTTCGGTATGG
>NZ_JBKFGH010000060.1:0-441 GCF_051233475.1 Neobacillus terrisolis | reverse complement strand
TCATCAGCTGTTTTTTTGTTTGCCCGGCAGCGTCCTACTCTCACAGGGGGAGAGCCCCCAACTACCATCGGCGCTGAGAAGCTTAACTTCCGTGTTCGGTATGGGAACGGGTGTGACCTTCTCGCTATCGCCACCAGACTATTATAATGAGGAATTTCATTCACTCAAAACTAGATAATGTAGAAGAAGTTGTAAAACTAAGAATACCCTTTTTATATGTCTAGCTATGGCTCCTAGCTTTTCGGCCGTTTCGATCCGTCTCTACAAATCCAAAACCGGGATTTGCAGCGCCGGCTCTCCAACGTCTTTCAAAGCTGAACAGTCGCCTTCGCTTTTCGTTTTTGGTTAAGTCCTCGATCGATTAGTATCAGTCAGCTCCACATGTCGCCACGCTTCCACCTCTGACCTATCAACCTGATCATCTTTCAGGGATCTTACTAG
>NZ_JBKFGH010000006.1:0-311992 GCF_051233475.1 Neobacillus terrisolis | reverse complement strand
TCACCCGTTTGGGTTTCAGTTAACCAAATAAGAATTTGCATTTTCGTTAATGTCGTATCATAATTATCATCTTCTTCTACGAGTGATTGTTCAAATTTGGCCAGACTGATATAGTGCCCTCTTCCTTTTAAAAGGCACGTTTTGATTGGAAAAGGCAGCATTTTTTTAAGCAACGGGATATCCTTCTCCATTAACTGTTGTTGCAACTGGGTTGTATATGTACTGATTACCACTGATTGGCCTGTTTGTTTGGCAAAAATTGCTCCAGGAATTAAATATGCTAACGATTTCCCAACACCTGTTCCCGCTTCAATTAGCGCATGCTGCCCACTCTGAAAAGAATGATAAATCGAATCCATCATTAAAAATTGACCTTGCCGCTTTTCATAGACAGGAAAAGCATTTTTCATCAAACTCTCTTTTTCTGCCTCTGAAAAAGGATAGTTGGCCGTATTTTGTTTCTTATCATCATCAAGGCTCTGGCTTTTTTTTATGGCTAATCCACGGTAGATTTCAAGCTCAGGCTTTATGATTTCAACCCTCTGTTGTTTATGCTCAAGCAAATCTTCAAGGAGCATCTGAATATCGCTTTTTAATCCTCCTGAAAGCTTAGCGAGCTGTTTTAGAGTTTTTTCGGGAAGCTCTTCAAGTCGGTTTAAAAAATTAATGAATAATTGTGCTGTAACAAAGGCGTCACTGTCCGCTTGGTGAGGCCGGTCATGTTCAAGGCCCTCCTGAAGGGCTAAATCTGAAAGTTTATAACTATCAGCAGTCGGAAATAGGATGCGCGCTAATTCAACTGTATCTAGGACGGGCCCGTAAAAGCCATTCATCCCTGATTCAATTAATTCATCTTGTAAAAACGACAAATCAAATAGGACATTATGAGCTACAAAATAGGCATCTTCAAGAAGGCTTGCCACTTTTTCTGCAATTTCCGAGAATAACGGAGCATCATGAACCATATCATCATTTAAACCAGTTAATTCCTCAATAAAAACAGGAATTTTTTGTTGAGGATTCACTAATGAATTAAATTGTTTCGTAATTTTACCGTTTTCAATGACAACCGCTGCAAATTGAATTATTTTATCTCCTCTTTTGGGAGAATTACCAGTTGTCTCTAAATCAATCACAACATATTTATTGTTCATGTAATACACCTCTTACCTTCATTCAAACAAACGGTATCATAATTACGGAAAAAAAACTATCATTAGTTGTTTAGATCACCTAAGGACATTCATTACTTTTCTTCCACAATCATTGCATCATTATACGAATGGTGCGCTGAAATAAAAAAAACCCCCAAAATTGGAGGTTACATAACTGTTGCTTCAGGCTCAGCTGCAATCATGTCCACGATTTGATTATACTCGTTCATGATTGCCACTCTAGGCTTATGGCTATGAATTTTCTCTTCTGAAACCAATGCATAAGAAATAATAATGACAACATCCCCTTCATGAACAAGGCGAGCTGCTGCACCGTTTAAACAAACAACACCACTGCCTCTCTTTCCGGGAATAATATAGGTTTCGAACCTTGCACCATTATTGTTATTTACAATTTGTACCTTTTCATTTGGAACCATACCAACTGCATCAAGAATTTCCTCATCAATTGTGATGCTGCCAACATAATTTAAATTGGCTTCAGTGACTCGAGCTCGATGGATTTTTGCATTCATCATTGTACGAAACATAATTTTCCCCCTGTTAGAACCTATTCGTTCTTTAATTGAATAATTAGATTATCGATTAATCGGACGTTGTTAAATTTAACCGCGACAGCAATGATTATTTTTCCGGTTAACTTATCCATTTCCCTTAGTTCCGGATATGAATAGATTTCAATATAATCAATTGTGCCCTTTGTTTGATCATTTATATAAGACTCAACGATATTTACGATTTTGTTCGGATCTGTTTCACCATTCACTATCGCTTCCTTAGCAAGTTTCAACCCCTGATAGATTGCCGGGGCCTGAACTCTCTCCTCAGGAAGCAAATTAACATTGCGTGAACTTTTGGCCAGTCCATCCTCTTCCCTAACCGTTTCAACAGGAACCAATTCAATTGGAAAGTTAAAATCATTGATCACTCCATCGACAACGGCAACCTGCTGGGCATCTTTCATTCCAAAATACGCTTTATCCGGCATGACAATATTGAAAAGTTTTATTAAAACCGTTGCCACACCATCAAAATGACCAGGCCGGGACTTACCGCATAGTACATCTGTACGGTCCACTACCGATACAGAAACAGATGGTTGATTTGGATACATCTCATCAACACTTGGATAAAATATATAGTCAACGTGATGATTTTGAGCGACTAGCTGATCTCGTTCGAAATCTCGTGGATACGATTCAAAATCTTCATTTGGTCCAAATTGTAATGGATTAACGAAAATGCTGACTACTACAATATCATTTTCTTTTCTGGCTTGGTCCATTAAATAAGCATGACCTTCATGCAAATATCCCATTGTTGGAACATAGCCAATTGACTTTGACTCTTTTTTACATTGAAGAATATCTGTTTGTAGTTCTTTTATATTTGTAAAGATTTTCATGATTTTCCCCCATATAAGCCGACTAATTCTTCTTCCTTCATGGTAAAGCTTTGCTGCTCAGATGGAAACTGTCCTTCTTTTACTTCTTTAACATATGAGGTTAAACCCATGGAAATCAGTTCATTACTATCGACATATTGTTTTACAAATTTCGGAGCACGATCGACTCCATATTTGATTACATCATGATAAACCAATACTTGTCCATCACAATGTATTCCAGCTCCTATTCCAATTGTTGGGATGGTTAAGATTGACTGGATTTCTTCAGCTAATTGCTTAGGCACACATTCTAATACAAGCATGAAGGCTCCTGCTTCTTGACATCTTAATGCATCATCAATCAATTTTCGTGCAGCTTTTGCATTTTTCCCTTGGACCTTATACCCACCAAGAACGCCTACAGATTGCGGGGTTAGACCAAGATGAGATACAACTGGGATTCCGGCATTGGTTAACGCCGCAATACTTTCAAAAACACCATCTCCACCCTCTAGCTTGACCGCATGTGCACCTGTCTCTTGAATAAGTCTGGCTCCATTAATAAGTGTATCTCTTAAAGATAAGTGATAACTCATAAATGGCATGTCAACCACGATAAAGGTATCTTTTGCACCGCGTTTAACCGCTTTTGTATGATGGATCATATCCTCCATTGTAACAGGCACTGTGGAATCATATCCAAGTACAACCATGCCCAACGAATCACCAACGAGTATCACATCTACGCCGGATCGCTCTGCTAATTTTGCTGAAGGGTAGTCATAAGCTGTAAGCATGACTATTTTTTCGTTGTTTTCTTTCATTTTCAAAAAATCAGTAGTTTGCTTCATCATCTTTCCTCCGTTTCATCAAGTAGAAGAGGAGACAAAACAAAAAATCCCTCTTTGGCAGAAGGATTCTATTGGTTAAGGTTATTGTTTGTTTTATCCCTCTGTCCTGGTCCATTGTCGGATCTAGGCAGAATCCATTATTAAAATATTATTTTAGAAGGTGCAGTTCACTCAGATACTGCCCAAAAAGATTATACCAGACAAATGGGATGTTTGGCTATAATTAACTTAATTTTCAGAGAGGTCAATATCAGCGGAATAGACATAATGAATGGTTCCGGCCTCATCCTCAATCATCAAAACCCCATCCTCGGTAATCCCGAGCGCTTTTCCACGAATATTTTCTGTAAGCGTTCTGGCGGTAATAGTTTTCCCAATACTTATTGCATAGCTTTCCCATAATAATTTAATCGGTTCAAATCCCTTTTCTAAGTAAAGCAAATACAGGTTTTCAAAATTTGCGAAAACCGCTCTTATTAATTTAGCACGAGATATTTTTTCTCCCTGTTCAATTGAAAGAGAGGTAGCAATCTCCCGAAGTTCCTCAGGATAATCTTCGAGCTTTTGATTTACGTTGATCCCTACTCCGATTATGATGGCAAAAATTCGGTCTGCTTCTGCTTGCAGCTCGGTTAAGATCCCGGTTACTTTTTTGCCGTTGATTAAAATATCATTTGGCCATTTTATTTGTGGTGACAACTTCGAAACCTCTTCAATCGCTTGGACAATCGCTACTGCTGTGATTAAAGTTAATTGCGGTGCCTGAGCAATCGGGATATTAGGGCGAAGGATCATACTCATCCAAATACCGGTATATTTCGGTGAATGCCAAATACGATCCATACGTCCGCGACCAGTTAGTTGCTCTTCAGCAATCACAACCGTTCCTTCAGGAGCATTTTCATAAGACAATGTTTTAGCAATTTTTTGAGTGGAATCAACACTTTCCTTAAAATGAATGACCTGACCTAAAAATTTGGTTTTTAATCCCAGGCGGATTTCATCAGCCGAAATCTGTTCCGGTGTTTTTACAATGCGATACCCTTTTCGCTGAACTGCTTCTAATTCAAATCCATGTTTTCTCAAATCCTCGACATGCTTCCAAACAGCCGTCCTTGAGCATCCGATCAAATCTGCTAAATATTGTCCTGAAAGATAGTCACCATTTGCCGCTGTAAACGCATCTAATAGCTTTTTTCTTACTTCTGACTGCAAAATAACACCCACTCTCTTATCCTTGTATTTTCATTTAACAGTCTTCCCTCAAGAATTTCTTTTTCAATCAATTCTATCCATTCCTTAATCCAAGCACCTGAGGGCCGATCCAATAATTCCATTAAATCCGTTCCTGATATTTCAAGCTCACGCCGTGATTGAATCGGAAGGGTGTCATATCGCTTAATCAACTCATCGATTGACTCATCTGGTTCCTGATGATTAATGACATTAAATACTCTTTCAGCTTGTAATAAAATCTCTTTACCTGCCGCATATAAGGATAAATGATCCCATCCATTTGCCAAGCGATAACGAATCCACTGATTGATTGCTTGTATTTCCCTAATTCGCTTAACAGGTAATTTCCAATTCCTTAAGAACTTTTCAACTTCCTGTGGTTCAATCCTTAATGCATAAATGAGCAATCCCCACATTTCTGAAATATGTAAATCTGAACATGGATATTGCTGTAGTTCAGCGATGCTCATTTGGCTCACTTTTAGACTAGGCAGATATTGGTCTAAATTGGTTTTATTTAAAAGGTGAATGGCTTCGATTCGATTAGGACCCATTAATAATTTTTCAAATTCTGATGTTTTTCTTTCAACCGCAATATGTTGAAGCAAAGATCCCATAATCGTTAAGGCTTCGTAACATGTAGGATCAAGGGTAAAGTTCAATTGGCTGACAAACCGAAGCGCCCGCATCATCCTTAAAGCATCCTCTGAAAATCGCTCCTCTGCATTTCCAACTGTAACAATGGTTTTCTCAGCAATCGCTTTTTGGCCATTAAATGGATCAATTAATTCACCATTTTTGTTCATTGCCATCGCATTCATTGTAAAATCACGGCGCTTAAGGTCCTCGATTAATGAGCGTATAAAATAAACCTCATTTGGTCTGCGGTAATCCTTGTATCCAGACTCTGAACGAAAAGTGGTAATTTCATAGCCCGTTCCCTTATAAAGAACCAAAACGGTTCCATGCTCGATTCCAATATCAACTGTATTAGGGAAGATCGCTTTTATTTCATTTGGAGTTGCCGATGTCGCTATATCAATATCGGAAATCGCTCGATTTAAAAGATAATCTCGAACAGATCCTCCAACAAAATATGCTTCAAAACCAGCTTCCTCTATTTTTGCTAAGATTGGAACTGCACTTTTAAATATTTGGTCCACTTTTATTCACCATTCTCTAACAGACTTTTATAAATATCCTCATACTGTGACACAATTTGTTCAGCGCCGAACTTTGTTGTCGCAATTCTAATCGCCTTTTCGGAGAAGCTCTGATGGAGTTTCTCATCGTTTAGAAGCTCTATCCCTTTAGCTGCGATCGTTTCAATATCACCTAACTCACAAATAAACCCTGTTTCTCCATCTGAAATCACTTCCGGGATTCCGCCGACGTTTGTACCAATACAAGGTACACCACAAGCCATCCCTTCCAATACAACGAGCCCGAAGCTTTCTTTCTCTGATAGGAGTAGCATTAAATCGCTGATTGAATAAAGCTCTTCAAGATTTTCTTGTTTACCTAAAAACAGTACTTTATTTCTTATACCAAGATCACACACAAGCCTGCTGACAACAGACATCTCCGGGCCATCCCCTACCAATAAGAGCTTAGCCGGAATTTTTTCTGCTATCATGGCAAAAGATTTCACAACATCTGGTAGCCGTTTTACGGGACGGAAATTGGATACATGAATGATTACTTTTTCATCATCTGCTATCTCTAATTCCTCTCGTAATAATTGGCAATCCTTTTTTTGATAAACGCGGTTATCAATAAAATTATAAACGGGATGAATCAATTTATTTGATTGAAGTAATTCATTTGTTTGTACGATCAAGGAATTCGAAACTGCCGTTACATAATCTGATTTTTCAATTCCGAAACGAATCGCATTTGATAAAGAAGGATCATTCCCTAAAACCGTAATATCTGTACCGTGTAAGGTGGTGACAATTTTTAAATTACGGCCGCTCATTTGCTTTGCTAATATCGCACATACCGCATGGGGAATGGCGTAATGTACATGCAGAAGGTCCAGTTCTTCCATGTTGGCTACCTCAGCCATTTTGCTGGCTAATGCAATATCGTATGGTGGATATTGAAACACAGAGTATTGGTTAACCTCTACCTGATGATAGAAAATATTATGGTACATTTTCTTTAAACGAAACGGAAGACTAGAGGAAATGAAATGAATTTCATGGCCTCTCTCCGCCAATAATTTACCTAGTTCCGTAGCAACAACACCTGATCCGCCGATGGTGGGATAGCAGGTAATGCCAATTTTCAATTTTTTCATTGATGATCCCCTAACAAATCGTATTGAACAAGCAACGGTTTCCTCAATTTAAAGCCTTCTGCATATTGGACGCCTACTTCTTTACCGAATAGTCTTTCGCGCGCCTCAACTGCTTCAATATAACCATTCACAAGCGGGGTATCAACTGTTTCCTTGTCTTTCACGAATTGACTTTTATATGCTTGTAAAGCTGCCTTTTTTTTCTCAATAAATAAAGAGATATCGACTACAATATCAGGATTATGGAATCCATTAATCATATATAGATACAAACTTCTTGGACGATGAGCCGGATAGGTGCAAGTAGATTCGTATTTTCTGATTCCCGCAGAAAAAGCCGCCTCTTCAACAAGGCGGGCACAATTTCCATGATCCGGATGACGATCCTCAAAAAAAGGGGCAAAAATAATTTTAGGCTTGTACATGCGAATCACTTCAACCACTTTTTTTATATTTTCTTCATTTAAAAATAAACCTCTATCGGGCAAATCGAGAGTTTTACGAACCTTAACTCCGAGAATTTCAGCAGCATGATAGGCTTCTCGCTCCCGTAATTCCACTGTCCCATTTGATGACAACTCAGCTTTTGTAAGGTCACATATTCCAATCGATTTCCCTTGGGAAGCAAACTTAGCAATCGTGCCTCCCATTCCAATTTCAACATCATCTGCATGAGCCCCAAAGGCTAGGATATCTAATTCGATCTCTGAATTCTCCGTTAACGATTCTGATTGAGGATATTTCTCCATTCGATATCACCCCGTTCCAACCCTTTAATAAGCACTTCTGCTGTTCCCATATTGGTTGCTAACGGAACCGAGTAAACATCGCAAAGACGCACTAAAGCTGTCACATCCGGTTCATGAGGCTGGGCTGTTAGCGGATCTCTGAAAAAGAAAACAATATCCATTTTGTTTTTAGCAATCATTGCACCAATTTCTTGATCTCCTCCAAGCGGGCCGGATTGAAACCGTTCCACTTCTAGACCGGTAGCCTCCATTATCCTGCTTCCTGTTGTACCTGTCCCAAACAATGTATGCTTTTCAAATATTCCCTGATAGGCTAAAACAAATCTGACAAGATCGTCCTTTTTTTTATCATGAGCAATTAGTGCGATATTCATGAGATTTTCCCCAATCTATTTTTGTTTATTCGATAATGTTTTCAAGACCGTAAACTAAGGATTCAATCTTAATAACCGTTTCAACAGCAAGCTTGACACCTGACATAAAAGAAGCACGATTATAAGAGTCGTGACGAATCGTTAACGTCTGTCCTTCAGAGCCAAATAGAACCTCTTGATGTGCGATAAGTCCTGGTAATCTTACAGAATGAATGCGTAATCCTTCAAAATTCGCCCCGCGTGCACCTTGAATGGTTTCTTTTTCATTCGGATGGCCTTGACTCTTCGGTGTTCTCACTTCGCTAATCATTTGAGCAGTTTTCACTGCTGTTCCTGATGGAGCATCTAATTTTTGATCGTGGTGAAGCTCGATAATTTCAATATCTTGAAAATATTTGGCGGCCAGCTTTGAAAACTTCATCATCAATACCGCACCGACAGCAAAATTCGGAGCAATAATACAGCCAAGTTCCTTCTCGTTGCAAATTGCCTCTAGTTCCTTTAGATCGTCTTCGGAAAAACCAGTTGTTCCAACTACTGGACGCACTCCATATTGAAGAGCCGTCTTCGTATGATACATTCCCACCTCTGGAGTTGTTAAATCAATCAGCACATCTGGTTTTTGTTCAGTGAAACATTGTTCAATATTACTGTAAATAGGAGCCTCAACACCTAAAAAGCCATCAATTTCACTTAAATTTTTGCCATCATTTTTATGATCTAGAACAGCCACAAGTTCAAAATTTTCAGTAGTTGAAACTAGATGAACTGCTTCCTTTCCCATTCGGCCACGCGGACCAGCTACGACAATCTTCACTTTATTCATTTTCGTTTTTCTCCTCTTTCGTATGTATGGTTGTCCAACGATCTTTATCGCGGGTGTTAAACTTATGCATGACTAAATTATGGGCACTTTCTAAATCAATATTTAATGAGTTCGCCATACAAATCAACACAAAGAGCATATCACCAAGCTCTTCTTCAATTTCTTTAGGTTCCTCAGTTGCTTTTTTCGGTTTTTCGCCGTAGTAGTGGTTCACTTCTCTAGCCAGTTCGCCCAATTCCTCCGTCATTCTGGCCAGCATCGCAAGTGGACTGAAATATCCTTCTTTAAATTGACCTATGTATGCGTCCACTTCCTCTTGAAGCTGCTTCACTGTCTTTTGCTCATGCATCCATTTCACCTCAGAAACATATAAAAGTACTTTCGCTTTAATTATTTGGCTTTGTTAAAGAACAATGCTGATTTGAGCACTCTGTTGATTGGAACGGAAGGTGCGAGACTCCTGCGGGAGAAGGTGTCACGGGAGACCCCACAGGCGCTATGGCGCCGAGGAGGCTCCCGGACTCCCCCTAAGGTGCGCGAGCACCTAAAGTGGAAATCAACAGCCAAGTATCACAGAGCCTATAATTTATGATATCAATAATAATGTTAGCTAAAACTGATCTTATTTACAAATAATTTTTGCTTTTTTGTGAAAAATGGCAGGGCTGTCTCTATTCAACTCTTGTTTGTTTTCTTTGAAAGTGAACTTAATGAAATAAAATGCTAGTATCAGCTTATGGGATATTTTTTTCATGAAAAGCATTTTTGTAGAGAATGATATTGTAAGGGAGGAATGATGGTGATGTTTGGACTTAGACTTAAAAACATTTTCTTTATTCTTTTAGGAGCAGCAATTTTTTCGTTCGGAATCGTCCATTTTAATATGCAAAATAATTTAGCTGAAGGCGGATTTACCGGGATAACATTACTTTTATACTTTTTATATAAATGGGACCCTTCTTACGTCAATTTACTATTAAATATCCCACTATTTTTCATCGGCTGGAAACTGTTAGGGCGCTCCGTTCTATTATATACGATCATTGGAACTTTAAGCGTATCCGTTTTTCTATGGATTTTTCAACGCTACCAAATCGATATGCCGTTAAGAGATGATTTAACACTTGCCGCTCTTTTTGCAGGAGCAGCTATTGGCGTGGGCTTAGGAATTATTTTCAGATTCGGTGGAACAACAGGTGGTGTTGATATTATCGCAAGGCTAACCCATAAATATATTGGCTGGAGTATGGGGAAAACGATGTTCCTATTCGATGCCTGTGTGATCACGATCTCTCTTACATACCTATCCTATAAAGAAGCGATGTATACGTTAGTGGCTGTTTTTGTGGGGGCAAGGGTAATCGACTTCATGCAAGAGGGAGCCTACTCGGCAAGAGGAGCGATGATCATCTCCGATTTAAACGGCCAAATTGCCGATCAGATCATGGCAGAAATGGAACGAGGGGTAACAGTCCTTCATGGTCATGGATCGTTTACAAAAAGCAAACGGGAAATCCTCTATTGTGTAGTTGGCAGAAATGAAATAGTGAAATTAAAAAATTTAATTACATCCATTGATCCCCATGCCTTTGTCTCAGTAAGTGCCGTTCACGATGTCCTTGGCGAAGGATTCACCCTTGATGAAAACAAAATGCCGTTAGAGCACTAAATAGAAACCCTCCCTGTTTCAGGGAGGGTTTCTATTTAGTGTAAAGATTAGATTAATCTTTAAGTTTATGCGGCCGGTTTTTTTCCTGATCCCGGTCTCCTTTATATTTTCTCCAACCCACATAAGATAATGTGAGAATGATGATGCTTCCAGTTGAGATAATAACCCACCAAAGGCTTGGGTCGGTCTCATCTTCAGTCATTCCATCAAAGATTGATTGTAAATCAGTCCCTAAAGTTTCTAACTCTTGTTGCCCTTCTGCCTTTGATAGTACCTTAGGACGATATTGATCAATATAACTCACTTTTTGATCGACCTTTTGAACTTGCTCTTGAGGAATGTCAATTCGCAAACTAGGATAAATCAAATTATATAAAGATAAAAAGGAATTTAAATTGGAATGGAAATTCACATTATTCCCACTGTAAGCTGCCTTCTTGACATTTTGGAAGGCAGACATAATAGGCTCTTCCATTTCTGTCCAAAGGGGCTGTTGACCCGAGAACAGTGCATCAATGACTAACCTGAATGTTGTTACTTTCCCCATTTTTTCATCATGGGGCGCTCCCTCATCCTTCAAAGCATCAAAAGCATCACGATATGCGAGTGTAATAATTTTCATTTCATCGTTAGTAAATATTTTATTATTGTTTTTTTCCGTAATGTATAGATCAGAAAAATATTGTAATATTTTTTTGGCATCATCATAACGGTGCAATTTCACCATTTGCAGGGCCTCATCAGATATTTGATTTATTTTATCAACGTTCGAGGTTGGTTCTGCATTCACTGTAAAAATAGGTAAAAGATAAATGGCCAAAAATAATACAAAACACTTTGCTCTCATCCTCATCCCCCCTCCAACTACTACTTATATGTATGTAAGGAAGGACAAGGATAGACCTGATTTTCTTTCAACTACATTAACTCTTTATCGAAAGGTAAAATCGTCCTTTTCTTAGACAAAGAAAATAGGTTAAAGCCAATGAGGCAATACTTAACCAAAAGGTAAAATATCCAATTTGCGCCATATATAGATCTAAATCATGATATCGTGGCATCATTTTAAAAACATAATCTATGATTTCGTTATGCAGTACCCAAACACCGGTCACAACAAGATGCCAAAGTTTCATTTTATAAAATGGTGCGTATAGAATGCCTTGGATTGCCATGGCAAGATGGGAAAATATTAACATATAGCTGACCCAATCAAGACCGCCATTTACAATACCAACCAAGCCATTCATCACTACAGCCCAAATTCCATACTTTACAAGAGTGACAATCGCTAACGCTTCAAAAAGCGGCCAATTTCTTCCAAAAAGAAAAGCAATTAATACAAAAACAAAAAATAAGCTCGCTGTCGGACTATCAGGGACAAAAGGTAAAAAAATAGCTGGCGTATCAGCAAGCTGCCAACGGTACCAATAATAACCGTAAACAGTTCCTAGTATATTTACAATTAACAGGAGCCATAATACTTTCCGGTTAGCTAAAATCGAATAAATTAACGTCATGAGCACCCACCTATCTACATACAATTCTAGTAGATATTATCTTATCATAAAAAGCAGCCCCATAAAAAAAGCTGACGAAAATCGTCAGCTTTTTTATAAACTATTTGCTTTTTACACTTGAAATAAACTCAGAAAGCTGCTTAAGTTCTTCATCAGTACCTTTGAACATACCAGCAGGCATTGCATTTTGACCATTTTTGGCAATATCTGCAATTTTGGCTGGTTCTAATCCATTATCAACTAAAGCAGGTGCTCCTGCTCCACCTTGCAGATTATCACCATGACAGTTAATACAGCCCTGATCTTGATATACTTTATAGCCATCCGATTCTTTATCAAACTCAGCCTCTGCCACGATTTGACCTTGAGCTTTCGCGGCTTCCCAGTCATGTGTTACATAGGATTCCCATGTTAGATAAAAAATTGATGCTAACGCCAATAGCATAAAGCCTGTTGCCAATGGACGTTTTGATGGACGGCGCTGCGGTCCACGATCAATAAATGGTGCAAGCAATAAACCACCAAAAGCAAGTCCAGGAATAACCATCGCACCGATAATAGTGTATGGACCTGAAGCATATGAGTATTTTAATAATTGATACAAGAATAAGAAGTACCAGTCTGGTAAAGGAATATAGGCAGTATCTGTTGGATCTGCAATCCGTTCAAGCGGTGAAGGATGAGCAATCGTTAAACATAAATATCCAACTAAGAAAACAGCACCAACCATCCATTCTTTTAATAGAAAGTTAGGCCAAAACGCTTCCGTTTTACCAGGGTACTCCGAATAATCCTTCGGAATATTAGGTTTACGTTCTGCAGAGACACGTGAGTCACCTACGAACTTCATACCTTTGCCGTGATGCATTGAGCAATCCCCCTCCTTTAACTCTATGTTAAAGCCGTATAAATAACGAATCCATCTTATAGTGGACCAGAAATACCTTGCTTACGAATCATCATGAAGTGTGCAGCCATTAATCCGAACAATGCAGCCGGTAAGAAGAATACATGAATTGCAAAGAATCGAGATAATGTTTGTGCACCAACGATATCAGGATGTCCTGACATTAAGGTTTTAATATAAGGTCCGATCAATGGAATAGAATCCATGATTTGTAGTGTTACTTTAGTAGCAAATAGCGCTTTCATATCCCATGGTAATAGGTACCCCGTTAATCCTAAACCAAGCATTACAAAGAATATTAATACGCCAACAATCCAGTTCAATTCACGCGGTTTTTTATAAGCTCCCTGGAAAAACACACGCAGAGTATGTAAGAACATCATGACAATAACTAAGCTTGCGCCCCAATGGTGCATTCCACGAACAATTTGACCAAAAGCTACTTCGTTTTGTAGATAGTAAACTGATTCCCATGCATTTTTAATATCTGGAACATAATACATCGTTAAAAACATCCCAGACAAAATCTGAATAACCGTAATAAAGAACGTTAGACCTCCGAAGCAGTAAACAAAGGCAGAAAAGTGATGTGCCGGATTTACATGCTCTGGAACCTCATGGTCCGCAATATCGCGCCATAAAGGAGTAATGTCTAAACGTTCATCTACCCAATCGTAAATTTTGTTTAACATTGATTACGCCTCCTTTTAGGCTCTTGGTTTGGCTTTACCTAAGTGTAGGTAGCCGTCTTTTTCTTTATATGGGTATACATCCAGCGGCGCCATTGGCGGAGTTCCTGGTATGTTTGTACCGTCCTTCTCATATCGACCCATATGACATGGACAGAAAAACTGATTTGGATTCGCCTTGTCCGCATTCCAGTCAACCGTGCATCCTAAGTGTTTGCACACTGGTGAAAGCGCAACAATTTCCCCCTTGTCATTCTTATACACCCAAGCTGTATTTGTTACTTCTGATTCGTACCAAGCATCCTTTTGCTTAAAAGTAAAGTCGACACGAACCGGTTCAGTAGTTAAGTCTGCAATTTTTTGCTTTGTTGGAATAAAGTCTCCACCCGCATCTGCAGCTAAAACTGGATCAAGTGCAAATCGCACCATCGGCATTAACATTCCTGCCGCCATAAATCCTCCTACCCCTGTAAGAGTGTAATTCAAGAACTGACGTCTTGAAACACGATGCTTGCTCATGCTTATCCCCCCCCCTGTTACAAAGTTTAAGTTCACGAGACTATTAAAACAAAATATAAAACTAGGACATTCTCATGATATATCAATCTTTATTCAAGGTCAATAAAATACTAGCCTGAATCTTCCAACTTTCTAAATATTTATTCTTTTTCATGCCATTTGCCAGTAAACAAAGTTAACATCTGTTTTACCTGACTTTCTACCACGGAAATTTTTTGGGCTTCCTGCATCGTTTCTAACGGAATGGAAGGAATCCAAATAAGTGAACCGTCTAGACGTGATTCCGCCGATTTCCAAAACAGATCGGAGGTTAAATAAAAAATATGACTAAAACCACTTTCCTTCAATTGAGATTCCCATAATAATAGATCCGTAAATAGCTTTTCTTCTTCACATGTTTTTAGATAAGAAAACCCCGGAAGCAATAATAATCTACCTTTAAATTGTCTTTCTAATTGACCTGTTACTAAAGTAATAAACTCGCTCATCCCAGCTGCCTGTCCCATTTCACTGTCAAATGCGACTGGAAGTAGTGGTAGAACCGCTGTATCAACATATTCTTTCGATTGCAAAAAAGTTTCTATATCCTGCGGGTTCCATTTCAACTGTAAATCCCTCCTGTTACTAACATAATCCAATTCTACCCTAAACAAAAAAGCTTGCTTTTGCAAGCAAGCTGTCCGAAAAGTCACTTTTTTAATTTTCTTAATTGGTCTGTTAATGCTTCGAAAGCATTCTGGTCATGTTGATCAAGAGCATCGTCAATTTGTTGAAGCAACTTTTCCTCTTGAAAACGTCTGATGCTATCCGTTAAAAAGCGCTCGGCAATAATACGGTCTGACTCATTAATTTGCACGTTTCTAGGCATAAAAGGATTGTCTTCTTGAACCGCTGCATATTGATGAGCCTGGTTGGAAGCATGAAAATTTAATTGAATATAAATTTCCTCATCCCGATTTAGACGGATATCATGGAATGATTTTTCTGCATCTGTTGTCATTACATTTTCTTTATAGAATCGAAATGGTACTTCATCAACACAATGCGTAGACATTACAAGTCCACGTGGACAATATTGTGCCTGATCTACAAAATGAACCTTTTCCATCAGCTGGTCATGGCTCATTAAGTAATTTAAGATCCACACACATTCTCTTCTTTTCAACTGATAATGGTTTAAAAACCAACGAATAAAATCCTTCTTCTCGTTGACAGATACAGGGGTCGTCATGTTTGCTTCCCTCCTCTGCAAATTCACCATATTTTAAATGCAGTTCATCCTATGATCCTTGTAAACGATCAACTAATTCTTGATATTCAATATTGCTCGGATCATTTTTTAGTAATTCAATAAAAATTTCGACAGCCTCAACACTTTTTCCTTCTTCAATTAAAAAATATCCGTAATCCTTTAAAAATTCCTGATGATTCTTAAAGTAAGTATATGCAAGTTGATATTTGTTTAATGCTTTTGAATAATTCTCTAAATGGTGATGAGCAACCGCTTCATCCCACAACAACTGAGGTTCCACTTCATTAATTAGTTCAACTTGCTCCGCTAATTCTAATACTTCTTCAAAACGTTCCTGAAGAAGAAAAAGTTTATTCAAGGTTAGAACAGCTTCTGTAAAACCTGGATCAAGAGCGATTGCTTCCCTCAGCAGTCTTTCAGCCTCTTCTTCTTTACCTAGTTTAAGCGCAATCTTTCCACCATAATAAAATAAATCTTTGTTAAAATCATCAAGACGGATTCCTTCTTTAATAATGTCAAAACATCTTTGAAGGTCTTCTTCTCGCTCATATGCTTTAGCCAAATATAAATATAAGGAATGATATTCGGGGTCAAGCTCTTTAAGTTGTTCAAATTTTTCAATAGAGGTTTGAATGGCTCCTGATTGATAGGCTGTTAAGGCGTAACCAAATAATGTATTTATTTCAAGTTTTTCCTTTAGCGCTAAATCATAATGGGGAAGAGCCTCCTCAAAGGACCCGCTTGCACTTAACATTTCTGCCATTCTCTGATTGATATTGATCCCAGCAATCTCTTTTGTGCCTTGTGTTAAAATACGATCATAGGATTGAATGGCTTCTGCGAACCTGCCCAGCTCACCATAAAGTTCGCCCAAGGCAAAATCAATCACTTCTTCTTGTGGTAATATTTTTTTGGCTGTTATTAATTTTTGCTCACTTACTTCGTATAAACCATTCATTTGGTATAAATCGGCTAATAGCAAAAGAGACTGGGGAAAAAACTCATCACTAGCGTCAATTTTTTCAAGCAGAAGCATGGCTTCCTCTTCTTGTCCCATTTCGAGGTATATTTCGGCAAGCAGAACGATCAGTTCACCTTCATCAGGGTATTCTTCTAATAAATTCTTATATAGGTCCGCTGCTTCCTCTAAAAATCCGAACCTCGTTAATTCCTCGGCGAGATCATATTTTTCCTCAGCCGTTCCATGTTGTAGGACTTGTCTATACTGTTGAATGGCTTCTTTTTGTTGACCGTTTTCTAAAAGAGAGATGATATTATTTACTGTATTCATGTTATGACCCTTTCAAGATTTACTATAGTGTGTAGAAAGATGGCATTTTAATTGTTACCTTTTCACCGAACCCCGAACGAAACACCACCTTTTCACCTGCTCGAATTACTTTTCCTTTATGCATTGTAATAACCAATCTATGATTATGATAATGAAACAAATCCATTTGTTCAACTTGCTTGCTTTTAGAATCCATCAAATACATATTATAACTAAGTTCTCCACCCTGCAGGAGATTTGATTTAAGCGGATAGATTCCTATTTTGGCAAGGTCCTGTTTGGTCATAGGCTGAGATACTGGTATCTCATTTTTTAGAGATGGGATTTTTTCATTTGTAGTAATTTTTCTCCAATTATCAATTGCCTGATGCATTTCGTTAGCACTTTTTAATGAGAAAACTGGAATTAATGGACAATTGTATGGAAAAAGCGCCTCTTTAATCCATCCCCATGGAACGGATACTATTTCAGACCATTTTTCTATTTCTACAAAAATGGCAGGTATTTTTTCCTTTTTACATTTTCTAATGAAGGATGGGGTTAGCAGCCGAACAGGGATTTTGACGGCAATAATATAATCGATGGGACTCGTATTAAGCATGGCTTGCTTTCGCTTGATTTTAAGCGAAAACTCAGCTTCAAACTCAATATTTGCGGTTGTTAAAAAAGTGGTGCATCCTTTTTTGATAAACTCCTCTAAAAAGTACTGCTTCAATTCCTGAAATGATTTATTTTCAGGCAGCTGTGGATCAAACATCGTATAAGTAGGGGTCATAATGAATGAATTTGCATCCATTCTCATGTAACTTAGCTTGTTGACGGAAGGCAACACAGAGGCGATTTTGTCTTGTTTAACTAGGAATGATGTTGTGTTAACAGTTTGTTCGTTCAATACATTTGCATTTTCAATGATATAGGTCATAAAACCACCCTCTTTTTTAAAACGGTCTTATGACAAGCTATGTGGAATTTTTATAAATATGACTGACAAAATTAGAAAAGTAAGGAGCTGGATTAGCTCCAACTCCTGCTTGTTTATCGTAAGGCTTTGTTAAATTTGTCTGTTGATTTCCACTCCAGGTGCTCGCTTTCCGCGGGGGAGTCCGGGAGCCTGTCTAGCTACAGCGGCTAGGGGCTCGGGGTCATAAGCCAATCCGTCAAGAAGGTCAAAAAACAACCTTCATGCCGGCTCGTCTTATGCCTGTCGCCCCTGGGCAAGCCGCTTCCGATTTTCGTTCTCCTCGGCGCCATAGCGCCTGTGGGGTCTCCCGTGACACCTTCTCCCGCAGGAGTCTCGCACCTTCCGCTCCAATCAACAGAGTGTTCAAAAATCAACTTTGTTCTTTAACACAACTATCTTAAAAGATTATTTAAATCATTAAAAAATTTAGGATAGGAGACGGAAATGGCTTCTGCATCGGTTAGCATTACCTCGCCCTTAGTAATTAAAGCGGCAACTGCTAGCATCATACCAATTCGGTGATCTCCATGACTGCTTACTTCTCCAGATTTAAGAGCTGTTCCACCATGGATAATCATTCCATCCTCGGTTGCTTCAATCGAAGCACCAAGCTTGGAAAGTTCATTTACGACTGTATCGATTCTGTTCGTTTCCTTTACCTTTAACTCATGTGCATCTTTTATGATTGTTTTACCTTTTGCTTGTGTAGCAAGCAAAGCGAGGACTGGAATCTCATCAATTAGTCTTGGAATCAACTCTCCCTCAATAACGGTACCGACCAAGTTTGAAGTTCTCACAATGATATCCCCAGTTGGCTCATATTGCTCCGCTTCATTTGGAAGGATGGTAATATCCGCTCCCATTTCTTTCATAACATCAATTATGCCTGTTCGAGTCGGATTTAAGCCAACATTTTTTAAAATAATTTCACTATTAGGAACGATTGCACCTGCAACCATAAAAAATGCTGCTGAGGAAATATCTCCGGGAACGTTAACATGACTTGCAGTTAAGGATTGTCCCCCTTGAATCTTAACAGAAAGACCATTACTTTCCACTTCGCCGCCAAATTGACGAATCATCCGCTCTGTATGATCACGTGTTTTAGCAGGTTCATGAATGATTGTCGTTCCGTTCGCCTGAAGCCCGGCAAAAAGAATCGATGATTTAACTTGAGCGCTGGCAACAGGAAGTGTATATTCGATTGCCGTTAATTCTCCGCCTCTTATTGATATGGGTGTAAATTCCCCATTGTTTTTCCCATCGATTTTAGCTCCCATTTGCAACAAAGGTTTTACCACACGTGTCATCGGTCTTCTGCCGATTGAATGATCACCGATTAAAACGTTATGAAAAGGGCGTCCAGCAAGAATCCCCATTAATAACCGAATCGTTGTTCCGGAATTGCCAACATCCAAAATTTCCGAAGACTCATTAAGACCGTTTAGCCCTTTCCCGTAGACCGTAACCATATTATCTTCCTGAACAATCTCTACCCCTAATTTACGAAAACAGGAAATCGTACTAAGACAATCATCCCCAGGCAAAAAATTCGTAACAGTGGTTGTTCCAGTTGCGATAGCACCAAACATTACAGCACGATGTGAGATCGATTTATCGCCTGGAATGGAAATTTCTCCAGATAAACCTGCAGCATTTGTATGTAGTTGAATTTGATCCATGTTTTATCACCCATCCACTATGAAAGTTTACAATTAAGGTCCAACTGATGTATCGAAGTCTGTATAATGTTTAATACATTGTTCTGCTCTTTGCCGATCTTCCTCTGTTTGGAAGCTAATGACTAGTATTCCGTAAACCTCCTCACGAGTTTCCCGGATACGGATGTTGGTAATACTTATTTCTTCTTTTGCTAAATAACCAGTAATTTCAGAGATTACCCCAGGATAATCGGGAACATCAACAAATAGATCATAAAACGCCGGAATTGCACCTTTATCTTTTACAGGAAGTTCATCTCTGAACTGTTTGGCGCTCTGAAAATATTGATACAATGCATCGCCGTTTTCATTTGCGAGCATCGATGTTACATGTTCCATTTCGTCGATCCAGTCATGAAAAATTTTAAGTAGAACAGGTTTATTATGCAGAAGAATATCCCTCCACATTGCTGGATTGCTCGATGCGATCCGGGTAATATCCCGAAAGCCACCTGCAGCCAATCTCGTTACCAAATGTTGTTCTTGACTCGTTTTTTCTGCTTGATGAACAAGGGATGCTGCAATGACGTGAGGGAAATGACTGATTACCCCAGTCATATAGTCATGCTCTTCCGGTGATACAATCAAAAACTTTGCTTTAGTACCTTGTAGCCATTCCTTTAGCGTTTCAATCTGGTCCCCGGCAATGTCTGAGCTCGGAGTTAATAAATAAAAGGCATTTTCAAATAAAATAGCTTTTGCAGCTGTTACACCGCTTTTATGGGAACCGGCCATCGGATGACCGCCGATAAAGGTAATTCCTTTTTTCACAAGACATGTTGCTGTTTCAACAATTTTTGTCTTTGTACTACCGGCATCTGTTACAATCACGTCATTTTTCAACGACATATTTGATAGGCTTCGAATGATCAATTCCGCTTCATTTACGGGAGTAGCAATGATGATGAGGTCAGCTTGCTCCGCGCCAAGCTTAATCTCTTCTACAGTTTCATCAACGACTCCGAGCATTTTCGCTAGTTTCCTTTGTTTTTCGTTAACATCAAAACCAATTATAATAGAATCTTTATGTGTACGCTTAATAGAAAGAGCCAGGGAGCCACCTATCAACCCTAGCCCTATCACAAATACACGGCCTCTCAAAAGACCACCGCCTTTAAATCACCTATTTATTAGAGGTCGCTTTCACTTCAAGCATTTGCTTCATTTCAGCAATTACCCCATCGTTTTGCTCAGTGGTACCAACAGTTACCCTAACTGCAGTTGGGAAACCTAGTGGTTTTCCAGAACGGACAATATAGCCTCTTTCCATTAAATACTGGAACACTTCGTTTCCATCACGTTTAAAATCAATTAAAATGAAATTTCCTTGCGAAGGATAGTATTCCAAATTATGATCTTGGCAAAATTGATAAAACTGCTCAAGGCCTTTACGATTTTTTTGTTTACAGTCTTCAACAAACGCTTGATCCTTTATGGCAGCTTCAGCAGCCACTTGGGCTAATGTATTTACATTAAACGGTTCCCTAACAGGCTCTAATGCTGAAATAACAGCAGGATTTGCAATGCCATATCCAACTCTTAAACTAGCTAAACCATAGATTTTAGAGAACGTTCTTAGTACGATTAAGTTTTTAAATGTATTAACCAGCTTTACTGAATCGATATAGTCTTCTGCAGTAACGTATTCAAAATATGCTTCATCAAACACAACGAGTACATTCTCAGGTACTTGTTTAAGAAAATTCAACAGGCTGTCCTCACCAATATAAATTCCGGTTGGATTGTTAGGACTGCATACCCAAACAATTTTTGTCTGTGTATCAATCGCTGCTAACATGGAGGCCAAATCATGCTCACCATTGACCAATGGAATTTCCCGAACTTCAGCACCTTCAATGACAGCGTTGTGCTTATACTGTGAAAAAGTCGGAGTAGCCATTACAGTATTGGTGCCAGGTGTTAATAGCGACCGTGAAATAATTTGGATAATATTATCTGAACCATTTCCAAAAATAAGCTGATTAGGTTCGACTTGTAACTGTTTCGCAACCGCTTCTCTTAAGTTCGTGGCATGGCCATCAGGGTATATTTCCAGAGATTGGACAGAATTCTGCAGTGCAGCTAACACTTGCTCTGAGCATCCATATGGATTTTCATTTGAGGCCAATTTCACGATCTTTTCTAAACCATATTGTCGTTTTACTGAATCAGTTGATTTCCCTGGTTGGTATGGAGATAATGTCAATATTTGTTCTTTCCATTGCATTTCAGTTCACCTCATGTTTGATCTTTTCTTGTAAGTACATTTGTCTGAAATTATGTACCCAAGAATGAAACACCACAATTAAAGTTGCTTTGATGTGTTCAAATCAGGTCGTAAAACTTCAGCACCCTCTAAATAAACATGTGAAATCTCTTCCTGAACCTTGTTTGTATTCACATGCATCATCACCCGAATACATTTACGTAATGAATTAGGTACAGGGATCTCTTTCATACACATAACCGGAACGTATTTCCACCCTTCGATCAGACGAACTGCTTTTGCAGGAAAAACGGCTGTTATATCGTCCGTAACAGAAATAAAAATTGAGGCAACTTGATCAGCTGAAAGTTCATTTTCTAAAATCATTTGCCTAATTAATTGTTCTGTTGCTACGACAATTTCCGCTTCATTGTCTTCGTTAACGGTGATGGCTCCTCTCACCCCGCGGATCATGAAAATTTCCCCCTTTGTTTCTAAAACTCTGATAGACTAGCTATCAAAACATCATCCGATACTTCATATAAACTTGGTTGTCCTAGTTGACTTAACAAAACAAAACGTACTTTCTGACTTACCGATTTTTTGTCTTGTTTCATCCTAGCTAACAGTTTTTCTGGCTCTAAACCAGCTGGTAATGTCACTTGATAGCCTAATTGTTTAAGCCATGAAGTGAAATCTACTTCATTGAAAGTTAGTCCCGTTACCTGCTTGCTTAATTTCAAGGCAAAGACCATTCCAATGATGACAGCCTCACCATGACTTATTACTCCGTAACCACACTCTGCTTCAATGGCATGACCTAATGTATGACCAAAATTTAAATAAGCTCGTACCCCTGTTTCTCTTTCATCCTCAGATACAATCATACCTTTTATTTCAATGCCCCGGACTAATGAATGCTGGAGAATTCCCTCTTTTAAATCACTTAAATCCGTAACATTTGTTTGAATCCAATTATAAAAGGAAGGATCTTGGATTAACGCATGTTTAATTACTTCAGCAAAACCCGAGCGTATTTCTTTGATCGGCAGGCTCTTTAAATAATTCAAATCGTAAAAAACCGCTTCTGGCTGGTGAAAAGCGCCAATCATATTTTTACCTAAAGGATGATTGATCGCTACTTTCCCTCCGACAGCACTATCATGAGCTAAGATTGTAGTTGGCACTTGAATAAACGGAATGCCGCGCATATAGCTTGCAGCCACAAACCCTGACAAATCACCAACCACTCCTCCCCCAAAGGAGATAATTAATGATTGTCGATCTAGCTTTTGTTCCAACGCATAAGTCAAACAGTCATAATAGTGATCAAAGGATTTCGCTGTTTCCCCACTAGGAACAAGAAAAGTGGCCACCTGTAGTTCAGAAACTTGAGCTTTAAGTGAATCTAAATAAAGACTGCCTACTGTTTCATCGGAAATAATTAATACCGTAGAAAGCTTTGGAAACCTCTCTTTAATAAAAGATTGGAGATTCGCGGTAACACCAGCACCAATAAAAACCGGGTATTGCTTTGACTTGGTTTGGATTTTCACCGCTTCCATTAAAATTCCCTCGCATATTCTCGATACTCACGAACTTGGTCAGCCAATTTATCAAATCGGTCAGCATAAAATTGCTCCACTAATGCTGAGGCAAGCTCCCAAGCTACTGCACTTTCAGCAACAACAGCGGCCGCAGGAACAGCACAGCTATCAGAACGTTCAATGCTTGCAGAAAAAGGCTCTTTCGTTTCAATATCTACACTTTGAAGTGGTTTGTACAGCGTCGGTATCGGCTTCATCACGCCACGAACCACAATTGGTTCACCTGTTGTCATGCCACCTTCAAATCCGCCTAAGCGATTTGTTCTTCTGGTATAGCCTTGTTCTTGATTCCAAATAATTTCATCATGAACTTCACTGCCTGGTTTTCTTGCAGCTTCAAACCCAATCCCAAATTCTACACCTTTAAAGGCATTTATACTTACAATGGCAGCGGCAATTTTAGCATCCAGTTTTCGATCATAGTGAACATAGCTTCCAACACCCGAAGGCATGCCTTCTACGATAACCTCAACGATTCCACCAATAGAATCACCATTTTGTTTAGCATCATCAATTGCCTTCATCATTTCTTTCTCAGCAACAGGATCAACACAGCGCACTGGAGATTGCTCTGTTTTTTCAATCAACTCAGAAAGAGACTCAAAATGTTTGCTTTCAGCCTTAACCCCGCCAATTTCAATTACATGTGAAGCGATGTTAATTCCGAGCGATGTAAGTAGTTTTTTTGCAACTGCCCCTGCAGCCACTCGAACTGTGGTTTCTCTGGCAGATGATCTTTCTAAAACATTTCTCATATCGCGATGTCCATATTTTAAAGCACCATTTAGATCTGCATGCCCTGGTCTTGGCCGAGAAATTTTCCTTTTAACATCATTTTCTTCATCGAGTTCCAACGGTGCTTGTCCCATTATTTTAGTCCAATGTTTCCAATCGTTATTTTCAACAACGAGTGCAACTGGTGAGCCAAGCGTAAGTCCGTGGCGAACCCCTGCCATGATTTCAGCAGTATCCTTTTCAATTTGCATTCTTCGACCTCTACCGTGGCCCTTTTGTCTTCGTTGCAATTCATAGTTAATGTCTTCAGCAACAAGCGGCATTCCAGCAGGAAGCCCTTCAATAATGGTGGTTAATTGGGGACCATGTGATTCCCCGGCTGTTAAATATCTCATTACACTTTCCTCCTTCAACTCATTAAAGGATTATGTCTCAATATACCATACGACATAAAAAATAAAAATAGCAAAAATTTAAAAATTGAAAAATTAAATTTTACAATAGTATTCATTTTAACATGAATTATCAGTATATGTAAAAAATACAAAAATTTTTTCCGAAGCTGTAAACGTATACAAAAAAGCACTTGTAATGACTACAAGTGCTTTAAAAGGAAAATTTAAAGAATCCATTCATTCATTAGTTTATTGTATTCCACTAATTCAGCTTCATTAAAGAATAAGCCAATTTCACGAACAGCACTTTCCGGAGAATCTGATCCATGAATGATATTCTTTCCAACTGTAACACCGAAATCACCGCGAATTGTTCCTGGTGCAGCATCTTTCGGATTTGTTGAACCCATCATTTGGCGAGCTGTAGCAATTACATTTTCTCCTTGCCAAACCATTGCAAATACAGGTCCTGAAGTAATGAACTCAACTAACTCTCCGAAGAAAGGGCGCTCCTTATGCTCTCCATAATGCTGTTCTGCAAGTTCTACAGGAATACTCATTAATTTTGCACCAACTAATTGAAATCCTTTCTTTTCAAAACGTGAAACAATTTCACCGATAAGATTTCTTTGAACACCATCAGGTTTAACCATTAAAAATGTTTTTTCCATAAAATCCACTCCTAGATACTTATGTATGACGGACTGACAAGCAGCAATCCATGAAAATATTAACATTGTTTGGAAATTTTCGCAATATTAGAATTTCCGTTTTCCGATATACAAGGCAATTTCACGGAGTGATTTCTTTGCTTTATTTTGTGGGAGTTGCTCTAAAATGGAAAGGGCTTTACTTAGGTAGCGGTCACTAAGGTTAAGAGACCGTTCAATCGCATCAGAATTTTTTACCATTAAAATAATTTTATCCATTTCACTTCTGGTTGTATGTGGATGAACCTTAATAATTTCTTTCTTAATATCCCAATTCTCCATTGCATATAAAACAGGCAAGGTGATGTTCCCTTGAAGAAGATCTCCACCAGCAGGCTTACCCAGCTCTTTCTCTGTTGAAGTGAAATCAAGGACATCATCGATTATTTGAAAGGACATTCCAACATAGTAACCGAATTGAAATAACTTTCTATGAACGTCTTCACTAACATTAGCTGCTACAGCGCCAAGCTGACAGCTGGCAGCAATGAGCAGAGCTGTCTTTCGTTTAATTCTGCGCAAATAATCTCTTAAATTTTGTTCATAACGGTACTTGTCTTTTATTTGTTCAATTTCACCAAGACAAAGTTCTACCATCGTGTTTGATAAAATCTTGTGGGCTAACGGATTATTGATATCAGTCATCAGTTCCAATGAGCGAGCAAAAATATAATCGCCCGTATACATGGCAATACGATTATCCCACTTTGCTTTAATGGTTGGTTTGCCACGTCTCATTTCTGCGTCATCAATCACATCATCATGAACTAAACTGGCCGTATGGATCAGTTCTAAAGTTACTGCAACATTTTTGATTACGTTAATGTCATAGTCACCAAACCTCCCTGCAAGTAGGACAAAAACTGGGCGAATTCTCTTCCCCCCGGCTTTTAATAAATGCATGGATGCTTGGTGCAATAAAGGAGCTTGTGCGTTGATCGACTCCTCAAGCTCTTTTTCAATAACATTCAAATCCGAACTCAAAAATGAATACATCATTTTTAATTTCAACATTTGCATTCACCAGCTTTGAATCTATCTATTTTTGTTTTTGATTTATTTTTTCTAATTAAATAAGATCAAATTCTTGGTTATTTTTCACCAATATGCACAGCTGCAACTCCGCCACTATATGGCTTAAAGCGGACATTTCTAAAGCCGGCTTCTTCAAACATTTCTTTCAGCTCTACCATTCCTGGGAAGTCTCTGGCAGACTCTTGAAGCCATGAATATTCCTTATAGCTCTTCGCAAAAATTCGGCCGAATAACGGCATGATAAATCGAAAATAAAAGAAATATAGCTGTTTAAAACCAAACATAGTTGGTTGTGAGGTTTCAAGGCAAACTGCAATCCCGCCTGGTTTTAACACTCGATTAAGTTCTTTCAATACTTGTAAATAGTCTGGAACATTTCTTAAACCAAACCCAATCGTTACATAATCAAACCGATTATCTTCAAATGGAAGTTCCATTGCATTCCCGTGAATAAGGGATACATTTTTCAACTGCAGGTTTTCGACTTTTTCTTGACCTATTTTTAACATATTCTTACTAAAATCAAGTCCAATTACCTCACCTGTAGATCCAACAGCATCAGCCATAGCAATTGTCCAATCAGCTGTGCCGCAGCAAACATCAAGAGCAGCACTACCCTTTTGAACATTCATTCGGCGCATTGTATCTTTCCGCCATTTTTTATGCTGCTGAAAGCTGATAACAGAATTCATTTTATCGTAGTTTCCATAAATTTTCTCAAAAACCTTATGGACACGCTCTTCCTTTGATTGCTGCATTTCTTACCCTTCTTCCACAAAAGTTTTAACCATTGCTTGGTACTCGTCCACTATGGACTGAATCCGCATGTTAAACAATTCATTAACATATGGCAGGTTTTTCATCCCAGCTTTTATTGAATGAATCGTGCGATTTATCGCTTGGTCAAAAGCATATAATAATTTTTTTTGTTGGTCATCCGTTAATTCTGCATTACTTTTAGGATCGTCATTAACCATCATTTTTTTGATTGCTTCAAATCCTATTGATGTCCCGGTTGTTAGAAACTGCTCTCTTTCACGAAGAAGTCGTTTTACCAGTAATAAATTCAAAGTGAATTCACTTGAAAATGAGACTTTGAAAAAGTCAGCAATTTTTTCAAATAGAGCACCCTCAATTTTTTTCAGATGGTCAAGGACAAGCTCAATATTGTTTGTGTGTGGATTACCATGAAGCATGATCTTGTGTTCATTTATTTCTTTTATCCCATTAGATAATTCACGTATTAACGATATGTTATTAATGTTTGCTAAATGTTTATAATAAAGTCCGCTGAAATAATCTCCAGCTAATACGGTTAGCTGTTGACCTTTTAATTCCTCGTCAATTGAAACTGAATGTACATAGTCATGGGTATCAAGGGCCAATTGAATTAACAAAGTTGCGGTAATATATGTGTTTTTTTCAATATCCGATAAATTAAGCTGATCAAAAATTGAAATGAGTAATAAAAGCCGATCCTCATCAATTAATGGTACCTGAATATGTTTCATTAAATAAGGATG
Organism: Neobacillus terrisolis; assembly: GCF_051233475.1. Taxonomy (NCBI): domain Bacteria; kingdom Bacillati; phylum Bacillota; class Bacilli; order Caryophanales; family Bacillaceae; genus Neobacillus; species Neobacillus terrisolis. Next base: position 284,352 of record NZ_JBKFGH010000006.1, on the reverse strand, counting down.
AAAGGCTTTCTGTTCAACAAGCTCTTTCAATTCAGCTAATTTAGTTTGAATATCATGCAAAATAATCACCCTTGTTTCCCCAAAGATATATAATTAAACTCCCCAAACAGGAGACGTTATCTAGGCATAAACGTTAATGTGTTAACAGCCATCTATTTATTATTACCGTGAAAGAAATGATTGCGCAAAGCTGTTTCCTTTTCCGCATAAAAAAAGTGCCCTATTCAATTGAATCAATTCAATCCATTGAATCTTTCCTCAAATAAAGGCAGTCACAATTATATCATAAAGATACTACGTTGGGCATATTTATTATTTAAAAAAACCTTCTCCCCGATGATAAAAAAAGACATGTATACCAAGGTCGATATTATTTTTTTGTTTCGCTTTCCATCTCACCATAACAGGTCAAAATCTTTGCATTACCCCTGATTTTTATAGCAGAAGTATGTTCGGTAAATTGAGCAATCAATACTTCCCCTTTATCAAGCTTTTCGGAGTGATGGAATCTAGTGTCTGTTCCCCTTGTCAATCCGATTACATTTACACCATCTTCACTGGCTTTAATGACAATATAATCCCCGTTAACATTTTTTCTTTCCACTAAAAGTCACCCCCAGTATATTGTCATAAAATAAAACCATTATGTCCACTAAATAACACAAGCAAAAAAGAGCGGTTAGGAGACAAAATTCTACAAATATTAATGTTTATTTACATATTAGCATATTCATTTTAACACAAGCAAAGGCGACAGGTTTTTATGTACGATAAAAAATTTGTTAACACGCATGTTTTGAGGTACTTTATGAAAAAAGACCGCGGATTTTTCACGCGGTCTTTTGCTTAAGCATTCGCTCAAGACAAGTTTATGTAATTATTTAACTGCATCTTTAAGCGCTTTGCCTGGTTTGAAAGCAGGAACTTTGCTTGCAGCGATTTCGATTTCATCCCCAGTTTGTGGGTTACGACCTTTACGAGCAGCGCGTTCACGAACCTCGAAGTTTCCAAAACCGATTAATTGAACTTTATCACCGTTTTTTAGAGCTTCTAAGATTGTATCGAAAACAGCATCAACTGCTTTAGTAGCGTCTTTCTTAGAAAGTTCGCTAGCTTCAGCAACTGCACTAATAAGTTCTGTTTTGTTCATGCTTTTCACCTCCTCCCGAAAATTGGTACGATTCAGTAAAAAATAGGATCTTACCTACATTTCTAAACAAAATCACAGAATTTTATACGTTATAATGTATTTTTATTTATTGTTGCAACCTATTTTTTTAAAAAATACAGATTACAAGCAAAAAATAACGCGAAAACCCTTTAGTGATAAGGTTTTGCGACACCCTAACGCTAATTCTGTTAAAAGATTATCACAATCATTTACGCTTATCAAGAAGATTCCGCGAAATAATGGCAATCTTTTCATCTTCTGAAACATAATTGTAATAAGTTTTTCACCTTTTGCCCTATTTTCATAGGTAATTAACCGAATATATCTTAAATACAAGAAAAGACTGACTCATTGCGAGTCAGTCTTTTCCTTATAAAATAATCGCGATTAATCCGCCGGAACCTTCATTGATAATTCGCTCCAACGTTTCCTTTAATTTATATCTTGCATTTTCCGGCATTAGTGAAAGCTTGGCTTGGATTCCTTCTCGAACGATTGAACTGAGGCTGCGCCCAAAAATATCTGAGTTCCAAATCGACAATGGATCATCTTCAAAATCTTGCATTAAATATCGAACCAGTTCCTCGCTTTGCTTTTCCGTCCCAATTATAGGGGCAAATTCTGATTCAACATCTACTTTAATCATATGAATCGATGGAGCTACGGCTTTTAATCTAACACCGAAGCGTGATCCTTGCCGAATGATTTCCGGCTCATCAAGGCTCATGTCAGCTAAGGATGGGGCCGCAATGCCATATCCGGTTTGCTTTACCATTTTTAACGCCTCTGAGACCTGATCATATTCTGTTTTGGCATGAGCAAAATCCTGCATTAATTCGAGCAAATGATCCTTGCCACGTATTTCCACCCCAACAATTTCTTTTAAAACTTCGTCATACAACTCATCTGGTGCAAACAAATCTATTTCAGCAACACCTTGCCCCATTTCAATTCCTGCAAGGCCTGCACGATCAATAAATTCAAAGTCACTAAACTGGTGAACGACACGATCGACATCTCTTAGCCTCTTAATATCTTTAACCGTGTCTTTCACAGCGTCTTGGTAACTTTCACGCAGCCAATGGTTCTCTCTTAACACCATAACCCAGCTCGGTAAATTAACATTCACTTCTAGCACAGGGAATTCATATAATGCTTCACGCAGCACGTTTAAAACATCTGTCTCGCGCATGCTTTCAACACTCATCGCCAAGACTGGAATATCATATTTCTCTGCTAAATCATTCCGCAAAGACTCTGTGTTTGGATGATATGGTTGGGCACTGTTTACAATCATAATAAATGGTTTCCCGACTTCCTTTAATTCCTCGATCACTCTTTCTTCAGCCTCAAGATAATTAGAGCGAGGAATTTCACCAATCGTACCGTCAGTAGTGATGACAACGCCTATTGTAGAATGCTCTTGAATGACCTTTCTCGTCCCAATCTCAGCTGCTTCATGAAACGGGATTGGTTCTTCATACCAAGGTGTCGTGATCATTCTAGGACCATTTTCATCTTCATATCCCTTTGCCCCAGGAACTGTATAACCAACGCAATCTACTAGTCTAATATTTACTTCTAAGCCTTCATCAACATGTACAGAGCATGCTTGATTTGGAACAAATTTCGGTTCTGTTGTCATAATGGTTTTTCCAGCAGCACTTTGAGGGAGTTCATCTTGGGTACGGGCCCGCTCCGCCTCACTTCGTATGTTTGGTAATACTACCAGCTCCATAAACTTTTTAATAAAAGTAGATTTACCGGTTCGAACAGCTCCAACTACCCCTAGATAAATGTCACCGCCAGTCCGTTCCGCGATATCTTTAAAAATATCTATCTTTTCCAAGTGATCCCCTCCTGAATCTTGAGTTAGTGGGATAATATTATCCAAATCATTTCTTTTAGATACTATTAGACAATATATGTTTATGATGTTGTCCTACCATCTTATGACTGATTTGTTAATTTTTTTACCCCCCTGCATTAAAACTTATTTCATTTAACCTAATTATTTATATAAGGATCGTTTATAAAGAAAGGATCAAAAACAAAAACCCTTCTCCTACAATATATTTTGTAGAAAAAGGGTTATGACTAATTTCTTAAAAAGCACAAGGCGTTTATATATTGCCTGTATTATGGAGCCTTGATGAGGATTGCAAAATTTATTTACTTACTTTCTAAAAAGATAGGTTCTTTTGTAGTTTCATCAATCGTGTATGGCAAAGAATACGCTGGAACAAACATAGAATCCTTTACGAGGAGCCCGCGAATGTCTTCTCCGGGCTTATATGCATGCTCATTTTTCTTCAGAGCTTCATATAAATCACTTCGATAATCCACATAAACCTCTGAGTTCCCATCCACGATTAACGGAAGATTTTTTTGTGTAAACGGACTTACGACAACCGGTTCTTCCTTATAACCTAATTTTTTATAATCTAAAGAAAAAATATTATTTGCGAGCTTTTCTTTATAAGGAGGATACCCTTTTGTTTGAATTCGAATCTTAATTTCACGAATCGTTTCTGCCATTCTGATATCCAATAGCTTAACGGTTGGATTTTCTTCCACATCCACTAAAACATATTGAAATATCCCCCCACTTTCAAATGCATTACCTGGGGGTTCACTCATATATGCTGGGGCAATTTTTTTAAAGTCAATCGGGTATTTTTGATAGATGGGGGTTTGGGCTTCTTTTGTCTTGATTGGCAAAATTCCCCCATTCGCTTCACGAAACTGATTTACTGCTGATTGCACAGCTTGAATTTGATCTTGATACGGCACTTTATTTTGAGCCAGTTCTTCCTCCGGATACATACATGCAGATAAAAGTAAACTAGCAAGCATAATTATGAAAAATGAAATGAATTTTTTCATCCTCAACCCTACAATCTATGTATTTTAATCTACCGTTGGTCCACTTAAAACGACAAATAATATGATTAAACCTGAGATAATCATTAAACCATAAGCAATAAGGCCAGTAACAAACTTTAAAATCCCCTTTAGTTTAAAACGACTTACATAAATAAAACCAAGTGATAAAAACATAAGACCCATACCAGCCAAAGATATCCACATTTTTATTAAAGACTGTGACATTTTAAACACTCCTTTGTTCGAAATGTATTATATCACACGTTCTTTATTAAAAAATGGTTTCATCAAAAAAAAATATAATATTTCGACTTTATTCGATTGTGAAGAATCAAGGGATAGTGAACAGTTAAAAATGGGCAAAAAAAGACTGAAGTAAAGACGGGGCAATATCTTTACTTCAGTCTAGGTGACTAATAAACCCAAAACACCGGTTCAAACTACCAGTTGCTTCGTTGCATTTTATGCAAAACAAATTAAAATCGCATCGTCGAATGCCTATATTTTTTAATTAATCATTCAATCTTTCATCTAAAATGTTAACTAAATCATCCATTTCAAATGTCTTTACTCTTCCCATTAACGACTCTACTGCATCATTAGGATTTATATTATTAAAAAGAAGATTATAAAGAACATTAGAAATTGGCATACTTACATCATATTTTTGTGATAGTTGATAAGCGGCTTTTGTTGTTCTAACCCCTTCAACTACCATCCCCATGTTTTCTAATACCTCATCAAGGCTTTGACCTTTACCAAGTAAATTTCCGGCACGCCAGTTACGAGAATGAACACTTGTACAGGTTACGATTAAATCACCGATACCGGCTAACCCGGAAAAGGTTAGGGGATTAGCGCCCATTTTCGTTCCAAGCCGAGCAATTTCCGCTAAACCTCTTGTCATTAATGCCGCTTTGGCATTATCGCCAAAACCAAGACCGTCCGAGATGCCGGCAGCGAGAGCAATGATATTTTTTAAAGCTCCGCCTATTTCAACCCCAATAATATCAGGGTTTGTGTACACACGGAAATTATTATTAATAAATAAGTCTTGAACCGCTTCTGCAGCATCCATATTTTTTGAGGAAACAGCCACCGTTGTAGGATGGCGCAAGCTTACTTCTTCAGCATGACTAGGACCAGAAAGAACAACAACATCCTTCAATAAATGCTGAGGCATTTCTTGCTCAATAATTTCTGAGATCCGTAGCAACGAATCTGGTTCAATTCCTTTACTGACATGGACAACCGTTAATGGTTCTGTTCTGACTTCAATGATATTCCTTAAAACTTCCCTGATCGCTTTTGTTGGCACAGCTAAAACAATTAATTCCAGACCTTCAAGGGCCTCTGCTAAAGATGAATAGCCTTTAATCGTATCTGGCAACAAAATTTCCGGAAGATATTTTTTATTTGTATGAAATTGATTGATTTCTTCGATTTGAGCTTCATTATGTCCCCAAAGCCGAACTTCATGTCCGTTATCGGCAAGTACTAAAGCTAAAGCTGTTCCCCAGCTACCAGCTCCAATGACAGCTACTTTTTCCTTCTTTCGGTTCATCAAGATACCCCCTTCTCTAATAAGCAAAAGCTTGTTAAATAGTTTAAAAGCTTCTCGCCATTGGGTTTATTTTCTTTCTCTCGCAAATATTTTGATCGGTGTACCTTCAAATCCAAAGGCATCGCGAATCCGATTTTCAAGAAAACGCTCATATGAAAAATGAAGTAATTCCGGATCATTAACAAAGACGACGAAGGTTGGCGGTTTGACCGAAACTTGAGTCGTATAATAGATCTTCAACCGGTTTCCTTTGTCTGTTGGTGTTGGATTCATTGCTACAGCATCCATAATGACATCATTTAGAACCGTAGTTGGAACCCGTTTCGAATGATTTTCACTTGCCATTTGGATCATTGGAATTAAAGTGTGAATCCGTTTTTTTGTTTTTGCTGAAAGAAAAACAATTGGAGCATAATCTAAAAACAGAAAATGTTCGCGGATCTTTTGCTCGAATTCCTTCATCGTTTTTTCATCTTTTTCAACTGCATCCCACTTATTGACAACGATAACAACTGCTCGACCTGCTTCATGAGCATAACCAGCAATCTTTTTATCATGTTCAATAATTCCTTCTTCTGCGTTTATCACCACTAAGACAACGTCTGAACGTTCAATCGCTCGCAACGCTCTTAAAACACTATATTTTTCTGTTGTCTCATATACTTTTCCTTTTTTTCTCATTCCTGCTGTATCAATGATTATGTATCGTTGACCATTCACAGTAAGAGCTGAGTCAATCGCATCTCGAGTTGTTCCAGCGATATCACTGACAATTACACGCTCTTCGCCTAACATAGCATTAACGAGTGACGATTTCCCTACATTCGGCCGCCCGATCAAACTAAATTTAATAATATCGTCATCATAGCCTTTATCCTTTGTATTCGGAAAATGCTTAGCTGCTTCATCAAGCAAGTCACCCAAGCCTAAGCCGTGTGACCCAGATATAGCAATCGGTTCGCCAAATCCTAGGGCATAAAAGTCATAAATTTGATCTCTCATTTCCGGGTTGTCCACTTTATTGACAGCAAGAACAATCGGTTTTTTCGATTTGTAAAGGATTTTGGCAACTTCCTCATCAGCCGCCGTTACTCCCTCTCTGCCATTTGTGATAAAAATAATGACATCTGCTTCATCAATGGCAATCTCTGCTTGTTGACGAATTTGCTCTAGGAACGGCTCATCACCAAGATCAATTCCCCCTGTATCGATAATATTAAAGTCATGGGTTAACCACTCAGCTGAGCTGTAAATACGATCACGGGTTACACCTGGAATATCTTCTACGATTGAAATACGTTCGCCAACAATGCGATTAAATATAGTTGATTTACCAACATTCGGGCGCCCAACGATGGCAACTACTGGTTTTACCATAAAACCACCCTTTCTTTCCTGCTAAATTTATTATGACAAAAATTTATTTTAGATTCCAACTTTGAAAAGCGGAAGCAAACGTTCAGCGTGGTCACATGACACTGAGCGGTGGAGATCGTTCCTCAGGCAGCAATAATTTTCTTATTAAGAAAAGAAACCCTTCCTTTTTTAAGAGAAGGGTCCAACTTTATTATTTTATCAAAGGAAAAACTTCCAAGCAATGAAAACATTGGAATGAACAAAAGCTCATGCACCCGAACTGCGTATATCAGATACTTGAGTTTGGTCAGTGAACCCTCTCTACTGGCCAATTTCGCTTTTTTCTGCTTGGTTTTGGCCAGTGAAACCGTTCTACTGGCCACTTTTCGCTTTTTTCTGCTTGGTTTTGGCCAGTGAAACCCTTCTACTGGCCACTTTTGGCTTTTTCCTGCTTAGTTTTGGCCAGTGAAACCCTTCTATTGGCCACTTTTCTCTTTTTCCCACCTGGTTTTGGCCAGTGAAACCGTCCTACTGGCCACTTTTCGCTTTTTTTCGCTTGGTTTTGGCCAGTGAAACCGTCCTATTGGCCACTTTTCACTTTTTACCACCTGGTTTTGGCCAGTGAAACCCTTCTATTGGCCACTTTCAGCTTTTTCCCGCCTAGTTTTGGCCAGTGAACCCTCCCTACTGGCCACTTTTGGCTTTTTCCCGCCTAGTTTTGGCCAGTGAACCCTCTCTACTGGCCACTTTTCGCTTTTTCCCACCTGGTTTTGGCCAGTGAACCCCGAATTAAAATAATAGTTCTACATGCTAATGTTTTACGATAATAAACAGTTCATCCGTTAGCGCATGGGCAATTCCATCAAGAATTGCCTCCAGGTTCGCTGCAATATGCTCCATTTCCTCCTTCGTATCACAGAAAAAAACATTGGAACCGAAGGGGATTTTTTTACTATTGGTCGTAATAATGGCTAATATATATTTTTCGTGTGTCATTTCGTCGCTCCCCCCTTAGAATCTTGCTTTTTCCGTTCAGTTGGCATTCTGATCGCGTTTTCTAAGGTTGGAACCCGCCCGATAATTTCCAGTGCTTTGTCGATGTTTTTTTCCTGAGGTAGGACAAAAACTCCAATTCTACCATCATCAAGATCTCTTTTGGCAAGCGGAACAAGAGCAGGGGTTCCAGAATCCCTGTATACACCTAAAGCGGTTGAAACGTCGTGAAGGATAGCCTGGCGCTGTCCTAGATTAGCGATCGTGGTTCTGGCGTTAAAATTTTTGGGTTTAAGAATAAATCCCATTCCATATTTCAACACCTCCTCTTGCCTTTTGGGTAAACCGATATTCATAATATAGATGTTATCCACATAAAGACCTGCACCTTCAAATCGTGGTTTAACATATTCAATATCGACAATGTCCTTAATTCTCCCACCCGACATTAATGATTTTGAAATGAGGACTGAGATAATCCCCGCTGCTAGGCCAACCCAAATATTCATCAGTAAATAACCTGTTGTTGACACTAAGGATGTTAAAATAACTAAATAATTTCTACTTTCAAAGGCTATTGAAATCCCCTCAATATACGTACTACCGCGTGGGACCATTTCATACCCATCCAATTCAGTTAACGTATTCCGTTCCATATTCCGTACTTCACGAAATTGCGAGGCGGCAATTGTTAAAAAGGTTATCGCTGTAAACTCTTCTTCTAATATTGCCGGAACTGCAACCGTCCCTAAGCCTGCTGCAATAAACCCTAACGCAATGTGGATAATTTTCCCATGGAGATAAGTAGGATATTGACGGTAATCCGTTCTCAACATATAAATTCTGCTTAATGTTCCGATAATGACACCAAAAGCAATCGGTAAAGTATATTCGTTCATGTTGACTTCTGTTTCCCCCTTACATGCTGATTCATTTGTTGACCCACATAGACTGTGACTGTTTCACACAAACTCCATATATATAAGACAAGTAATGTTACGGCCAGTGCATCTAAAAAGGCAGTTGCTCCGATTGGATAAGGAAAACTATATTTATTTACAAAAATTGAATACAAAAATTCACCCTGGATCATCCCAATTACAATCGTATAAAATCGTTGTGCTTTGTCCGAGTTTAAAAGAATACATAAATATACTAAGGCACATGCGACCATCCAATTTCGGTTAAAAAGAACCCATATGGGGTCATACAATTCAAAAAGCAGGAAACTTGCATAAGCAAGCATCACGATAAAGGAGCTTATTAAGATATATAAACCTGTTAGCTTCCTCAGAGCATTTACCTGCAGTAAAAATACGAATAACAGAAACAATAATCCAAGATTAACTTGATTACCTGCAATAGTTGGGTTGAAGGGTATAAGAATAATGGCCAAAAGAATACAGAAGAACAGCTTATCCCGATATTGTGATGACTTTTTTATTAAGAAAGCTGCAATAATCCAAAAAAACCACGCAACCCAATAAAAGAATATCCCCTCCATAAGGCACTACCTCCTAACATTTCCATTATCGGTCAAGAATATGTACTTCATTCATGAATGAATGAAACTTTCACACTTGCATCATGTTAAGAGATAGGAGGTGGTTTAATTGGGTAAGGATCGCCAAGAAAAAAAGCTTAAGGCCAGTGAAAGAGTGGAATCAGATCGTGATCAAGCACTTCACTACCCGGGGGCTACAAAAATGCAGAGCCCTGAAGAAGCACGGAAGCTTAATGATTCAAAATATAGCTAGGTTATCGTCCTGCGTGATAAAGCTGGATGAGCTTCTTTTTCCAAACCATTTAACTAAAAAATAACAAAAGAGGCTGACCCGCTCAGGTCAGCCTCTTTGACTATATTGTTTCGTATTAATTCCTCGTTCTGTTAACCAATGGTGGGTTTCCCCTTTAAGAATTAGTGGTACATTCTGTAATTCTTTGATTGTTTTTGCTCCGAGCGCTGTCATAATAATCGAAAGCTCCTGATGAAGTTGGTTGAGCTTTTCATACAATGGTTCGATTCCGTTTTCTATCAAGATCTTTAACAAAACTCCGGCCATTCCTACTCCACTTGCCCCTAAGGCTAGAGCTTTAGCGATATCCAGACTAGTTTGTATTCCGCCGGACCCTATAATGGTGACAGGCAGGTTGCAGCTCTTAGCTTCGACAATGGAAACGGGGCTTGGGATCCCCCAATTATTAAAAAAAGTAAGCTGCTGTTGTTTTCTGCGTTCATTTTCAATTCTTGCAAAGTTGGTTCCGCCAAATCCGCCGACGTCCACCGTGGTAACGCCGATAGAAGCTAATTGCTTTATCGTTTCCTGCCCCATTCCGAAACCAACCTCTTTAACAATCACTGGGACACCTACTTGAGAGACGATCGCTTCAATTCTTGAAAGAGCTCCGGTAAAATCACGATCTCCCTCGGGCATGGTTAACTCTTGAACTGAATTCACATGAATTTGTAAAGCATTCGCTTGAATCATCTCAACAGCGTGTTTTGCCTGTTCAACCGTTGCTTCCCAGCCCAGGTTTCCAATAATGATTCCTTCCGAGTTCAGTTTACGGACTATCTTATAAGTTTCTTGCTCACGACTGTCTTTTAAAGCTGACATTTGAGAACCAACTGCCATTGCTAAACCAGCCTCTTTAGCAACGACGGCTAAATTTTTATTGATTTCGAGAGTCTGTTGACCTCCGCCCCCAGTCATTGCATTTATAAAAATTGGTGAACTCAGCAAAAGTTCACCAATTTTTGTACTTAATTTAATTTGTGCAAGACTTGTATCCGGGAGACTACGATGAACAAAGGTAACATCCTCAAAACTGCTGTTCATTTCTTTACCAGTTTTTAAAGCAAGACGTATATGTTCCCACTTTCGTTCAGATCTAGTCACATTTGATCACCATTAGTTTTTAAGATTCTTTAATTTATCCCCGATCATTTCGCCAAGCTGGAAGCCCTTTGATTCTTCAGGTAATTCATAATCAACGACTTCGTCCACTTCTTTCTCAAGTAACTCTTTAATGCTCAATGAAAGTCGTTGGTCTTGTTCATTTACTTCTAATACTTTTACATTTACTTCCTGACCTTCTTTTAATACTTCATGTGGAGTACCAATATGCTTATGGGCAATTTGCGAAATATGAACTAAGCCCTCAACGCCAGGGAACACTTCAACAAACGCGCCGTATGAAACTAGACGTTTCACAACACCTGTTAAAATACTACCCTTAGGAGCGCGGTCGGCAATATTAGCCCAAGGTCCAGGAAGAGTATCTTTTATCGATAATGAAATTCGATCATGGTCACGATCAACACTTAAAATCTTAACTTGAACTTTTTGTCCTTCTTCTACCACGTCTGACGGCTTGTCAACATGCTGGTGAGACAATTGTGAGATATGAACAAGTCCATCAACGCCTCCGATATCAACAAAAGCCCCAAAATCCGTGATTCTTTGTACAGTACCTTCTAATACTTGACCTGCCTCAAGGGACCCAATCAAGTTTTGTTTTTGCTTATCCTTCTGTTCCTCTACTACGGCACGATGAGAGAGGATCAAACGGTTTTTTTCTTTGTCAAGTTCGACAATTTTGAAGGATAGGGATCTTCCTTTGTAATCTGAAAAATCTTCAACAAAGAATGCTTCAACCAAAGACGCAGGAACAAAGCCGCGAACACCTAAATCAACGACTAAACCGCCCTTGACTACATCTTTAATTTCAGCTTCGAAAACTTCCCCGCTATTAAATTTTTCCTCTAAGTTGTCCCATGCTTTTTCAGCATCTACTTTACGTTTTGACAAAATTAATGCATCTTCTTCTACCTTTATCACTTCAAGTTCTAATTCATCACCCTCAGCAACAGCATCAGATGCTTTTTCTACATGGAGGCTAGATAGTTCACTAATTGGAATAATTCCATCCAATTTGCTGTTCTGAATATTGACAAGAACCTGTTTTTCTTCCACTTTTGTTACTTGGCCGCTTACTTTGTCACCAACTTCAAAATTTGAAACTTCGACTTGATTCATATCTTCTACCATATGTACTCCTCCTTAATCCAATGACTGCTTGAAAGTTTATATGATGTGACAAAATCATCACCATAATATCAGGCTGAAATTTTCAGAAAAAAGCCCTTTTATCTAACTTCTTATAAATAGTAGCTTTTGTCAAGCATGAAACACCTATTTGTACGTATTAATCAGCTTTCGGATAGCATCCATTATCAGTTCTGTCGTTTCTTCTGTCGACATTTTAGTACTTTTGGCCTCCGTTAAATCAATAGGTTTCCCATATACTACTTTTAACTTTCTAAAGGGTCTATAAGGCCCAATAATGGCACATGGAACGACGACTGCATTTGATCGTAAAGCAAAAAATCCAGCTCCAGCAAGACCCTTCCCCAGTTCCCCTGTTTTACTTCGCGTCCCTTCTGGGAATAACCCCAGTACATGCCCCTCTTTTAAAACAGAAAGCCCTTTTCTTAACGCCTCTCGATCACTCAACCCTCGTTTAACAGGAAATGCATGAACGTTGCTAATAATTTTCCCCAGAACGGGAACGTTGAACAACTCTTCCTTTGCCATAAAGTGAACTGGCCGAGGTGCGGTAATGCCCACAACAGGCGGATCTAAGGCATCTATATGATTAGCACATAATAACACGCCCCCCTCACTAGGGAAGTTCTCCCTACCGATTACCTCAAAACGATAAATAGGGGCTAATACGATATTACAGACAGATCTTGCAAAACCGTAAAAGGTCAAGCTCATCCTATCCTTTCATAGGCAAATGAGAGGATTTTTTCAACTACTTCATTGATTGAAAGGGATGTAGTGTCCAATTCAATCGCGTCATCTGCCTTTTTTAAAGGGGAGGCAGCACGCTCTGAGTCAAGTTTGTCCCTTAATGCGATTTCCTCTTTTAATTGTTCTAAATTGGAAGAAAACCCCTTAAGGAGATTTTCGTTATGACGGCGGATCGCTCTTTCTTCTACACTGGCTAGTAAGAAAATTTTCACTTCGGCTTCGGGGAGAACGTGAGTGCCAATATCCCTTCCATCCATTACGACACCGCCACCGGCAGCAAGCTGTTTCTGTCTTGCAACCATTTCTTTACGGACAAGGGGATGTTTGGCCACAAGCGAAACAGAATTGGTTACTTCTGCGGTTCGCACATCATCCGTAACATTTAGGTCATTAAGAAAAACGAGCTGCCCTTTTTCACTTGGCAGTAAGATGATTTTAGCATCATTTAAACTGTTCAATAATGGCTCTTCATCTTGTAAATCAAGTTTTTCTTGAATCGCTTTCAAGGTTAAAGCGCGATACATTGCGCCAGTATCAATGTAAAGATACGATAGTTTTTCTGCTACAATTTTTGCAACTGTGCTTTTTCCTGCTGCTGCAGGTCCATCAATTGCAATGGAAATCTTTTTTTTCATAATTCCTCCATGAAGATGTATCAATTGAAATATACACTTATATATTTTAACACAAATTAGTTTATTTCTATGATATTTATATCTTTTTTCATTAGGCTGTTGATTTCCGCTCCAGGTGCTCAGCAACCCAGCGGGGGAGTCCGGGAGCCTCCTCGGCGCTTTAGCGCCTGTGGGGTCTCCCGTGACACCTTCTCCCGCAGGAGTCTCGCACCTGCAGCGAAGATCAACAGAGTGCTCTAAATCATATTGTTCTTTAACAAAGCCTATCAAAAAAGAAAGCATGGGTTGGGCATAACAACTCATGCTACTTTTTACCTACCATTAAAGGTTTCCAGTATTTGCGAAAAATTATCTTCCGTCACACCCTCATAACGAGCAAGTTGCTGTAGTTCAGGCAATACTTCAATTTTATGAAAAAAAAACTGGCTAAAAACTAATATAATAAACTGGATCAAGACAATCTTCATTAAAATTCTCTCAAATGTTTTCACATATCCTCACCACTTATTTCAGATTCATACTACTATTGTTAATCTTTTCTAATCTTTTATTCCTAAAAACAAAAAAAAGGAAAAGCAGCTAGAGCTTTTCCTATACAACATCTTCATAAATTGGTTCGGCATTTTCCAGCTTTTCTACCTTTTCTTCCATACCATTCTCTGCATTTATATAGATTCGGTACGTATCCTCCCCAAGTGTTCCTAAAAATTCATAGCATAAAACCTCTTGTTTAACATCATTCAAAATGACAGCTAAGCGATTTTCCATCACCTTTAAATTCGGATTCATTTTTGCTTGGGCTTGATCCTTCGTAATAGCTGGTTTTGGAATTTCTCTCGTATGATGTGATTTTAAATAATCATTTGCTGAAAAACCTAATAACTGACCATTATCCAAAGCTACTTTTACCTTAATTGCATCCGGATAGATTCGAATATCCTGTTCGCTTGAAACAAATGTAAACACACCAATATTATCGTATTGTGAGCTTTCAAATAAATCTAAGTTCTTAAATCCATTTTGTTTTAAAAATTCAATGGCTTTATTGGTTGCATCATTTAAACTGATTTTTTGTGCATTAACGTCTCTTGATAAGATAAACCAAATCGGGTAACCGCCTTTTTTAGTAATATCCATATTTGCTTCTTGGCCAGATCGTTTTTCTAAAAGAGAAACACTGTAAAATCCGTAATCAGAGTCCTTACCGCTGCTTTCTACCTGTACTTTTACGTTATTCCCTAGGGCTGCATATTTTTTTGCTGTTCGAATGGCTTCTTGTTTTGATACATTTTTCCCAGCTAAATATTTATAGTTCTCATCCTTTTTATCCATATTGATAAAGGCTGGTCCAAAATCAGTTTCTGAGTACCCTTCAACTGTTTTTTCAACTGTCTTAAAGCCATCAATGATCGTATTATCTGCATTCTCTTTTCCAGTGGCTAACGCCATTTCCACATCCATCCAACGCAAATTGTTTTTAAGAACGAGGTGTTGGACTTTCCTTAATTCAGACTGAATGTCGGCTGACTGTTTGTATAAACCTTGCAAGGCCGCATATTCTTTATCATTTAGCGGTTGTTTATCTAAATCTCTTACCGCCGTTTGATAACTAAAATCACCTATCTTAGCTAAAAATTCTTCTGTTTTATTGAATGGAAGAAGAGTTAACGGCAATTGTCCAACATCATTATGAGCTTGAGAAGTTAACCGCCATACTTCAGCTAAGGCTGGAGAGAGTGAGCTCCTTGAATTCATTGCTAAGGTAGTACCAATCTTATCATGTAAGAGGTCGACATTATACACTAGTTCATGGAAAGCCCTCTGATAATTATTTTCCGCATTAATAAGAATTGCATTTTTTTCTCGGTGCTCTTGATAGCCCCAATACGCTGTTCCAGCTACACCTAATGTAAGTACTGTTATCATAATTCCTCTAAGCAAATTAATTCACCTCGCTATTTACAAAATATGTGTTTCCCGATTTTCTTAATTTGCGGTCTAGACCAGATCCAGCCATTTGTCGCAGTGTCCGGATTAAAATAATAAATAGCTTCTCCAGTAGGGTCCCAGCCATTTAAGGCGTCTAACACGGCTTTTTTGGCGTTTTCATTTGGAGTGAGCCAAATTTGTCCATCTGCCACAGCAGTAAATGCACCAGGTTCAAAAATAACCCCTGAAACTGTATTTGGAAAGTTGCTGCTATTAATCCGATTAAGGATAACCGCCGCAACTGCAACTTGTCCGATGTAAGGCTCTCCCCTTGACTCCCCGTAAACAGCATTTGCTAACAGCTTGATGTCATTTTGTGAAAATCCATTTGGAGTATTGGTTGCTGTTGGTTTTTTTTGTGGTGTCTGAGCTTGCGTTTTTGGCTTCGCTGGAGCTGGCGCTATTGCTTGTGTTCTTGGTGTTGCAGGTGATTGTGTTCTCGGATTTGTTTGCATTTTTGGCTTTGCCGGTGCTTGTGTTTTTGGATTTGTTTGCGTTTTTGACTTTGCCGGTGCTTGTGTTTTTGGATTTGTTTGAGCTTGCGTTTTTGGCTTTGCCGGCGTTGGCTTTTTTGGATTTGTTTGAGCTTGCGTTTTTGACTTTGCAGGCGTTTGCGTTTTTGGATTTGTTTGTGCTTGTGTTTTTGGCTTTGCCGGCGCTTGTGTTTTTGATTGTGCAGGTGCTTTTTGTTTAGCAGGTGCTGATTGTTTGTTTAAATCCATCCCGCCATAATGAGTGAACTTATTTCCTTTCCCTATTTGCTTTTGAACATATTGTTTATGATATTTAGTGGCTTTAACAAGCTTTGCCTTCGTCTTTTGGCCAGCTAAACCATCAATCGGTAATCCAAATTCATATTGGAAGTTTCTTAAGGCCCAATACGTTCTCCAATCAAAAACTCCATCAATTTTCCCATTATAAAACCCAATATATTGAAGTCTCGATTGTAGTTCGATTACATCTTCCCCCACCGCACCATGCTGAATAACTTGATTTGAGAATGCCTGTACCTTTCTTTCAGTTCCATAAAAGGATATTATTTGACTGAAAAATAAAACCAGAACCAAATACTTTATCGGAAACCATTTAATTCTCATTGAAGTTACCCCCAGATGATAATCATTTCTTAGATGTAGTTTCCGTAGAGACTGGGTTTTTATGCAAAAAACTATAATAAGTTATTTTATGAAAAAGAGCACAAAAAAGGACTGGTCTGCAAATGACCAATCCTTTTTTGTAGTTTTTCAGGTTTATTTTGTAGAAAGTCTCGTTTTTTCGATATTAAACTTGCTTTCGTAGTGAATGGCACTTAAATAGCGAGCCCTTTTTACTTTTCTTATCCCCAACCACCATAGAAACAACATAAACGGCAGAATCATCATCGCCCATTTTTGTTCGTTTAACAATATATAATCATAGATCCCATGCAAAATAAAAGGGAGAATCAATGAAAGGGATAACCATTTCCGTTTTGATATTGTCATAAATTTACTTTTACCAATATAAAATCCCATAATTACACCAAATAATGCATGGCTTGAAACAGGTAAAAACGCACGACCAATGGCGTGTTCTAAGCCATTTGCGAACAAGAAAAGAATATTTTCAGCAGTTGCGAATCCTAAAGAAACAGCTGCTCCATAAACAATTCCGTCATACGGTTCATCAAAGGCAACATGCTGGTATACTGTATAGATTAACACAAACCATTTTACAAACTCTTCTAAAAATCCTGTTAAAACAAAAGCATGTATCATCCCTGATTGACCAAGATTTTCCGTTTCAAAAACATATTGTATAAATGCAATCGGAAATACAAGAATGGCACCAAATAAAAATGTTTTAAACACAACCGAAATTGGCTCAGAACCATATTGGTCTTTTAAATAAAAATAAACTAATAAAGCTAGACCTGGCGCTATCCCAGCAGATAAAATCCCCAGCATTTGAATCCTCATTTCAAACAATTTCTTTCATCGTATCATGGATGATTAAGATTGAACATTACTTCTTTTTGGATTCTAGCCAAAACACACCAAATAAAGATTATCAAAGAGTCTTTTTTCTAGTTTTAATTGCATCTGCTATTTGCTGCCCGTGAAAACGACCATTTTCAATAAAGATTTCATTGGCATTATTTCCTGCAGCAATTACACCCGCAATAAAAATTCCGGAAATATTGGTTTCCATTGTTTCTTCATTATAGAATGGACGACCGGAGTCTTGTTCAATGTTAATTCCCATTTTTCGAAGAAAACCATGGTCAGGGTGATAACCCGTCATCGCGAACACAAAATCATTTTTAATCTCTTTCTCTTGTTTATCGACAGTGTATATAACCTTATCTGGAAATATTTCTTTTATATTTCCGTTAAACACCATCTTTATTTTTTCATTGCGAATTAATGAATCGAATTCCGGGAGGATCCATGGTTTTACACTTGAAGAATACTCTTTTCCCCGATAGATTACGGTTACTCTCGCACCTGCCTTCACCAATTCAATCGCTGCATCCACACTGGAGTTTTTTCCACCGACAACAAGAACATCCTTGTCAAAATAGGGATGGGCTTCCTTAAAATAGTGGGAAACTTTTGGCAAGTCTTCACCAGGGACATTCATATAGTTTGGATTATCATAATATCCAGACGCGATAATGATAAATGATGCTGAATACTCTTGTTTTGTTGTTATGACACGGAATTTTTCTCCTTGTTTTAATACTTCGAGAACTTTTTCATAAGAGTTAATTCGCAGTTCCTTCCGAATAGCCACCTCTCGATAATAGGACAACGCTTGATTTCGCCTAGGTTTATAATCTTCGGTAATAAAGGGAACCTCTCCAATTTCAAGTTTTTCGCTTGTGCTAAAAAAAGTTTGATGAGTCGGATAGTGATAAATTGAATTAACGACATTTGCCTTTTCAATCACCAGTGGATTTACTCCGATATTTTTTACTGCAATGGCCGCTGCCAATCCACATGGACCCGCCCCCACTACGATTACTTCTTCATGTTGCATAAACGCAACTCATCTCCTTTGATGATCTATATGTAATGATATCGTAATTAAAAATCTCATCTAATGATAGGAGATTTTGTTTGAATATTCAACGTTTTAGATCCAGCTCTAGCGGCTAGGGGCTCGGGGTCTTAAGCCAATCCACCCAAAAGGTAAAACCCACCTTTCGGCTGGCTCGTCTTAAGCCTGTCGCCCCTGGGCAAGCCGCTTCCGCTTTTCTCTGTCCAGCTCTAGCGGCTAGGGGCTCGGGGTCTTAAGCCAATCCACCCAAAAGGTAAAACCCACCTTTCGGCTGGCTCGTCTTAAGCCTGTCGCCCCTGGGCAAGCCGCTTCCGCTTTTCTCTGTCCAGCTCTAGCGGCTAGGGGCTCGGGGTCTTAAGCCAATCCACCCAAAAGGTAAAACCCACCTTTCGGCTGGCTCGTCTTAAGCCTGTCGCCCCTGGGCAAGCCGCTTCCGCTTTTCTCTGTCCAGCTCTAGCGGCTAGGGGCTCGGGGTCTTAAGCCAATCCACCCAAAAGGTAAAACCCACCTTTCGGCTGGCTCGTCTTAAGCCTGTCGCCCCTGGGCAAGCCGCTTCCGCTTTTCTTAGATCCAGCCTCTGAATCTGCTGGCTTCAGCCATTTTTCTTACGCCGACCAT
This sequence comes from Neobacillus terrisolis, assembly GCF_051233475.1. NCBI lineage: Bacteria > Bacillati > Bacillota > Bacilli > Caryophanales > Bacillaceae > Neobacillus > Neobacillus terrisolis. Next base: position 265,278 of record NZ_JBKFGH010000006.1, on the reverse strand, counting down.
GTAGGCCGCTAAGCGCATATCGACTCGCCGGGTTTGAGCCGTTTGATATATATTATTAAAGGCCTTCACCATAACTTTTTCAAGTTTTTCTTCGACTTCTTCCTCCGACCAATAATAGCCTTGATTATTTTGAACCCACTCAAAATAAGAAACGGTCACTCCGCCTGCAGAAGCTAGTACATCAGGGACGACTAATATGTCCCGGTCTGATAAGATTTGCGTTGCCTCCAATGTTGTTGGACCATTAGCTGCTTCAACAATGATGCTGGCTCTTATTTTATGGGCATTTTCAGCAGTGATTTGATTTTCAATCGCGGCTGGGACAAGAATATCGCAATCCAACTCGAGCAATTCCTTATTCGTTATCGTATTGTTAAATAATTTTGTCACCGTTCCAAAGCTATCGCGCCGATCAAGTAAATAATCAATATCTAATCCCTTTGGATCATGAAGGCCGCCATAGGCATCGGAAATACCAATTACCTTTGCGCCAGCATCATGCATAAATTTTGATAAGTAACTTCCTGCATTACCGAAGCCTTGCACCACAACACGAGCACCTTGAAGATTGATTCCTTTCTTCGCTGCTGCTTCACGGATACAAATGGTCACTCCTTTGGCAGTCGCGGATTCTCTGCCATGTGAGCCCCCTAAAACCAAGGGCTTGCCCGTAATAAAGCCAGGAGAATTGAACTCATCAATTCGACTATATTCATCCATCATCCAGGCCATTATTTGTGAATTTGTAAAAACATCTGGAGCTGGAATATCCTTTGTCGGTCCAACAATTTGACTGATCGCTCTTACATACCCGCGGCTTAATCGTTCCAATTCTCTAAAAGACATATCTCTGGGATCACAAACAATTCCGCCTTTTCCCCCTCCATATGGGAGATCGACTATTCCGCATTTCAAACTCATCCAAATGGATAGCGCCTTCACTTCTTTTTCTGAAACATTCGGATGAAACCGAATCCCCCCTTTAGTCGGCCCCACTGCATCATTATGCTGAGCACGATATCCGGTGAAAATCTTTACAGAGCCATCATCCATCCGAATGGGAATTTTCACTGTCAACATACGCAAAGGTTCTTTAAGAAGCTCATAAACCTCTATTGGGTATCCCAATTTTTCTAGAGCTCTATGAATGACTGTTTGAGTTGATTTAAGAACGTCATGTTTACCTTCTTTATTTTTATGATCAGAACCGTTATCGGCTACCATTGTGAAACCTCCTAATGTTCACTGTAGCGGCTATGTCCGCTTTATTGACATAGTATACATTTAATAATGATTTATGCAAGATAACATTTAATAAATAAACTATTTTTAGATAACAACACCCTTAATAATTTATCAATAATAAAAAAGAGGCATACTGCCCCTGTTTAGAAATATTTCACAATTGTTTCAATAGCATTCTGTTTTACTATTTGTTTTCCATATTCGATTAAGCGGTGGATACTGAGAAGAGAAGGATCACCATATTCCGCAAGCACGGAAATTAGTTTATTTTTTTCTTCTGCCTCGATATTTTCAAATAGAAGATAATATTTATCATTCATTGCATACAGGCCTCCGCCATTAACTTTCATCGTGCTAAATCGTTTTGACAATTGGATGACTTCCTCAATACTAGAAAATTCAAACAAGATTTCTTCACAGTCATCAACTGTTACCTGCATTTCGATAAAGACATCATCAAGAGATTCTTCTTCTTGGTCTGATTCCTCCATTGTTAAAATCATAACCATCCCTTGGGCTTGAAGAGAAAATATTTCTACAGCAATCGTACCCTGTATCTCCACACCAAACTCCTCATTAGCTTCTTCGAGCATATCATGGAATAATTGATGCCATTTTAAAGAATCTCTCCAAATATCATCTTTGGATAAACCTCGGTCATACAAATCATCAAACGTAAGAAAAAACTTTATTTTGTTGTATGTTAATCTTTCCAAGCGCATGATGCAGCCCCCTGCCATGAACAAAAGCTCTTATGGTAATGTATGTGATATTTCTTAGAAGGTGATTTGTTTTCAGCTAAGTGTAGATTTTCGAAGAAGCTGATTGTTTTTAGCACTGTGTTTAATCGTAATAAGATGAGTTTCAGCCTTTGCTCCTAATCTAAGCGGCAGAGCGGTTGTCCCATAGCCGTTACTAACGAATAAAATGGTATTCGCTATTTTCTTTATACCCCCTTTTTCATAGGGGCCATAACCAAATATACGAATTTGTCCACCATGTGTATGACCTGATAAAACAAAATGGATATTATGTTCTGGGATAATCTTATCAATAATTTCAGGATTATGACTAACTAATAATCGAAAACCCTCTTTTTTTGCAGCCAGTAGAGCATCATTTAGACAATCTCGCTCCGTACCAACATCATCAATTCCTACTAAATGAAAAAAATCACCCTCCCTCGATTCAAAGGAGGTTGCAGTATTTCTTAAAACCGTTACACCTAAATCCAATAACATAGAATGTAATAATTTGGTATCGACCTCATAATCATTGTTTCCCCAAACAAAATAAACTGGAGCAATTGTTGTTAATTTCTCGATATTTTTTCTCACCCTTTGAAAAGGGACTTTATGTTCTGTTAAATCACCGCCAATAATAACCATATCAGCCTTACCCAATGCTTCAGTAATTACGTAATCTGATATTTCACGTCGATGAATATCAGATATAAAAAAGATAGTAACTGGATTAAAACTCTCCGGGAACTCCGAAAAGGATAGTTCATGATTCAAAATTCTATTGGTAAATGCCTCTTTTACCATAAAAATAAGGAAAAGAATCGCAAACCCCAACATAAAGCTAATGAAAATCATATTTCCACCTAATAAACCCTTCCCTTACTAAAATCTATCGAAATCATACCATAAACGAACGAAAAACATAAAAAAGCTAATGCATGCCAAAAACTTAGTTTAAATAAAATTAAAAAATTCACAACCGCCCCATAGCTTAAAATCAATTTAACATAAGAACCATGTTGTTTCCTTATAAAAGCAACCGTTAATGTGAATATGTATTTTATGAGATTGCCATGGATAATAGTCCCGATTATAAACACCACTGATGCTGCAAAAAATTCAACCGGATCTAATACAAATGAAACAAATAGCTCTGATAGTTCGATTGGAAGTGTAAATGGGATCCATTTAATCACTAAAAATCCGCAAATAAGTCCGCAAATTAACTGACAAATAATAATAAACACAAAAATCCCTCCTATACCACTCTATGAAGGGTCTTCACTATTTTATCCATATTTAAATTTCGTTTTACAATAAGCTAAACCTAAATAAAGACCGATATCAATGTTCATGATTAAAAAAACTTTTGCATAGAATTAAATGACGTAGTTCCTTTCTAGCATTGGAATAATGTTTCATCTAAGTTTATTCAAGTTGATATTAGCCTTCTTTGTAAAATAATAAAATTTAAAGGGGAGGTAGTTATGTTTACAGTTAGAAAGAATTATTATCCCTATTCAAGTCCATTTGATCCATGTCCACCGATAAAAGTTAAAACCTTTTCCACTCCACCGAATCTATATATTGGATTTCAGCCGCCAAATTTACCACAATTTTCGCCTCACGAGGCGCTCCGAGCGGGGACTTTATGGAAACCATTTTATGACCCTTGGTTCAGCCCATATGAACGAGCAAAGGAGAGTAATCCGTCATGAAACAGGTGCCTCCTGAATTTTATCAATTAATGGAACAACTTCAGGCTGTTGACTTCGTCCTGGTTGAGCTTACTTTGTATTTAGATACCCATCCTCAAGATTCTGAAGCAATCAACCAGTTTAATTCCTGTGCAAAAGAACGAAAAAGATTAAAAAAATTATTTGAAAGTCAGTTTGGTCCCCTGATGCAATACGGCAATAGCTATTCTGGATATCCATGGAATTGGAACGATCCCCCATGGCCGTGGCAATTATAAAAGCGGAAGCGGCTCGCACAGGGGCGACCGGCATAAGACGAGCTGGCCGAAAGGTCGCTTTTTGACCTTTTGGTCAGATTGGCTTATGACCCGAGCCCCTAGCCGCTGAAGCTGGATATTATAAAAGCGGAGACGGCTCGCACAGGGGCGACCGGCGCCGGGAGAAAACCTATAAAAGGAGGTTTATGGCTTTATGTGGGTATATGAAAAGAAGCTCCAATATCCTGTCAAGGTTAGCTGCTGTAATCCTAAATTAGCCAAATTTTTGATTGAGCAATATGGAGGCGCAGACGGAGAATTGGCCGCTGCTCTTAGATATTTAAATCAACGGTACAGCATTCCTGATAAGGTAATAGGCTTATTAACGGATATAGGGACAGAAGAACTTGCCCATTTAGAAATGATTGCAACCATGGTGTATAAACTGACAAAAGATGCTACTCCTGACCAAATGATAGCAGCCGGATTAGACGGCCATTACGCTAACCATGATAATGCCCTCTTTTATCATAATGCTGCAGGCGTGCCATTTACTGCCACCTATATACAGGCAAAAGGTGACCCCATTGCCGATTTATACGAAGACATAGCGGCAGAAGAAAAAGCAAGAGCTACTTATCAATGGATTATTAATATGAGTGATGATCCTGATTTAAATGATGGTTTAAGATTTTTAAGAGAAAGAGAAATTATCCACTCCCAAAGATTTCGAGAGGCAGTTGAAATATTAAAAGAAGAACAAGGCAAAAAACAGTTTTTCTAAAATCTAATATCCTGGCGGGGCTGTTCATTTTTATGACAGCCTCATTTATTTTCATGGTATAAATTGATGTCAAAGTTTTTTTTCATCATCTCAAAAACGAGATGGCGATTAGACCACGCTTCTTCTTTCTTCCATAAATCCTTGCTTTTATCAATAATCTCACACCTAAGAGCATGGAATTCTTTTTCTGCCTTATCCCTCTTTTCACGGAGGAGGTTCATCAGACCATATGTTCCAAGGGTTATGATAAGAAAATATAAATTTAAAATATTATTTACATAAGCTGAAAACATAGCGGAAAAGGAATATGAATAGGGATTAACGACAGTAATATATAAATATACTAAATAGCAAAATGAAAAGAACAACGTAGCCGACATGACCAAAAGATGCTTTTGTTTAAATTGATCATATTTCTTTTTTCGCTTTACTACATTATTTAGCATCTGTTTTGTAACGAGATCGGTTCGTTCATCGAGCATCAAAATCGAATGATCCATTTTATTCCCCCCTGTCCATTACCATCTTATGTTCTTGTCCATCGAAATATGAACAAAGGAAGTAGTCGTTTTATAGGATAGCTGTGTTAAATTTGGCTGTGGATTTCCGCTCTAGGTACTCCAATCCACAGCGTGTTTAAAATCAACATTGTTCTTTAACATAGCCAGGGGAGGACAAATGTTTTTCCTTTACCCATGAAAATGTTCTTGAGCGAGGCTCTCTAGGACAAAAGTTCTTCCAACACCCATGAAAATGTCATTGAGCGAGGCTCTCTAGGACAAAAGTTCTTCCAACATCCATGAAAATGTCCTTGAGTGAGGCTCTTAAGGACAAAAGGTCTTCCAGCACCCATGAAAATGTCCTTAAGCGAGGCTCTCTAGGACAAAAGGTCTTCCAACACCTATGAAAATGTCCCTGAGCGAGGCTCTCAAGGACAAAAGTTCTTCCAACACCCATGAAAATGTCCTTGAGCAAGGCTCTCAAGGACAAAAGTTCTTCCAGCACCCATGAAAATGTCCTTGAGCGAGGCTCTCAAGGACAAAAGTTCTTCCAGCACCCATGAAAATGTCCTTAAGCGAGGCTCTCAAGGACAAAAGGTCTTCCAACACCCATGAAAATGTCCTTGAGCGAGGCTCTCAAGGACAAAAGGTCTTCCAACACCCATGAAAATGTCCTTGAGCGAGGCTCTCAAGGACAAAAGGTCTTCCAACACCCATGAAAATGTCCTTGAGCGAGGCTCTCTAGGACAAAAGTTCTTCCAACATCCATGAAAATGTCCTTGAGTGAGGCTCTTAAGGACAAAAGTTCTTCCAGCACCCATGAAAATGTCCTTAAGCGAGGCTCTCAAGGACAAAAGGTCTTCCAACACCTATGAAAATGTCCCTGAGCGAGGTTTCAATAAGAAAAACCGGGCATAAAACCGCCCGGTCCTTTTTGTTTAGTGAATGACCAAATATCTTGTACATTCCCCCTTGTGCTCACTAATAAAAAAAAACTCCATTCAAGACGAAAATGGAGTTTAAATAGACTATTGGATTGGGATTTTTAAAACTTGCCCAACACGGATTTCATTACTAGTAAGATTATTAGCCTTCTTAATAATGTCAACTCCATCTTTCGATTGGTAATACTTCATTGCAATACGATACAAGGTCTCACCCGTCTGAACCGTATGCTGTTTTATTTCTACAGTATTGGTCTCCGGGGTAGCGTTAGCCCCACTTGCATCATTGACAACCGTTTGCTGCTGAGCTGCATCTCCACTTGTTGTGACATCGGATTGTGGTGAAGGAGATTGATTGTTTTCTTCTGCAATTGGTTCGTTATTGTCCGTTGTGGAACTGCCTGTATTATCTTCCTCTGCACCAGTTTGATTCGTTTCTGGTGCTTTTTCTTCTGAGTCAGACTTTTGAGTATCCTTTGTGGAATTCTTAGCGCTATCCTCATTATCCACTGTAATCGTTTCATAACCGCTCTTTTCCTCAGATACAGGCGTTTTTTCACTTGGCAAAATCTGATCCCGATAAGTATATAAAGCAAAAATAGTAATAGGTAACAAGATAAAAAATATGACTTGAATCCGTATTAACGGAAAACTAACCTTTTTGCTGCTTTTTTTCCGTTTTTGATGATGGATTTCACTGCGTGGAGGCAATTTTCCTGAAGTGGATGCGCCCTCCGTTATTGTAGTACGGCCTATTCTTCGCCGAGTATGATCTGTTTTCTGCCGATATGGTGCCTCTTTATTCATGAACATCTCTTCCTGTTCTTTCTAATTTGTTATGTTTTAAGCGAATCATTAAGCCTAAAAGAAAATCAATAAGAAAATGCATAAAAATGGTTACAGATAAATTTTCAGTAACATCATATAAATAACCAATTAAAAAACTTAGTAGAATGATATTTAAAAATAAAAACCAATTAAAAAGATAACGATAATGGACTAAGGCAAAAAGAATGCTGGAAATGATTAGTCCATAATGGGTTTGAATGACACCCCGAAATAATATTTCTTCACTAAATGCTACTAAACTTGCAATAATAGCAATATGCACTACATTCCTATTTTGAAAAATCCTCTCGTTTAAACCACCGTCGAAATAGAAATGCTCCGGAAGTATTTTAGTCAGCAATGTATCGATTATGACTACAACAAGAGCGGCTCCACCTCCAACCAAGTAAACATTGGAATCACTCCAATCAAATAATTGAAAAAAAGCGGAGTAATCATCAATCAAAAAAATTCCAATGATGAACGAAATAATAAATAAAATCAATTGCGTGAGGTAAAGATGAAATAATAATTCCTTCTCTGATAGTTCTTTTATTAATTCATTATAACGATTTTTCATTTTGTTTTTCCCACTTAATTTAATAAAATATCTGACAAATATGACTTCCAATTGAATAATGTTTCATCTTCCCGGCTCTCGCCTTCGCCTTTAGCGAGAAACGGATCATCATTTATCCCGCAATTATCGCAGCAATTACTGGCTTTGGTAACCGGCTCCTCCCCAAAATAGCTAAGGATGGCCCTTCTTCTGCACTCCTGTGAATGAATCCAATTGGTGATGGCAGAAATTTTTGCGCGTTTTAATGTAATTCGGTTTTCTACAAAATGAGTTAATTCTTGAATTTGACTGTCTATTTTGGTTGTGACGGCCAAATCTAAAAATTCACGGACAATCCGCCATTGCGTATCAGTAAAGCCAACGATCATTTTCCATTCTTCGAGTCGAAATTCAGACATTTGCTCGTGCTTATCTTTAGTGAGAAGAGCGAAATATTCGATTTGCTCTTTTGCAGGGAGCTCGCCTTCAGATAGTTGAATCGCCAAAACCTCATCACCAGGGGTATAGAGCAAAATGGCAATACTATCATGACCATCTCTTCCGGCACGTCCAATTTCTTGTAAATAAGACTCCATTTGCATTGGCAAATGATAATGGATAATATAGCGGATATTTTCTTTGTTGACCCCCATCCCAAATGCACTCGTTGCACAAATGACATCCAGTTGTCCATTGATAAACTGTTGTTGGATTAAGATCCGCTGCTCAATTTCTAATCCGCCATGGTAAGCCATGACTTTAGTTAAGCCATTTTCACGTAAAAAAGCGGCGGTTTGTTCAGCCATTTTTTTACTAGAAAAATAAACAATTCCTGGACCTTGTAATTGCTGCACTAATTCATAAACCCGATCCTGCTTTTGTGTATGATCCGACATTTTCTCTATTTTGATGGAAATATTCGGCCGGTCAACTGAGTAGATAATTTCCTGACAACTGCTAAGCCCCAAGGATGTTTTGATATCATCCCTTACTTCCTTAGTAGCTGTCGCGGTTAATGCCAAAGTAATTGGATTATTGAGCTTCTGACGAATGGCCCCCAATTTTAAGTAGTCAGGACGAAAATCATAGCCCCATTGTGAAATACAGTGGGCTTCATCAATCACAAAAAGTGAGATGAATTGTTGCCCCAGTGCCTTAACTACACTATCCACACCAAGCATTTCCGGAGAAATAAAAATAAACTTGTATTTATTTAAGTTTAATAAAGCGTTTTTTTTCTGTTGGGGATTTAAGAAGGAATTAATCGCAATAACCTTTTTTTCTCCCTTCATCTTCATTTGCTCCACCTGATCTTGCATTAATGATAATAAAGGTGAAACAATCAGTACTTGTCCCTTTAATAAATAACCCGGAAATTGGTAGCATAAAGATTTCCCGGTTCCAGTAGGAAGCATGGCTAAAGTGTGATGTCCGGCAAGAACTGAGGAGATGACTTCTTCCTGACCCGCTCTGAACTTTTCATAATGAAAGTATTTTTTTAGAATTGAGGTTAGTTCCATTTTGAATCACCAAACTTTGCCATAACAAGCCTTATCTCAAAATATTCAACATCTTCAGCATGCTGGCGAATATGTTTTAATTGTTTAGACTCCGCCTTCACGGCCGCAGCTAATATCCTGTTTTGCTTTTCTGGTGCAACAATGTTATTAATATCAAACGATTTATCAAAAAGGGCTATTTCTACTAGATGGTCTTCGATTGTACTTCGCTTAAGCTTCCTGATCACGGCAATCTCATCGATCGTGAACCCTTTTTGTAACAAGGTATAGGTTTTACTAGTTGATAGCGTAAAAGAATAAGGTTGGTTTAAATCAGCAATGATTGACGATAATAGCGGAAATTCAATCGGATTATGAAGAATTGTGTCAAGGGTAAAATGCAGAAAATTTATAAACAAAAGTTGATAATACATATGTTCCTGCTTAAAAAAGTTAGCTGCCTGTTGGCTGGTTAGACCAATTCTATCATAACCCGTTAACCGAATAACGAGTAAAGCCGGTTCCAACGAAGGTTCAGTATCAAAGCAACTGACGATTTCCTGATATAAAGACTTAGCTAAATCTTCCCGATCTTTGGAGGATTGCTGCAAAAATCTCTTCAGCCACTGTTGTATATCTGTTTTCCGCTGAACAGGAATATATTCAGCCCTCTGATGAACCAGGTTTGAACAAACTTGGATAAGAAGGGATAGTCTTTCCCAAAAAACGACGGTCTTTGCATTGTAATGCCAGCCATTAAGGTAATTTGGCAACGGAAACTCGTTTAACTGTTTCGTTAGTTCACTTTGACCCTTGCTTGTTAAAATATAATGCTGATCAGAAATTTCCATTACTAGATTTGTTTGCTTACACCGGACAATACTCTCCTCAAACTCTTCTCTCATAATAGCTGGAAAGGTTTGAAATAGTTTTGCCAATTGAAATAAATGAGCATCTTGAATCGTTTGTGAGGATTTCTTGCCTTTAAGCAAATGAAAGATTGAATAAATACTTCTTTCGCCATGGATTTGTGATATACAATAAAGAATGATTGTTTCAAGATACGTTAAGACCATCTTTTCTCCTTTTCTGTTCTAAATAAGGGAAAAAATATAGTGTTAATATTCCAAGAAAATTATTATCGGGTGATTTCAATATATATATTTTAACATGAATAATAACGCTTTGTTACAGCAATTTATTAAAGACAATAGGTACAGAATAAGGATTCTTATTTATTTTCCTATTGAAAAGTTGTGCTTACAGTTTTAAAATAGAGTAGGGAACGCTTTCCATTACTGTTAATGGAATAAATTTTAATAATTGTTGACCTATTGGGAGGGTTTTTTCATGGCAAAATACACTATTGTTGACAAAGAAACTTGTATTGCTTGTGGAGCATGTGGAGCTGCTGCACCAGATATTTATGATTACGATGATGAAGGGATCGCATTTGTTACCCTTGATGACAACCAAGGTATCGTTGAAATTCCTGAAGTCCTAATCGACGACATGATGGATGCTTTCGAAGGCTGCCCAACTGATTCTATTAAAGTTGCTGACGAAGCATTCGATGGTGACGCTACTAAGTTTGAATAAACATAGTTTATACTGCACAGAAAAACCTCTTCGCATTAAGAAGAGGTTTTTCTTTGTAATGGCACCTGGAACAAAACAAGAGAATTTTATGTTTTTTTAAGATAAAATTCTCGTTAAAACGAAACAGGACAATAAAAGACTTTATTACTGTACAGCATTCATCTTTTAAAGATGTGAATGATTTTAAATTGACATCCTATTATTATTTTAGTAAAATAATCAGAAAATTATTCCTAAAATTGTTCCTATAAACTATGGAAGGTAGATGAATATAATGTACCAAATATTAGTAGCAGATGCCATTAGCGAAGTGGGGTTACAGCCCCTATTAGATATGGCCGAAGCCAATATCATTCAGAAAAAAGTTACCGACCCAGATGTCCAATTAGCACAAATTGATGCTTTATTAGTGCGAAGTGCCACGAAGGTAACCGAAGACCTAATGGATAAAATGCCAAACTTAAAAATCGTTGGACGCGCTGGTGTAGGTGTCGACAATATTGATGTTCAAGCTGCTACTAGAAGAGGGATTATGGTTATTAATGCCCCTGACGGGAACACCATTTCTACTGCCGAACATACTTTTGCAATGATGGCTTCTCTTATGAGAAAGATTCCACAAGCCTATGAGTCCATAAAGAAATTAGAGTGGAGACGAAATGATTTCGTTGGGACTGAATTATACGGAAAAACGCTTGGGATTGTTGGTATGGGCAGAATCGGCTCTGAGATCGCTAAACGGGCAAGAGTCTTTGGTATGTCTGTAAACGTATTTGATCCATTCCTGACAAAAGAACGGGCCAACCAGCTAGGAGTTGCCAGCTGCACATTAGATGAAGTATTAGAAAGCGCTGATATCATTACAGTACATACTCCACTTACACCAGAAACAAGAGGTTTACTAAATGAAAAAACTCTTGCTAAAACTAAAAAAGGTGTGTATCTCCTCAACTGTGCGAGAGGTGGGATTATCGACGAGCAAGCATTGGAAGTGTATCTAGGAAACGGTCATGTTGCTGGGGCGGCATTAGACGTATTCGTAACAGAACCGCCAGGAGAACATCCATTGTTTAAATTTAATAATGTGATTTATACGCCACACTTAGGGGCATCCACAAAAGAGGCACAGCTTAATGTAGCAATCCAAGTTGCAAAAGAGGTTCGTTTATTCTTAGAAGATAAACCTGTGGCAAATGCTATTAATCTACCATCTATGTCAAAGGATATTTTCCAAAAAATACAACCATTCCATACCCTTTGTAAACAACTTGGTTCGACTATTTCTCAATGTGTCAAAGAAGGTGTAAATGAAATCTCCGTCACCTATGCAGGTACCGTTAATGATTTAGAGATTTCCTATTTAACAAAAGCGATCTTATCCGGATTCTTTACAAACCGAGTTGATGTGGCAGTGAATGAAATCAATGCCCTCCTCGTTGCGAAAGAACGCGGAATTACCATCGGTGAAAAACTAGGAACAAATACCTTTGGATATGGAAACACCATTTCCGTTACAGTAAAAGGCGATGTTCAAGACTTTACTGTAAGAGGAACCTATATTGACCATTATGGTCCAAGAATTGTCAATCTAAATGGCTTTAATATCGATTTCCTTCCAGAAGGTGATTTATTAATCATTAAGCATATGGACCGTCCTGGCGTAATTGGCCGTGTAGGTAAAATTTTGGGTGATCACGAAATTAATATTGCCACCATGCAGGTAGGCCGTAAAGAAGCGGGTGGAGAAGCCATTATGGTTCTATCATCCGATAAACCACTAACAGATGACCTCGTTGCAAACCTAGCTGAAAGTGGAGATATTGTCACCGTTAGACGAATTCATCTATAAAACAGATCGCATTCGACGTTTCAATTTGAAAGCCCAGTTACTTCACAAGAGTAACTGGGCTTTTTGGTAATCTTCACCGATTGTATGTTTCGTTAAAACAGTCCATCAATAGGCGGCCAACTATCGAATTGATGTTGTTTTTTACTGAACAATCAGGACTTGCTTTGGAACAATAATATCTGAGGAAAGGTGATTAATTTGCTTAATGTTTTCAACGGATGTACTTGTCTTACGAGAAATGGAGGTAAGTGTGTCGCCTGGTTGAACAACATAATGATGGTTCGCACGCCCAGATACCTCAAGTACCTTGTTCACATTCGCGGCAACAGATTTTCCAACTGAAACCTCCCCTAATGCAAGGATAGGATCAATTGCATTGTGCTTATCAAATGTCCATTCTTGCTTGTGAATTTCAAAGTGTAAATGGACACCTGAAGAGTCTCCAGTATTCCCCATACTGCCAATAATCGCGCCTTGTTTTACTTGCACTCCTTCAGCGACATTGCGCGACTTTAAATGGGCATAAACCGTTTCAAAGCTATTTTGGTGTTTTATAAATACAACATTTCCATACGTTTCAGAAAAGTATGATTTACTTACTACGCCATCATCAACTGCAAAAATAGGAGTTCCTGCTTCCGCAGCAATATCTATTCCTTTATGTACGCCTCTTCTTGTCCCATATAAATCTGTAATAACACCGTTTGAAGGCCAAATCCAATCATCCGTTTGCTCGTTAATATTGACAGTGTCCGCTTTTGCTACCTTTTCACCGAGAAATAATAGGCCGATAGAGAGCGCCAAAACAACCGCTTTCAAAAGCCGTTTTATTTGATCTCGCATTATGTTCCTCCTTATTAATATTCCCCGTTTAGCTTTGAGTACTGTATTTAAACAAAATCACCTTGTTATTATTTGGTGGATTTTCTCTTTTTTATTCATTCATATTCATATTTATCCTAGAAAAAAATAAAGAGACTAACCCGGAAAGTTAGTCTCTTTCACTTTATTGAATTTCTTTTTTATTGGCGGCTAACGGTACATTAATTGGTGTATTGAGCTGAAACGGGCCGATTTGCTTTGTTTCATCGTGTTTGAACTCTACTGTAGAAAAATCAAATGATTTAGCTGCTAGTAAAATGGCTTCCACCCCATAGATCATTTCCGGTGTTTCAGGAATTTCAGCTTGATTTTCAAAATAAATAACTGCGGTTTTTTTATCGGTGACGATATGATCAATGTTTAGCCCTTCTGGTATCGCTGAGGTTAAACCTAAAGTCGGTTCGGATATTCTCATTGCATCAAGCGCTGCTTCAAAGGAAGGAACCGTCTCCTGAGTAGGGACAAACAGCGGCTCTTGATAATTGCCGGTATACATTAGTAAATATGGATGGCGGTCCTTTCGAACAGCTAGTAGATCTATTTGTGTTAATTCACTATTTCCTAAGTTGATTCCCGGGTTATTTGAAGTAGAAAGGGTGATCTTATGAATTTCATTTTGGCCTCGAAATGTCATCGCAAGTGATCTCTCAAACATCGTTTGGCTAGCTGATCCCAGACCGTATTGGTGATCACTCGGAACATCAAAATTGATTGTTTTTTCCTGACGATGATACGTCCACGTACCATTTAAAGGAAAATAATCAGTTAACCCCCAATTTTCTTCCGTTAATATAGGCATGATTTCATTAAAATAATCAAACCAGCTTTTTGAAGCCTGTTTATTGACGAGAACACTTACTGGTACGACATTCAAAGCGCTTTTATCAGGTATCCCAAAAGTAAGAAGCTCTTTACCGGCTAAATCCTCTTCATAAACGGCCGTCTTATTGATTGCAATTAGAGCTTCCATTTGGTTGCTATTACTATCCTGAGTCATTTTTAAACTTGTAGATTCCCTTTTCTCAGCCTTATCCATTGATTTAGATTCCTGAATCGAATCATGGTTGACGCGATTATCAACATCAAAGAAGCTCGGAATAAGAATGATCATAAGAATGATAGCTGCCAGGCTTGAAAAGCCGGGTATAATCCAGCTAGTTCGTTTTTTCTTTTTTACATTGTTAGATATAAGCTGATAAAGATCATCGGGATTACGGTTGTCGTTTACCTTTGGCATTTGTTTAAGCAGTTCTTCGAGATGCTCTTCCTTCCAATCTGCTTTACTCACGAACGAATCCCTCCTTTTCGGCCATCTCTTCCATCTGTTTTTTTAACGCCTTTAAAGCACGATGCTGTGTCGTTTTCACTTTACTTTCCGTCCAGTTTAACACAGTCGCTGTTTCAGCAATGGTGAGGTCCTGCAGGTAGCGCATGACAAGGACCATTCTTTGATCAAGTGTACATTGATCAAGTGCTCGATACATGATTTGCAGTTCCTCCCTTTGCATTGCAATCTCTTCTGGCAAAGGATATTCATCTTTCACCTGCTGAGTTGACCAATCGAAGGTACCGAACATCTTCTGTCTCCAGCCTTTTTGCTTGCGAAAATGATCAATCGCAACATTTCGTGCAATAGAAAACAGCCATGTTTTTTCACTGCTCTTCCCTTCAAATCGCTGGTATGATTTTAATACTCTTATATAAACCTCTTGGACTAGGTCTTCGGCCTGTTCACGGTTTTTTACCATATAGAATAAAAATTGAAACACATGCTGGTGATACTTTGTATATAAGTCTAAGAAAACGGAGTCCATAAAATGGTTTCCCCTCCCCGTTCATTTAATTAGTCGTCAACCAGAAAAAAAAGTTTCACTTTTAATTATAAGGCTTGTTCACGAAAAGAGAACTAACCTTTTAATCGAATTTTTTCGTAAAAAAAACCTATCCAAATCGGATAGGTTTTTAATTAGCAGGTATTGTTTCCCGTGTATCAAGAACAATCGGCACAAAACCTCATTTTACTCAATATTTCGTGGCAGAAAAACAGAAAATGTCGTACCATAACCTTGTTTACTTTGAACAGAAATATGCCCTTTATGAGCATTAATAATATTCTTTGCAATAGCCAAACCTAATCCTGTTCCAGAAATTCCTCTTGTTCTTGCTTTATCAGCCTTATAAAAGCGTTCAAAAACAAATGGTATGTCTTCATCAGGAATTCCTGAACCTGTATCACAAACCTCGATAAAGCAACCACGCTCATCACTTTTCTCTATTACAGTAACAGAACCACCACTTGGGGTGTGACGAATGGCATTGTCAATTAAATTAGTTAAGACCTGTTCAATCCTGTCCGGATCAAAATAAAAAACTTCTTCGTCGTTTTTCATTTCGACTGTTAAGGTTATGTCTTTATCTTTGGCAAGGCCTTGGAATTTTCTTGTAATTCTATGAATATACGGCTTAAATTCTATTTTTTCAACTGTTAATTGAATATGGCCCGCTTCCATCCTCGCAAGATCTAATAGTTCATTAACAAGTCGACCCATTCTTAACGATTCATCGTAAATGACTTTTGCTAATTCCTTTTTCTCTTCATTTGATTCGGCAATATCATCTACAATCGCTTCACTATACCCTTGCATCATCGAAATTGGGGTTCGGAGTTCATGAGAGACGTTAGCAATAAAGTCTTGACGCAGCTTATCCAGTCTTCTTTCCTCTGTCATATCCCGAATGACCGCAACGGCTCCACGGATGAATTTGTTATTATAGAGTGGGCTGACGATAATAACCCAAGATCTTCCCTGTACAGAGACTTCACCAATTTGTTCTTTTTCAGTATTAACAGCTAATTGGAACAATTCCATTACTTCAGAAGGAACTGCTTCAATATTTGAATTTGTTTCATTTTGATCAAAATACCAATTTTGCAAGAAAATTTCTGCTGGCGGATTCGTAATGAGGATCGTACCATCACGATTAAAAGTGATAACCCCATCAGCCATGCTACTCAAAATACTCGCAAGCTGCTCTTTCTCCTGACTAAGGGCATTCATGTTAAATTTTAATTGGCGGCCCATCTGATTGAAGGCAGTTGCCAGCTCACCAATTTCATCATGTGATAAAATCGGAACTTTAGTATCAAACTTGCCTCTTGCTACCTCAAATGCAGCCTCCCGCATTTTCCTTAGCGGAGCCGTAATCCGGGTCGATAAAAAGAATGCGAATATAGTGGTTAAAATAATGGCAACTCCAGCTGCCAATAATATGAACTTAGTGGTCGTCTGGGTCGTCTCCTGCATAACCTTTAACGGCTGATAAATGAAGACAGCTGCGTTGTCACCCGTTTGACTGATAAATGGGACGCCGATCACTAATACCTGTGACGCCGTCTCATCGTTTATTTTTTCCAAAGATGAAATTTGTTTGCGAACCGTTTCTTTTTGAAATACCTTTGAAAAATTTTCATCCTTCATTAAAAAAGAAACTTGAATCTGCTCAGACTGGTCCGTGTTTGGCGAATAATAATAATGTTTAGGATCAAAAATCACCAAGGCACTAGAGTTCTTGTCCACTAATTCCATGGCTATATCTAAGCCTAATTCCTGATCAATCTCATCATGATTCTCTAATATTCTTGCCATTTGAATTGCTGTGTTTTCCAATCCGTTTCTAGTTTGTTCAATATGATAGTTATCAAAGAACTCAAGCAACATAATGGTAAGAATAAACAATACAAATGAAACGAGGAAAAGAACGGTAAACCAAAGCTTACCTACAACACTTCGCCAGAACATCATTCATTGATAACCTCAAACTTGTAGCCGACTCCCCATACCGTCACAATCATTCTTGCTGCTTGTTCCGATACTTTATTTAGTTTTTCACGCAGCCTTTTAACATGGGTATCTACTGTACGAAGATCACCAAAGAACTCATAGTGCCATACTTCCTTAAGCAATTGTTCTCGGTCAAACACTTTATCCGGAGATTTTGCAAGGAAATAAAGTAATTCATATTCCTTTGGAGTTAGGCTAACTTCCTTCCCATCAGCAGTTACACGATGGGCATCGTTATCAATGGTTAAATGTGGGAAAACAATGACATCTTTTGTTGTTGTTTCGGTTTGTAAGTAACTAGTTTGTGAAGAACGACGTAATAATGCCTTTACACGCAGTACCACTTCACGAGGGCTAAACGGTTTTACGATATAATCGTCTGTTCCAACCTCAAATCCTTGAACTCTGTTAACTTCCTCACCTTTTGCAGTCAACATAATAACGGGAGTAGATTTCTTCTCCCGGAGATCACGGCAGACTTCTATTCCGTCTTTACCTGGCATCATTAAATCAAGAAGGATGACATCGTAGTCATTAGCAATTGCTTTGGCTAAGGCTTCATTTCCATCCTCAGCCTCATCGATTATGTATTCTTCGCGCTCAAGATACATTTTTAATAAGCGGCGAATTCTTTCTTCATCATCTACTACTAAAATTTTAACGTCTTTGTCCATGTATTTATGCCCCCTCGCAGATATTTTACAGAATAGGTGTTAAATTTACTGTGAACTTTCTAACATTATTGTGAACACAATAATTTTCAGAATATTAAGCAAGTAAGGTTTCCTTGACTAGTTAAAATATATTTATTATTGTTTGTCAATCTAATAAATATTAAACAGGGGTCAAACCCTATACCACAATATCTAAAAAATGTTTCACATGAGATGCTTGATATTGCAAATAATAGGATTTAACCCCTAATGAATCTAATCTTAAAAATCTAGTTTATGCATATGAGTGTAGACCAGCAATGACCAAATTAACAGCTACAAGGTTAAACATGATGATAACAAATCCAATTACAGCGAGCCATGCTGACTTCTCACCATGCCAGCCTTTTGACAAGCGCAGATGTAAAAACGCCGCATAAAACAGCCATGTAATCAATGCCCATACTTCCTTCGGGTCCCAGCCCCAAAATCTAGTCCAAGCAACTTGAGCCCAGATCATTGCAAAAATCAATGCCCCTAAAGTGAACACAGGAAAACCGATTAAGACTGATCTGTATCCTATTTCATCGACTAAATCTAAATTAATATTCTTTACTAATGGTTGCAATGAAGCAGCAATTCTTTTTCTTAACAACAAGCGAACAGCTCCATATAATAGAAGCCCGGCTCCAAGCGACCAAATAACCGTATTTAATTTTTTTGCATTGATGATTGCAGGCATTTCGATAATTGGTTCAAATGCCCCTTTTGTTAACAGCTTGCCCTCATGCGGACCAGTTACCGCAGGAATCGTATAAATGAGTTCTGATTCGTTCCCACCTTTGTCGATCCAAGTAAATTTTGATTCATAGTCCATCATCGAAAAAGTAGTAGAAACTAGTACGAAACCTAAAGTCGTAATTAAACCAAACAAAACAAGTTCAAGCCAAAAAGTCCTTTTGCTTGATTTAGATTGATCAACTACCTTAACTAAGTAGATTAACCCAGCTGCAAAGCTAATCGCCAGGATCGCCTCACCCAATGCAGCGGTAGTAACGTGAATATGCAGCCAATTACTTTGTAGCGAAGGTATAAGCGGCGTTATTTCTCTTGGGAACATGCTTGCATACGCAATAACCAATACCGCAACCGGTAATGTAAATAGTCCCAATAACGGTGTTTTATAAATAAAATAAATAGCAATAAACGCGCCTACTAAAGCCATACCAAAGAATGTGGTATATTCATACAAATTGCTGACAGGAGCATGTCCAGCAGCAACCCATCTTAAAATAAAATATCCTAATTGGGCAATAAAGCCTATGATAGATATCACAATTCCTATTTTTGCCCAGGAATTTGGCTTATTCGAATCATTTGTCCCCTTTTTTTCTTTAATAGCTCCACCAAAAAACAGAGTGGCGACCAAATAAAGAATAAACGCAATAAAAAGCAAGTTTGCACTTAAATTGACCACTCATCTTTCCCCCTTATTTGTTTTTCCCCATCCTTAATTGTCCTTGACTTTTTCTGATTGATCCCCTGGTTCCTTTATACCTGTATCCTTAAATATAAGTTGAAGTTCACGTTTTAAACCGTACCAGTTTTTATTCGTATGTGATGCAACCCATATTTGATCATTGACTTGTTGGATCCAAATTCGGCGATGGTTCCAGTATGCCCCTTGAATAACACCAATCATAAAAATAATTCCACCTAAAATGATTGCCCAAATGGTTAAATCTTTTCGAACCGTTAAAGCAGACACATTCTTCGTTTCGATCCCATTAAACGCCATTTTATATTCATTATCTCCAAATGGTTCAATGGTCTGACGGATTGCTACAAAACTTGTTTCCCCTTTTGGTTTATCAGGAGTAATCATATTAAATACGAATGCTGGATTATTTGGAATTCGGGATTTTGTTGTGGGATCCCCGTTTTCCCCAAATTCGAAGTCTGGGAAGTAGCTTAATAGTTCTACTTTGTATCCATTCCCAAGATCATATTGTTCTTTAGGATTATATAAATCTATTTTTAAATCCCCAAACTCTTCATTTGTTGCTTTTTTCGTAAGCTTAAATGACATTTTATTCATTTCATTCAATTTATAATCAACTTGATATAAAGCAAACCCTTCAAACTTTAAAGGATGATTCACACGAATCTTGTAATCTTTTACTTTTTCAAGCTGAGCTTCTTCACCTGCTACGGAATTGCCTTGTTTTTTATAGAGCGTGACTGTGGATTGATAATTTTTTGCCATCATTCCTTTTTTGTCGATTGCCTCTTCAAAAACCTTTTTATCTTTTCCCTTTTCATACGTCTCCAGAAGGAATTGATTATTTTTTAAATAATACTCCCCATTCGTTTCGGGAATCACTTTCGTTTCCCCTTCACGTACCCAGAGAACTTTATCGATATACATACCGGGAACAAATCTCAGCATTCCGCCAATCAAGAAAATAATTAAGCCAATATGGTTGATATATGGACCCCATCTTGAAAAACGTCCCTTTTCTGCAAGAATATTACCATTTTCTTCACGGATATGGTATCGCTTTAGACTTAGATTTTCTTTTACCTTATCCAGCGCACTGTCTTGAGATGACGTCTCGCTTGTACCAAAAAGGCGCTGCCGTTTTAAAAACCCTTCATGACGGGTAACACGTTGTCCCTTTAATGCTCGATATAAGGGTACCACTCTATCGAGACTGCAAATGACTAATGAAACACCAATGGAAGCAATTAATATTAAATACCACCAAGAGCTGTACAAGTTATGAAAACCTAGCTTGTAAAACCATTCTCCCAGTACGCCATACTGGTCTTTATAATACTCATCCGCCGGCATAACAGGCGGAATATACATTTCCTGCGGGAAAATAGTCCCAATACCAGATGCAATTAACGTGATGACAATTAACCAAACTCCCACTTTAACCGATGAAAAGAAATTCCAAACTTTATCAATAATGGTTTTGTTATAAGTTTGTGAACGTCGAGCGCTTCCTTCATAGCGCATATCAACTAATTTCTCATTATTGTCTTCTTCCACAAGTACTTTCCCACATGCTTCACATAGTATGGTACCGTGAGGATTGACATGACCACATTCACACTTTACTTCGTTCATGAAAAAATCTCCCCGTTTTTTATGGTTTAATCTGCTCCATAAATTCCTTTACCATCGCTTCAGTTAGCTCCCCTGTATGCGTTTTTACAACATTTCCATCCTTATCAATCAAGAATGTTATCGGTAATGGATTTACTCCATAGGCATGCATGACTTCACTGTCCTTATCAATCACAATCGGAAAGTCAAGCTGATACCGTTCAGCAAATTTTTTCACTGCAAGGTCTGATTCTCCAACATTTACGGCCAGGACTTGAACTCCCTGATCCTTAAATTGCTGATATTGGTGATTTATGTAGGGCATTTCTTTTTCACAAGGTTTACACCATGTTCCCCAGAAATTTAAGAACACACCTTGTCCTTTATAATCGGAAAGCTTGTGTTTCTCTCCATTTAAATCAACCAAAGCAAAATCAGGCGCTTTTTTTCCAATCTCAACGGTTTGTTTATCATCTTTTGTAAAATTGGCATAAAGTGTGTAGGCAATCGCTGCTCCCAAGATAAGCAAAATGAATGTTCTAATCATCAACCGCTGCTTTTTCATCTGTACTTCCCCCCTTAGTACTAATTAAAAGCAATTTTTCCCAATAAATTATAGCACTTAACAACATCGCTACATTGTTAACTAACGGCCAAAATGTGACAAATTTACGAACTTTTACTAGTTGCCATCGTTCTGATTTGCTTCACTTCATGTGGTGTTAGTTCGCGAATATCCCCTGCAGATAATCCTGCTAAGGTGATTAAGCCATACCTCTCTCTTTTTAATTTCATGACAGGGTGGCCGATAGCCTCAAACATTCTTCTAACTTGTCGATTTCTTCCTTCATGAATCGAAATTTCAATAATCGCTGTTTGTTTCCGTTTATCCAAGGAAATCATTTTAACTTTTGCTGGGGCTGTTTTTCCATCTTCCAGCACTACCCCTTTTTGCAACAGTTTAAGTTTTTCCTTTGATGGAATTCCTTTTGTTTTTACAACATAAACTTTTTCGATTTCATTGCTTGGATGCATGAGTAAGTTTGCAAACTCCCCATCGTTAGTCAGAAGGAGTAAGCCCGATGTGTCGTAATCCAGTCTTCCTACCGGATATACTCTTTGCTTAATGTCCGGCAAGTAGTCCGTTACTACCTTCCTCCCTTTTTCATCCTTTACACTCGAGATAACACCTCTTGGTTTATAAAAAAGATAGTAAACAGGCTCCTCTCGTTCAACCGGGATCCCTTCTACCTCGACCTTATCATTTGGAGAAACTTTTACGCCGAGCTCTTTAACTACTTTTCCATTTACCGTTACTTTTCCATCTAAGATTAGCTGTTCAGCCTTTCTTCTTGAAGCAAAACCTGCATGAGCAATTACCTTTTGCAAGCGTTCCATTAAATGCCTCCTCAATTTCGATTATCGAAAGCATAGAATTATCGATTCTATTCTTAAGAATTATGACATAAGTTCGTCAAATTTCAAAGTAAGCAAGCTTTATTATGTAGAAGAAAATGAAAAAAATGTTTAATGGTGTCGAATAAATAAGGGGTGATGACCTTGCGGGGAGATGATCATTCCTTCCTGGAGCACTAAGGCGAGAAGCAAAAAAAATAACCCAGTTTGTTTAAACGGGTTCCGTTGCCTATGGTGGCGGACATCAGTTCCGTTATTTTCACAAAAAGGGTTGTTTTGATAAGCTAAGCGGACACCAGGTTCCTTATCTGATGATAACTTGGCATTATTCAGTGGTTTTTATCTAAATAAGGTCTCCTGTGTCCGCTTAAGTCTAGAAAAAGGGTTATTTCATTAAAATAAGGGCCTCTATGTCCGCTCAAAAATTGATTACGAACAAATTTTTTGACTAGGGCTAGTTCATCCCATAAACAAAAGCAACAACTGCAATAGCGACAACAATGCCGACAATATCAGCAATTAACCCCACCTTGAGCGCATCACCCATTTTTTTTATTCCAACTGCTCCAAAGTAAACAGTTAATACATAAAAAGTGGTATCCGTGCTTCCTTGGAGTACGGAAGCCAATCTTCCCGTAAACGAGTCAGGCCCATACGTTGCAATTAAATCACTGGTCATACCTAGGGCTGCCGTCCCTGAAATCGGTCTGATGAGCGCTAACGGAATAATTTCAGATGGAATACCAATCGCTTTAACCCACGGACCGACCATTTTCATTAAGAAATCAAGTGCTCCCGAAGCTCGAAATACCGTTATCGCCACCAGCATTCCCACTAAATAAGGAATGATCGAAACAGCGATTTTTATCCCTTCTTTTCCACCTTCAACAAAGCTTTCATAAGTAGGAATTTGTTTTATTGTTCCATAGATTAAGATGCCCCCGATTAAGACAGGAATCAACCAAAGTGAAATCAGAGAAATAAGTTCCATATTATTCTCTTCCTTTTCGGCTTCTTCGATAGTGGAAATATCGATCAATCATGATTGCCGCTATTGCGGAAAAAACTGTTGTAATTAACGTCGGACCAACTATGTCTGTCGGGGAATCAGAGTGATAATTCATTCTGATCGCGATAACAGTTGTAGGAATGATCGTTATACTCGCTGTATTGATCGCTAAAAACGTGATCATCGAGCGGCTGGCATTATTTTTATCTCCATTTAATTTTTTTAACTGCTCCATTGCCTTGATTCCTAACGGGGTAGCCGCATTCCCCAGTCCAAACATGTTGGCCATCATGTTGGATAAAATATACCCCATGGCTGGATGATTTGGTGGTACTTCCGGAAATAGTCGGACGACAATCGGACGAAATAATGATGATAATTTTTTTAGCAACCCTGAATCTTCCGCAATCCGCATCATTCCCAACCAGAAAACAAGGATACTGATTAAACCAATACATAATGTAACAGCTTCTTTTGCACCATTAAAGATGGCTTCGTTTACCTCTTTAATGGTTCCATTAATAAGGGCAAAAACAATTCCAATCACCGTCATTCCGACCCAAATATAGTTAACCATCTATCTTTACACCAGCAACTGACGTAAAGACGCTTTTGAAATAATCAAAAGTGGAATAATCCTTTTTTTGTTTATGCCGATAGTAAATTGGCATCTGCTTAATTTTCTTATCATCAAAATAGATGATCGCATGTCCAACAACCTTCGGGATATTTTCTTCGTTCTTCCATTCCTTTTTCGGCTTCAACATTTTATATTGGATTTTAATTTGATTCTCTTCTGGTGAAGTAAGCGGATATTCAAACGAATTTTTTAAATATAGATTTTTTTTATAAAAAGAATTCTTTACCGCTGATACAGTACCTGAGCTTAGTATTTCGGCAATATCATATTGTTCGAAAGCATTTTCATACATGGATATATGATCATTCCAATCATCTCCGGCATTAAGCGTGACCGCGATAAGATTCATATCCCCCTTTGTGGCAGTAGTAACCAATGTTCTTTTTGCCAATTTGGTATAGCCTGTCTTTCCTCCAGTACAGTATTTATATTTTTCGGTGAGCAAACGATTTTTGTTCTTCCATACCCGATCCCAGCTTTCGTTAGGATTGTCAGATCGATATATTTCCGTACCCGAAATTTTTTGATATGTACTGTTCATCATTGCATACTTCGTTAAAATCGCCATATCGTAAGCAGTTGAATAATGTGACTTTGAATCATCGAGCCCATGTGGATTGGCGAAATGGGTTTTGCTCATGCCAATTTCCTCCGCCTTCTGGTTCATTAAAAAAACAAAACCTTCTAAGCTCCCGCCAACATGTTCAGCAATGGCTACTGCTGCGTCATTTCCTGACCTAAGCATTAATCCATATACTAAATCTTCAAGTTTAATTTTCTCTCCCGGCTTTAAATAGATGGAGGACCCCTCTGCTCTAACCGCACGATTGCTTACAGTTACCATTTCATTTAGCTTTCCGGATTCTATCGCTAAGATAGCGGTCATTATTTTGGTAATACTCGCTATTCTGCTCACCTCAAAGGCATTTTTTTGGTATAGGATACGGCCTGAATTTTGCTCAATTAATACAGCACTCCTTGCACTAACGGAAACAGAAGCTTCAGCACGTGTCGGGATATTTATAACAACTATTGAAAGTAGAAAGAAAAAGAGGATAAACTGACAAAACTTTTTCATTTTGGAAACCTCGTCTCCTTTTAGAGTTTGTACAAGTTTATGCAAGTACAAAGCCAATATGACAACTAACCTGGTAAATTAAAGATTAAAAAATGCACACATATATGTGTGCAGATTAGTAGTTTTTAATTAAAAAGGTCTCCATTTTAACTGACTTGCCTCTTCAAATCGCTTTTCAACGTCTTTCCAGTTGACGATCGACCACCAATTATTAATATAGTCCGCGCGTTTATTTTTATATTGAAGATAGTATGCATGTTCCCAAACATCTAAGACTAGCAAAGGGACAGTATCCCACTGTGTTAGGTTATTATGTTTCTCAGATTGCAGGATCTCTAAATGACGTGATCTTGGCGACCAAACTAGGAGTGCCCATCCACCACCTTCGACTTCTTTTGCAGCTTCTGTAAAATGTTTTTTAAACGCTTCGAAGCTGCCAAAATAGGATTCTATCGTGGATAATAATTTACCAGTTGGCTTGCCGCCACCCTTTGGTTTCATATTATTCCAAAAAATAGTATGAAGATAATGACCCGACCCATGAAAGGACAATTCCCTTGACCAATGCTTAACTAAGGCGAAATCATGAGATTCACGAGCTTTTTTTAGCATTTTTTCAGCTTTATTCAGTCCTTCTACATAAGACCTGTGGTGCTTATCATGATGAAGTTCCATTATTTCCTTAGAAATAATCGGTTCAAGAGCATCATAAGAATAGGGCAATGGTGGTAAGGAATGTCCACCAGCCGGAATAACGGGTTCTTTCATCCAAACAGAACCTAATTGCTGTCTTTCAGAGAAATACCTTTCCATTTCTTCATATAAAGTTTCAACTTGAGACTGAATTTCGGTTAACTGCTGCTGTGTAGGAGATGCTGATACCGTTTCTAATATATTTGTAAATTGATCAAGCCGGTCCCAAATTTCTTCCTCTTTTTCAACCTGTTCAGATTCTAGAAATTGAACTAATTGTTTATTCCAGCCTGCAACATCCTTTACGTAATTTTCAAACTTTGTCATCCTCTTTCCTCCCATTCCCTTTCTATCGTATCTATCGTATGAAGGATGACTGAAATGATGACAAAAATTACACTTCCATTTCGCTAAGAAATACGAAAAAAGGTGACCACTTTGGCCACCTGTTTGTTCTTATTTTGATTGCATTATTTTTGTAAGGTAATCAGTTTCGTAATATTGCAGTTCTTCCCTGACTCTTTGGAATTCACCTTCAAGGCCTGCGATTAGCTTTTTCAAATTATCCGGAGCATCGTGACGAAGCTTGATTGAATTTTTTCCCGTGTAAGCTGAACGGCTATCTTCAAACCAAACATCACTTTTAGGTGAAAAGAACTCTTCTATACATTGATGATAAATCCGGTAAAGAGTCTTTTCGGCTGCTGCTTTAGGAAAAGTTTCCGTCTGCAAGATGACTTTACATGAATCCAAGCTCTCTTCACAATAAACAAGCAATTTTCTAATATTCCCTAACAAAAGCTTATAATAGTCCTGATTACCAGGTTTTTTTTCTAATAAACCGGAAAGGGTGTTTTCATTTAAAAATTCTTCTAGCTCAGCGCTAGTTTTCGCAAGAAAATATTTTACATCTTCTATTTGAGCTTTTGCAATCGTATTTCCCATATCCTTATCCCCCTTTTAGAGCTGTTTTTTCTACTTAGATTGAACATTATATTCCAACGGAGATTGTAATTCATACCCTTGTTTTTCTTCTAAAGCATGAAAAATCTCAGGTAACTTTTCAAAATCAATCCCTTGAAAATAAGAAGTCAGCTCTT
Source organism: Neobacillus terrisolis (assembly GCF_051233475.1). Lineage (NCBI taxonomy): Bacteria > Bacillati > Bacillota > Bacilli > Caryophanales > Bacillaceae > Neobacillus > Neobacillus terrisolis. The sequence goes on along the minus strand of NZ_JBKFGH010000006.1, from coordinate 238,346 downwards.
CTATAGTATTTATGTAAATCCGCTTTCGATTACGAAACTCAGGATTTCTAATTAAACAAACAAGTGCAACAATATCCTTGAAGGTTATACCTTTGCTGCCTATTTGAAAAATGGGATTTTCTTTATATGGGGTAAAATCACTGAATTGTTCATCAAAAAATCGAACATATAAAACATGCAGTGTTTTTTCCTCTCCATTTTCAATATACACCACTTCACTTCGATTAAAAAAATCTTCTGAAGTGTTTGGCTTTTCTTTTTCCAGTTCATAGCCTTTGCATATTTTTACAAGCAAAACTGCTCCCTCCTCCACACAAGTGCGCAACCCATTATGGTTCAGCTATCGTTTATGAAAAAAATTAACATATTCATAAAATTACAACTTTATTTTACCATAATCAAATCGAAAATGTGTCAGAAAAGTTACGAATCAATGGCTTCTTGAAATTTTTCAAAAAACAAATCCGCTTCTTCTTGGATAAATTCTTCTTCCACCTTTTCATGGAGGGGTGGAAGCTCCTCAATATTTCTTAAACCAAAATAGTCCAGAAACTCCTTTGTCGTTCCATAAAGAATGGCACGTCCTGGACCATCGGCTCTCCCTATTTCTTTTATCAGCGCTTTCGCTTGTAACGTTTGCAGCGGACGTTCAGTCTTTACTCCGCGAATCTCTTCAATTTCAATACGGGTAATAGGCTGCTTATATGCGACAATCGCTAAAGTTTCTAACGCAGCTTGTGAAAGGTGACTATTACCAGGTGATTCCACCAGTTTTTTCAAATAATCCGCATTGTTCTTCTTAGTAGCTAACTGAAACGTGCCAGCAAGCTGAACAATCGAAATACCCCTTCTTTCATTCTGGTTATACTCTTGTTTCATTTCTTCGATTAAATTCGATACTTTTGACTCGGTTATTTCAAGTACTTCAGCTAATTGCTTAATGGTCAACCCTTCGTCTCCCGCTGCAAATAAAAGACTTTCAATAATCCCTGTTAATTTATTATTATCCAATTCAATTCACTCCTTCGCAGGCAGAGACAAAGATATCGGCAAAGTTTTGTTCTTGCTCAACATTAATTTCTTTTCGTTTCATTAGCTCTAATATAGCCAAAAAAGTCACGACAATATGCCCCCTGTCCGGATATGGGAATAAGTCAAAAAAGTTTTTTCGGCCTTTAATGTTTTTCAATTCTATAATAATTTCATTCATTCTTGTTTGAATAGGGATCTCCTGTTTGGTTATTTTGGTCGGTAAAGGTTTTTGTAATTTTTTTCTTCTCAACAGCTTTTGAAAAGCACCCAGCATATCATACAATGATACATTAAGATCTTTCGTCTCCTGGCGAACGGTGGTTAGATCTGATAAGTCACTTGGTGCTTTTGTATAAATAAGGCTTCGTTGTTCCTCTAACGTTTTTAAATCCTGAGCGGCTTCTTTGTATTTACGATATTCGATTAATCTTTCAACTAATTCGTCCCGAGGGTCATCCTCGTATTCCAGTTCAAGGTCTTCATCCAGTATCTCTTCCTCATATTTAGGCAACAGCATTTTGCTTTTTATAGCAAGTAAGGTTGCAGCCATTACTAAATATTCACTAGCCACATCTAATTGGAGCTCTTTCATTGCATGTATATACAGAAGGTATTGTTCGGTTATTTCTGATACTGGAATATCATAAATATCTATTTCTAATCGATTAATTAGATGTAGCAGTAGATCAAGCGGGCCCTCGAAGGCATCAATTTTAACATTATATTGCATGTTATCACCGTAATTCTCTCATTACTTATTCAAAAACACTATTTCTAGTATAGAGGATAAAAGTAGGTTATCCAATAGAATTTTCAAGGTGTAAAATTTTCTTAACAAAAATAATGACAATCGCCCAAACCTCTTTTCTTTTGTCACATATGATGAAATTGTAATCAGTATAAAAAGCTTGGAGGAGGAATTATTATGTCAGATGGATTTCGCCACGGCGGAGGATTTGCGTTAATTGTTGTTCTGTTTATTTTATTAATCATTGTTGGTGCTTCCTGGTTTTAATTAATAGGCTCCGTTTAAAATACTCGTTGATTTCCGCTCCAATCAACAAAAAATTCATTCTTAATGGCACCATTTTATAAAATACACCAGCCCAGCTCTCTGCTGGGTTTTATACTTTATATTATGTTAAAATGTTATTAACTTTTTTGTAGGGAGAAGAATATGATGTATCCAAGTGCCTACATTCAATTTTTAGTTCACTTTCATAGCGATCGCGATTATTTTGAATGTCATGAGATTTTAGAGGAATATTGGAAAGAAACAGCCAACCAAGATAAGCACTCTATTTGGGTTGGGTTTATTTTGCTAGCCGTATCAAATTATCATTATCGAAGAGGAAATCTATCCGGTGCAGCACGAACCCTTTCAAAATCATTAGCCATCTTTCAAGGACAAGAACAGACAGCACATCAACTTGGGATAAATTTAACAAGTTTAATACCATTTTTAGAAGAGCGCCTCATACATATTAAATCAGGGTTCCCTTACTCTAGCTTTAATCTGCCAATTTCCGATCCTGGCTTATTAAGAGAATGTCAGCAGCTTACCTTTGCAAAAGGGCTTAAATGGGGTGTGGATAGCAACCTAGACAATAAAGAGCTTATTCATCGCCATGCGCTTAGAGACCGCAGTGATGTTATTCAAGAAAGATCCGTGGCCATGGCAAGAAAAAACGATAAAAAAGGCAGGGAATAGTTATCCCCTGCCTTCTGTATTTCCACATTGTAAACATTTATCTATAAATGGTGCAGTTAACTCATTCGGTTTAAAGCCTTTACCAGGAAACATTTCCTTTAAGGCCATAACCATTTCTTTTCCTACCCCATGGTGTCGATGTGAAGGATTCACAGAAATATGCTGAATTTCCAAACAATCTACTTCAATAATGACCCCGATCAAACCAATAATATCCTCTTCTTTCCAGAGGAAAAGCTGCCAGTTTTCATCCGTCTCATACTGTTTCATCGTTTGCTGTAACTTTTTCAAATCCTTTTCAGTTGGCATAAATGATAATAAGCCCATTGCAATTTTCTCAAAAGTTTTTTTATAACGAATTAACATATTGTATCCCTCATTAATTAAATAAACATGTCCAGACCAAAATCTCAAAACGGCTAACATGTAATCCATTTTCTTTTACCTTGACATTATATGTAATCAAGTTTGATTGTTGCAAACTAACATCATTGTTATCATCATACAAAATTCATTGATTTTGTTCAATGATAATTTCATAACCATATTCTACACTAAAAAAGCATCTATTTCCATTAATCCCCAAACAGAGGAGGGAATCCGTTTATTTTTGGAAGTGATACGGAACAGTTGCTACAACAACCTTTCTTTTATATAACAAAAAGGCACGAATTAATATACTTGATTGATTATGCAATATATTATGCCAGCTTTTTTTCGGTATAAATTGTGGAATTAATACCGTTACCCAATAGTTTGACTCGGCAGCCTTATGCTCTACTGTATCAATAAACTTCGTTAACGGTTGAATAATGCTTCGATAGTGCGAATGTAAGGTAACCAATCTGACATCCGGTTGCCAGCTTTTCCACTTCTGTTCAAATAGCTTTTCATCTTCACGATCAAAGGAAACATAAACCGCAATCACTTGATCAGTTAAGGATTTTGCATAGTTAATCGAGTTTTCAACTACCTGGGTGATCCCAGCTACTGGAACGATGATTACATTTCCTTCAATTAAAACAGCAGGTTCACCTGCTTTGAGCCGTAATTGTTCTCCAACTGATTCATAATGTCTGTTAATTCGGTGAAAACAGTACACAATGATAGGTAAGAACAGAAGAACGGACCACACCTGGGTAAACTTTGTGATAAAAAAGATCATCATAACAGTAAAACTAATCAAAGCACCCACGAAATTAATAATAAATTTATATCCCCAGCCCTTTGGTTTTTCCCGAAACCATTTCACAATCATCCCGGATTGCGACAATGTAAACGGAATAAAAACACCAACAGCATATAGAGGGATCAATTGTTCCGTTTCACCTTTAAAAGCAATAATGAGAATAATCGAAGCAACCCCAAGTGTTAATATTCCGTTTGAGTATCCTAAACGATCTCCACGCATAGTAAACATCCGAGGGATATACTTATCTTTCGCCAAATTATAAGCTAACAATGGGAAAGCAGAGTAACCAGTATTCGCCGCCAAGACAAGAATTAAAGCGGTTGTACCTTGAATGAAGTAATACATGACATTGCGGCCAAATGTTTGATTCGCGATTTGTGATACTACCGTTTCCGTTGGAGATGGCTTAATCCCGTAATAATAAGCTAAAAAAGTAATACCAGAAAACAAAATTGCAAGTAAAGAACCCATTAATATTAATGTTTTCGCTGCATTATTGGGTGCAGGATCTTTAAAGTTCGGGATTGCGTTAGAAATGGCCTCAACGCCTGTCAAGGCTGAACATCCAGAGGCAAAAGCCCGTAACAATAAAAATAAGGTAATTCCAGCAACAGGAGTCCCGAGAGTTGGGTGTAATTCCGGCGATACCTGCCCGGTCAAAATTTTGAATCCGCCAACTCCAATTAGAACGAATAGGGCAATGACAAAAAGATAAACCGGATAAGCAAGAATGGAAGCAGATTCTGTTACGCCTCTTAAATTTAACAATGTAATGAAAATAACAAGAATAATAGCAATCAATATCGTATGATCATGTAATTTAGGAAATGCAGACGTAATCGCATCTGTTCCGGCAGAAACACTTACCGCAACAGTCAGTATATAATCTACAAGCAATGAACCGCCTGCAATCAGGCCAGCGTTCACTCCCAGGTTTTCCTTCGAAACGACATAAGCTCCTCCACCATGCGGATAAGAAAAAATAATTTGGCGATACGATAAAATAAGTGCCGTTAATAGAAATAAAACTCCTACTGCAATAGGTAAGGAGTACCAAAAGGCCACAGTACTCACCGTAACCAATACTAATAAAATTTGCTCTGTTCCGTATGCTACCGATGAAAGTGCATCCGAAGAAAGAATAGCTAATGCTTTTAACTTGTTAAGCTTTTGCTCACCAAGCGCGGCTGATTTTAACGGACGGCCAATTAAAAACCTTTTTACCGCTGACAACATGACTCCAACACCACCAACATAAAAATTAAAACCTTTTTCCCTTAAATAGAATCATCGAATAAACAAAAAAAGTCCACAGAGCATGAAACATCCCTCTGTGGACATATTTAAACAATGTCACATCAGTTGTCATCTTCCTCTCCCATAACGCTTACGAGGTTAGCTGTCGGATTCGGACCATAGAATAGCCCTAACTTAGTAGAAGAGCAGAAGCGCCATGCGCCACAGCTGAGCGTACATAAGTATTCACCCCAAGCGAGCAAAGTAGCCCGCAAATTGGTTTCCCCGTTCCAATTGGATTAAGCGATTTAGAAATATGAAACTGATGATAATAATACTCCCGTACTCTATAGTTTGTAAAGAGTATTTTTTTCTCAGATTTTTACTTTAGAATTTAATGGTAAATCAAGTCTTACAAGGTCCTGATAGGATTCTCTTTTAACTACAAGAGTTGCTTCCCCATTTTCTACAAAAACAACTGGCGGTCGTGGAATTCGATTATAGTTATTGGACATTGAATAACCATAAGCCCCCGTACAAAAGACAGCTAATAGATCATTGTCACAAGCTTTTGGCAATGGAAGATCCCAAATAAGCATATCCCCGGACTCACAGCATTTTCCGGCAATTGACACAGTCTCTTCAATTGCAGCTAATGGACGGTTAGCTAAAACAGCTTCGTATTTAGCTTGATAAAGGGCTGGACGAATATTATCAGTCATTCCTCCATCAACAGCTAAATAATTTCGTACATTTGGAACCTCTTTGCGTGAACCCACTTTATATAGGGTAGTCCCCGCATCTCCTACTAATGATCTTCCTGGCTCTATCCATATTTCTGGCATCTGCATATTATTTTGTTGTGCCAGCTTCTTAACCTCTGAAATGATTTCCTCAACATATTGATGTGCTTGTAACGGCTCGTCCTCATCGGTGTAACGGATTCCAAAGCCTCCACCTAAATTTAATACCTTTGAATGAAACTGGTGGGAGTTCTGCCATTGTGACAATTTCTCAAACAACTTTTGGGCCGCTAAAATAAAACCTGTCGTTTCAAATATCTGTGAGCCAATATGGCAATGGACACCCAAAACATCAAACCATTCCGATTTTAATGCTTCAAGCAATGCTTTTTCCGCTTGCCCGTTTTGTAAATCAAAGCCAAATTTTGAATCTTCCTGGCCTGTTAAAATATAATCGTGGGTGTGTGCCTCAATACCTGGAGTAACCCTTAATAAGATACTTGTCTTTACTTTTTTGCTCTCACAAATTTGTGCCAGCAGCTCTAGTTCATAAAAATTATCCACTACGATACAACCGATTTGGGCATCAATAGCCATTGCTAACTCTTCAACACTTTTGTTATTTCCGTGAAAGTGGATTTTTTCAGCTGGAAATTCAGCTTGTAGAGCAGTATATAACTCTCCACCTGACACGACATCAAGGGATAGCCCTTCTTCGTTAGCCAATTGCACCATTGCAACTGTTGAAAAGGCCTTGCTTGCATAAGCAACTTGAGCAGGTACATTAAGAAGATCAAACGTTTTCTTAAACCCTCGAGCTCGTTCGCGGATTAACGCTACATCATACACATAGAGCGGGGTCCCGAAGTGTTCCGCCAAGTCTACTGTATCTAAGCCGCCTATTTCTAAGTGACCCCTATTATTAATTTTAGTTGTTCCGTGAAAATACATCGTTTTCCCCTCCGAAAATGCATTTCAAATATATAAGTAAATAGACAGTTTCTGCGAGAGATACTGTCTATTTTTCTGTATCCAAAATTTAATTAAACCAACTTTATCATAATTACCATTCGTCTGTAAATCATTTTCTAGGAATTAGCCGGTTGCTTTTGACGGTTTTTTGGGTGAACAATACTTGGCCGAATTTTATCGCCAGGCACACTTGTACGGATCAAAATTTGCCAAGCTGCTCTTGGATTAAATGGAAGAAACGGCCACAGATAAGGCGTATTTAATGAGCGGATTGCCACTAATAATAAGAAATATACGGTAGAGCCAATGACGAATCCTGGTGCATGAAAGATTGCAACCGCGATTAACAACATTAGTCTGCCAATTTTATTTGCAATACTTAGTTCATAGCTTGGCGTTGTAAACGTACCAATTGTGGCAAGGGAAGCATAAAGAATCACTTCAGGGACAAATAAGCCTACTTCAATCGCTATTTGACCAATTAACACCGCAGCAATTAAGCCCATTGCGGTTGAAAGAGGTGTAGGGGTATGTATTGCTGCTAGTCTTAAGAATTCAAGCCCAATATCAGCTAGGAAAAGCTGGATTACAATTGGAATATTTGTATGCTTATTTGGTCCGATAAACGCTAGCTGCTCTGGTAAAAAATGGGGCTCTACAACGAACAGAAACCATAAAGGCAAGAGAAATATCGAGATTATAACCCCAAGGAAGCGCACCCATCTTACAAACGTTCCAACAGCAGGTGATTGACGGAATTCCTCTGCATGCTGCATATGATGAAAGTAAGTCGTCGGCGTTATGATGACGCTCGGTGAGGTATCGACATAAATCAGGACATGCCCCTCTAAAAGATGCGTGGCTGCCACATCCGCTCTTTCGGTATACCTAACAAGTGGATAAGGGTTATACCCCTGCTTTAGTAAAAATTCTTCTACAGCTTTATCCGCCATTGTTAAACCATCTATTTTAATAGCTTGTATTTCTTTTTTAATGATGCTGATAAGATCTGTGTCGGCTACGTCCTTAATATAAGCAACGGCAATATCGGTCTTTGAGCGTTCCCCAACTTTAATGATTTCAAATCGAAGTCTCTCATCACGAATTCTTCGTCTCGTTAACGCTGTGTTTACAACAATATTTTCGACAAAGCCATCTCGTGAACCACGGACAACCTTTTCTGTATCAGGTTCTTGCGGCTGGCGCCCAGGATAACTTCGGACATCGACCACCAAGGCTTTTTGCTCACCTTCAATCACCACTACCATTAAACCAGACAACACCTGATCTACCATTTCATCTAATGTTTCAATTGGTTTAACAGATTGATGAATGAGATGATTTTCAATAATATGGAACAGGTTTGCAGATAGCTTTTCATGATCGTTGATCCGGATCAGCGACTCCATTATTTCCATAATGAACTGAGTATCCCCCAGCCCATTAACATAGTAAAGATGGACATTTTTCCTGATTATTTTAAGCTTTCGAACCCCTAGATCAAAGCTGCTTTCCAGGCCAATTTTTTCTTTAAAAAAATCCTCTATTTCTTCCACTGACTCGGGAATTGGAATCTTATCTTTTGTTTTGGCTGCCATAATATCCACTCCTTTCTAAAATGATATCTACAGCTTTTTTCGTAATGGGAGACCCTCTTTCGTAATGATCATGCTGAGCCATTTTTCCAATGTCTCCGATTCCAACAATAATTGGAACATTAAGCTGATCTAAACAATAGACCGTGTCCCCGTAAAGCCGCCCTATTTCCAGTTCGGGTTCACCATATTTATCGACTCCATATGGTGTTAATACCCCCTCCCTATCAATGCAAACATCCACTTTCGTCCATTCAGCCTGCCTCGTTTTAGCCGCAACCGCTATGATACCTAAAACGTCGATGTCCTCGTGGGTAGCTACATGTTTTAATGCTTCTTCACCGGCTCCTTCGCCAACATACCCACTATCATCAAACATGACAAACACGGGGTCATAGGGAGTTTTTTTGATGTGCTTAACCAATTCCGGACCAGTTAATATAGACGGATTCCCATGGGACATCGAAATACACCTACCGCCAATTTCTGCTGCCACTGTTTCTACAGACCTTCTTGCATAATCATCACCATCTGTAATTAAAATGACCCTTCTCCGTTGATTCATGATGTTATTCCTTCCCGTCTAGCGTTAATTTACAAAATAGATCCAATGAAACAGTGAACCAAAAACCTTCCCTAATACAATTGCCATCATCAGGATTTCGATCCGGTCCTCAATTCCCACACGTTTGGCTAAAATTGGGAAAACATTTAATACTTCCGTTAATCCGGCAGCAAGCATTCCAACAAAGACACCACCGGTTAAACCAAGGATGATTAATAAAAAGGATGGGAGGATAATGATTGGGTCTCTAAGACTAGCGAAGGTTCCAAAAACAGCCCCAAAAACAATCGCCCATTCATAAAAATGAATCATTTTCATCGTTTTAGATAACTGGGTTAATCTTGGAATGATTCCCAAGACGGTTAAAAAAGCCACAAAACCCGCTCCAACTGCTAAACCACCGGCAAGACTAATAAAGATAACAAGGATAAGATCAATGATCATCGATATGCTTCATACTTTCTTTGTTTTCGTGCATGATGACATATTGATCTATATCTTGCTGATAATTAAACATTTCCACTTCGAGGGGGCTTGGTTCTTCATTAATTCTTTTCCTAAAGAAATGATTAAAGAAAAGCACCATCCCAAGTCCCAAGCCGAAGGAGTATGGAATTTGAAATAGGAGCGGCTTCACTTCTTTTTTTCCTGTGATAATCGTATACAACCTTTGTTGAACAATTTGCATGCTGACATCTTCATGAAAGTTCATAATCGTTAGGGCGGCTCCGAAAAATAATAAAAACCAAATTAACAGAAAAGCGGGCAACGAAAACTTTCTTTTTTTAAAAATAACCTCAACAATCGTCTGTGATGGTCCAATCATCTGAACCTCGTAGTCTGGAAACACCTTTGTTATTTTCTTTATTACGGTCATCGCATCTACCACAACAATATTTCGATCTTCATTTTTCACTTGATAAACTTCGAGTACGCGAATTTGTTTATCAAGGTGATCATCAGCAATAATTTGAGCGATATCCTGTATATATACTTTTCCCTCTTGTCGAACTTGGCTGCGGTTCCTCATGCGAATGTAGATTGTTTTTTCCATCCCATTCACTTCCCAAACCAATGATTTCTTATAAGTAGTATGAGTTACAGAAATTTTTTCATGTTGGCCAAATTTTGGAGGTAAAGAACAAAAGCGCAAGCGCCCGGGTAGCTCACGACAGGACTGGAGCACATCGACTGAGATAAAGGAAACACGAAGAGCGATAGCGATTCGATGTTGACTTATCGTAGGGAGGTGGGCGAAGTCCACTAGGAGCTGGGCGAGTCTAGCGTTGTAAAAGTTATCCACAGCATAAGAATCTGTTATTTCCTAAACAAAGAAAAAAACCGCACGGATTATAGATCCATACGGTCTTTCATGTGCTGGAGAATCTTTTTCTCCAATCTTGATACTTGAACTTGGGAAATCCCTAGCCTTGCAGCAACCTCTGATTGAGTCTGATCCTTATAATACCTAAGGTATACAATTAATCTTTCCCGATCATCAAGCTCAAGTATGGCTTCTTTTAGGGCAATTTTGTCGAACCATTTTTCTTCATTTCCATCATCAATTTGATCTAACAACGTAATGGGATCCCCGTCATTTTCAAATACAGTTTCATGAATGGAGGTTGGTGTTCTGCTAGCCTCCTGTGCCATGATAATATCTTCAGCTGAAATCTCCAAAAACTCAGCCAACTCATTAACAGTTGGGATTCTGCCAATCGTTTTAGACAGTTCATCTTTAGCCTTGCGTATTTTGTTCCCTAATTCCTTTAATGATCTGCTTACCTTAACGGTTCCATCATCTCTAATGAACCTCTGGATCTCACCAATAATCATTGGAACGGCATAAGTGGAGAATTTAACATCATACGATAAATCGAATTTATCGACCGACTTTAACAGTCCAATGCAGCCTATCTGAAAGAGATCATCTGGCTCATAGCCACGATTTAGAAATCGCTGAACAACAGACCATACAAGCCTCATGTTTTTTTCAACAATCAAGTCCCGGGCGGCTTGATCCCCTGTTTGGCTTCTTTTAATCAGTTCTTTCACTTCATGGTCCTTAAGATAGATCTGCTTACTATTGTTTTTTACCTCCACATCCATAGGCAAGACTCCTTAATTGCACAGCATTTTGTTCTGTGATAAATGCTTTCGTAACGTGACGATCGTTCCATTGCCTGTCTGCGAAGTAACCTCTACATCATCCATGAAGTTTTCCATAATGGTAAAACCCATTCCAGACCTTTCTAAATCTGGTTTTGTTGTAAATAGAGGTTGACGGGCTTCTTCCACGTCACGAATACCGATTCCCTCATCTCTGATTTTCATTTCAACAAAACCATCCTCTAATGTAACGGATATAAAGACGATCCCCTTCGGATCATTATCGTAACCGTGAATAATCGCATTTGTTACTGCTTCAGATACAACGGTCTTAATTTCGGTTAATTCATCCATTGTCGGGTCTAACTGGGCAATAAATGCTGCTACAGTAACCCGGGCAAACGATTCATTTTGGCTTAATGCGCTAAATTGCAGCTCCATTTTATTTTTCATATGTCAGGCTACCCCCAATCTTTGTAAAGCAAATTCTTCCGTCTGCTCTAACCGAATGATTTTAAATAATCCTGACATATCAAATAATCTTTTAATTGCTGGAGAAATTGCGCATACCACCATTTCACCATCAACCTGTTTAATTTGTTTATATCGGCCTAAAATAACCCCTAGTCCCGAACTATCCATAAATGTCAATTGTTCTAGGTTTAAAACAATATGTCGGATGTTAGAATCCTCTATTGCCTTGGATGCAAGTTCGCGAAGCTGTTCAGCTGTATGATGATCCAATTCTCCAGCTAACCGAATGCATAAAACGTCATGCTTTATATCCATATCAATGTTTAGACTCACTATCCAATGCCTCCTTATTTGGTATAGTGAGTCAATTCGTCACAAGTAAAACGGTTTCCTTCTTAATGGACAAAACTAGTGGGTATTCGCTAAAAGAAGTTGTCATAAGCGTAGATTCGACAGTTAATCCCCAATTTTAGAAAACATTCCAAAGGAACGCTTATACAATTCCCACCAAGTTGCTGTTTTTACGGTCTGATTGGATACAAGCGGACTTTCCATAACAACCTTTCCCTTGCTGACAAGCTGAAGTGTTCCGACTCGGTCACCTTTTGTGATTGGAGCCTTAATATTTTTATCGATGATAAATTTTTTCTCAACTTCAGCGATATTTTCACCCTTTTTCGTTAATAACGAAATCGGTTCACTTGTCACGACACCAACGGTCTTCTTATTCCCTTTACTCACTTTTGCAAGTGCTACCGCGGTATTGCGCTTATAGATCGGATGAGTCTTGTACTGAGAAAAAGCAAAATTTAACATTTTGGTAACCTGGGCATTTCTTTCCTTCGATGTTGGTGCACCAAATACAACTGCGATTACACGCATTCCATCTTTTTGGGCGGTAGCTGTTAAGCAATATTTCGCTTCGCCCGTAAAGCCCGTTTTTAAGCCATCCACTCCTGGATAAAAACGAACAAGCTTATTCGTATTTACGAGCCAAAATTTCTTATCAGTATTTTCACGCAAGTACGCTTCGTACGTGCCGGTAAACCTTGTAATGTCTTGATATTTTAAAAGTTCCTTTGCCATCATCGACATATCATGAGCAGTGCTGTAATGATCTTCTGCAGGCAGACCTGTTGTGTTTTTAAAATGAGTGTTTTTCAACCCCAGTTCCTTCGCTTTAGCATTCATCATGTCCACAAACGCGGGCTCTGAACCAGCAATTCGTTCAGCCATGGCAACACTGGCATCATTTCCTGAACCGATGGCAATTCCTTTTAGCATCTCTTCTGTCGTCATTTCTTCGCCAGGCTCTAAGAAAATTTGCGAACCACCCATGGACGCTGCGTATTCACTGGCACGGATTTTCTCCTTCCAATCAAGCTTTCCTTGGTCGATCGCTTCCATGATTAAAAGCATGGTCATAACTTTGGTCATACTGGCTGGTGGTAATTTCTCATCACTATTTTTTTCATATAAAATCGAGCCTGTATCTCTTTCAATTAAAATGGCAGACCTGGCGTTGTCGACAAGCTGTGTACTTTGTTCTTGTTGTTGTTCTTCTGCAGAAACTGTTGGAATGACTAATGTTAGACTAAGTAATATCGCTATTACTATCGATACGTTTCGTTTCATAACCATAAACCTCCCATTCTTAATAGCCTTCATTTTTTCCATTAAAACCATTTTTATACAGTTTTCTATTATTAAAGGGAATATTTTCTTTTACTATTCTTAGACTAGTTACCCTTAAAAAAGGGCATAAAAAACACCAAGTTTCACCTTGGCGTTTTTTCAAATTTATTCAGTTATTTGCTCATAAATAAGACTTGGTGCCTTTACTTCACCTTGTGATAACCTGATGCTTTGATAGAGTTTCTCTTGCACTTCAGCAACGTTTTCAAAATTACTATAGATTGTGACAAGGGATTCACCTTTCTCTACTTTATCCCCAATCTTCTTGCGGAGCACTAGTCCTACCGCCAGATCAATAGTTGACTCCTTCGTTGCTCTTCCGGCACCAAGCAGCATTGCAGCTGAACCAACAGCATCTGCAACTATTTCTGCAACATATCCATCGTCTTTAGCCGGCAATTCAAACGTATACTTTGCTTGTGGGAGTTTAGCAGGGTCATCGACAACCGAACCGTCCCCGCCCTGTGAAGATAGAAACTGCTTCATTTTTTCAAGCGCTGAACCGTCTTCGATTGCTGCTTGTAAAAGTTCACGAGCCTGTTCGAGTGAATCAGCTTTTTCAGCAAGGTAAACCATATAACTGCCTAGCGTTAAGCAAAGCTCCGTTAAATCCTTTGGACCATCACCGCGCAACGTGTCAATTGCTTCTTTTACTTCCAATGCATTGCCGATCGCAAATCCAAGCGGCTGACTCATATCGGATATAATAGCCATCGTCTTTCGGCCGACATCGTTTCCGATTCCGACCATTGCCTTGGCTAGTTCTCTTGCTTCATCAAGAGTTTTCATAAAAGCGCCTGCACCCGTTTTTACATCCAAAACAATCGCATCGGCACCAGCGGCAATTTTTTTACTCATAATGGAGCTTGCGATCAACGGTATGCTGTTTACTGTTGCGGTTACATCACGAAGTGCATAAAGCTTTTTATCCGCAGGAGTTAAGTTTCCGCTTTGACCAATGACAGCCAGTTTATTCTTATTTACAAGTTCAATAAATTCCTCATTCTCAATTTCCACATGGAACCCCGAAACAGACTCAAGCTTATCAATTGTCCCGCCCGTATGCCCTAAACCGCGCCCGGACATTTTTGCAACCGGAACCCCAACGGCAGCAACTAATGGACCGAGTACCAAAGTGGTTGTATCCCCTACTCCGCCTGTTGAGTGCTTATCCACCTTAATTCCTTCAATCTTCGAAAGATCAATTTGATCTCCCGATTCAACCATTGCCATCGTTAGATTGGCCCGCTCCGTGTCTGTCATTCCTTGAAAAAAAATGGCCATCGTTAAAGCACTCATCTGATAATCGGGTATATCGCCCGCGGTATATTGACTAATAATAAAATCTATTTCCGCTTTCGCCAGTTCAAGACCATCTCGTTTTTTTTCAATTAAATCGACCATTCTCATTTATGAACACCACGTTTCTCAATATTAACTATGATCTTCTCATTTAAGTGAAGCAACAATCGCTTTTATATATTTAATAAAATTAGCTTTAACTTTTTCTGTGGTTTCGATTACTTCATCATGAGTAAGCGGTTGATCCAAAATTCCCGCTGCCATATTGGAGATACACGATATACCCAACACATTCAGGCCAGCATGCCGGGCCACAATGACTTCTGGTACAGTTGACATTCCAACTGCATCCCCGCCTAACGTTCTCAGCATTCTTACTTCAGCAGGAGTCTCGTAGGATGGACCGGTATTCCCGACATAAACTCCTTCCTTAACAGGAATTTGTAATTGTTCTGCAATCCCTTTTGCCTTATCACGCAGAAAACGGCTATAAGCTTCCGATAAATCCGGAAAACGGGGGCCAAGCTTAGCATCATTTCGACCGATAAGTGGATTTGTGCCCATATTATTAATATGATCAGCGATCAGCATTAAGTCTCCAGGCTCAAAGCTTTCATTAATCCCACCGGCTGCATTGGTTACAATCAATGTTTCGACCCCTAATTGCTTCATTACCCGAACCGGAAAGGTTACTTTTTCAAAGCTGTAGCCTTCATAAAAGTGGAAGCGCCCTTGCATGGCGACAACCTCTACTCCATTTAATGTTCCGAAAACAAGCTGACCAGCATGCCCCTCCACTGTAGAAACCGGAAAATCCGGAATCTTATCATAAGGTATTTTTACGGCATTTTCGATTTCATCGGCAAGAACTCCTAAGCCTGAACCAAGAATTAACCCTATTTTCGGGACAGCCTCATACTGCTCATGCAGGTATTTTGCAGCGTTTTCAATTTTTTCAAAGTTCATTTTCTTCACCAACCTTAACGTTTAATCTAGTTCATGTAAAAAGCTCGTTCCAAAATCCGGTGCCTTTACATTAAAGTTTTCTGCTATGGTTGCGCCGATGTCCGCAAAAGTTTGGCGCAGCGGCAATTCCTTGCCTGCGTTCATCTTTTTTGAATAAACGATTAAAGGTACGTATTCGCGTGTATGATCTGTGCCGTGATGAACAGGATCATTTCCATGGTCCGCTGTGATCATTAATAAATCATCTTCATTCATTTTTTCCAATACTTCGGCAAGACGCACATCATACTCTTCTAACGCCTTTCCATAACCGATTGGATCACGACGATGGCCATATAGGGCATCAAAGTCGACTAAATTGACGAAGCTTAATCCTGTAAAATCGACATCCAATGACTGTAGCAATTTATCCATTCCATCCATATTGGATACCGTTCTCCAGGATTGTGTAACACCTTCACCATCATAAATATCCGATATTTTCCCGATTGCAATAACATCCAAGCCTGTATCGGCTAATTCATTCATTACTGTTCGTCCAAATGGTTTTAACGCATAATCATGCCGATTTGCCGTTCTTTTAAAATCGCCTGGTTGACCGATAAAAGGTCTGGCAATAACCCGGCCCACCATATATCTCTCGTCCAACGTTAATTCTCTAGCCATTTTACAAATTTTATATTGCTCTTCAATCGGAACAATGTCCTCATTGGCAGCAATCTGCAAAACCGAATCCGCCGATGTATAGACGATTAAGTCCCCGGTTTTCATATGTTGTTCACCAAGTTCATCCAAAATTTCTGTGCCACTAGCGGGCTTATTCCCAATAATCTTTCTCCCGGCTCGAGACTCAAGCTCTGAGATCAATTCATCCGGAAAACCTTCCGGGAATACCTTGAAAGGGGTTTTAATATTTAAACCCATGATTTCCCAATGTCCTGTCATCGTATCTTTTCCGACTGAAGCTTCCATCATTTTCGTATAGCACCCAAGTGGAGCGATGGCTTTTTCAATTCCCTTTATTTCTTTTATATTGCTTAGTCCTAACTTCCCCATATTGGGCATGTGCAAGCCGTTCATTTTTTCCGCAATATGTCCCAAAGTATCTGAACCTTTATCACCAAAATGTTCAGCATCAGGCGCTTCTCCAATTCCAACTGAATCCATAACAACTAAAAATACTCGTTTGTATGTAGGCATAATCAGTTTCATCCTCCTTCGGTTGAATCTGTTTTTACATTTATCTTTAGAATTCCCTTCTGACAATCTGAATAACCATTTTTATTTGTCAGAAGTCTGACATCTTAATTGTACTCAAAAATAGTAGCAAGAGACAAGAAAAAGCTGCGTTTTTTTCGACAGCTTTTTTCTCTTCTATTAAACTATCAAGCTCGCGGATGAAATTGGCTATAAACATCCTTCAATCTTGTTTTCGTTACATGAGTGTAAATTTGCGTTGTAGAAATATCCGAATGCCCCAGCAATTCTTGAACAGCGCGGAGGTCAGCCCCATTTTCGAGCAAGTGGGTAGCAAACGAATGCCTCAGTGTGTGGGGGGTTAATTCCTTTGTAATCCCCGCATTATGGGTGAGTCGCTTTAAGATTTTCCAAAAGCCTTGTCTAGTTAACCTTCTACCAAGATGATTCAAAAACAACGCATCGTCTTTTTGTTTTTTTAAAAATAAATGTCTTCCATTTTCTAAATAATCTTGTAATGCCG
Source organism: Neobacillus terrisolis (assembly GCF_051233475.1). Lineage (NCBI taxonomy): Bacteria > Bacillati > Bacillota > Bacilli > Caryophanales > Bacillaceae > Neobacillus > Neobacillus terrisolis. The sequence continues at coordinate 221,034 of NZ_JBKFGH010000006.1, read as the reverse complement.
AGGTAGCGGTCCTGCCAATTGGAATGATTCTTTCCTTGTTTCCCTTCCCGATACAGCGAATAAACCCCATCGTTAAATGGACATCACCTAAATTTAAACCGATCAGCTCACTTACCCGTATACCAGTAGCATACAGAAGCTCAATCATCGCTTTATCCCTTCGTCCAAAATGGTCGTGAACCTTAGGTGAGTCTAGCAATTTTTCTACTTCCTTTATGCTTAACACCTTGGGCAAAGATTGATCTCGCTGTGGAGATTCAATATGAACCGTCGGGTCCCGTTCCACCGCTTTGTCTCTCAGCAAAAATTGATGAAAAGCACGGAGTGAGGCAATATGCCGGGCAATCGTTTTCGATGATTTCCCTTGATCCTTTAATGTTGCTAAAAAACGAATGATTTGAAACCGTTGAACTTCATTAAGGTCGGTCATCAGCTCGGTTGTCTTTAAATAGTTCAGATAACTTCGAAGATCCCGTTCATAAGATATGATTGTGTTTTTTGCCAGTCCTTTTTCTACAATTAAAAAATGGATAAAATCTCGAAGCCGATCTTCCATGATATCATTACTCCCCATTTAAATAAAACAATATTAGCCGGTCAAGCCAAGGCATATTTTGTCCGTCTACAGGTGCTGATACTTTCAGTGCTGAGCCCTCTGGCTCATCGTAGCGATGATAATTTTGATACTCTTCATTGACCCACATCATTCCATAATAAAAAAGGATCGTGCATCCCGTAAACAGAATAAAGACCTTTATCGATTTTATAAAAAGCTTAAACCATACTTTCATTTTACATCCTCCAGCCGTTTACTACTAGTACAAGGTATGCCAAAGGTGGTAGGATTTATACCTTTTCTACTATTTTTTTAGGCTGGGTGAAGCTTCTTGTGGATTTCCGCTTCAGGTGCTCGCTTTCCGCGGGGGAGTCCGGGAGCCTCCTCGGCGCCATAGCGCCTGTGGGGTCTCCCGTGACACCTTCTCCCGCAGGAGTCTCGCACCTTCCGCTCCAATCAACAAGAAGCTTTGACAAAGCCATATTTTAAAATGAAAGTTATAAAAAAGAGGCTGACTTATTTTGGTGTAGCCCTTGAGCACTGCCAACTTGCGTGGTAGTGAGGGAACCGGAATAAAATCAGCCTCTTTTATTTAATCTTTTCTTGTTTCTTTTTCCTGGCAGCGATGACAAATTCCATGGAAGGTTAATCGGTGGTCTTTGATTTTAAAATTCCATTTCCGCTCAACTTCCGCCTCAACATCATCAAGAAGATCCTCCTGGATTTCATCCACTGATCCGCATTCTATACAAACTAAGTGGTGATGAAAATGGGCGGCTCCCTCTTGACGCAAATCGTATCGGGATACCCCATCACCGAAATTTATTTTATCGACAATTTTCAACTCGGTTAATAATTCCAATGTTCGGTATACAGTAGCTAGACCAATCTCAGGCGATTTTTCTTTAACGAGGAGGTAAACATCTTCGGCACTTAAATGATCCTCTTCATGTTCTAACAAAACTCGAACCGTTGCTTCGCGCTGGGGTGTTAATTTATAGCTGGATGAATGCAGCTGCTTCTTAATTCGTTCTATTCTACTTTCCATACTGACAGTCCCTCCCTCGCCAATTTCCATTCTCATTATAACAGAAGGAAAGCCAGTTTCAAAAACAATTATTCTAAATAAGAATAAATATTTATTTTTATATAATAATTATTTTAATTTAAGACAATGAGTTTATCACTGCCTTCATCAATGAAGGCGACAGATACGCTTCTATTGCGGCCGCTATAAAGATGCAAACCATTGCCGCTGCCAGGGTTAAAAAATAGCGCGACAGCATTGGCATAAACGGATTGCTGATTTTTTTCATAAACTGCCTGCGAATCATTTGCAATGAAAAAGTAATCGTCATCACTGCCATGATGATAAAGACCGGAATAATGATAAAGTTTTGCGGGAGAATGGAAACAAATGAAAGGAAAAATCCGTCCCAGCCCATTTGATTTACTAAAAAACCAACAGTAAAGCCGACTACCATTCCTTTAATAAAGAGGAGAATAAGGATGACCGGTAAGCCGATGATCGATATACCCAACAGCCACATTAACCCTATATATTTACTATTATGAAGCAGGCTTTGTTTGAATAAATCATTTGACGACGCTTCTTTCCCATCTGTCAGCTGACCGAAAAATTGTGACAAATAATAGAACAAATCCTCTTTTTGCGAAAAACTTAAACTATTTACAACGACCGCCCCAAAAATAACTCCCATCAAGAAAAGCACAATCACGAAAATATAGACTGAGGAATATTCACGAAAATGATTGGCCGCGACGTTCTGGTATAATCTCTTCTTCATTGTCTTCCTCCTAAAATTAATTAGTACATTCTATGCTTGTCTACTATTTCTATGACTGGATCTTTTTCATTACTAGAGTTCTTTTTTGGGCTTTGCTATATTTGGCTGTTGATTTCCGTTCCAGGTGCTCCCTTTCCGCGGGGGAGTCCGGGAGCCTCCTCGGCGCTATAGCGCCTGCGGGGTCTCCCGTGACACCTTCTCCCGCAGGAGTCTCGCACCTTCCACTCCAATCAACAGATAGCATTACATCAACATTATTCTTTAACACAGCCATGAACAAAAACAGTCCACCTAGATAAGGTAGACTGTTTTTTGTGATTAATCGGCTATTTTTCCGTATTTTCCACCGCCGCCAGCTAAGAGGTTTAACTCCCCTTGGCGAGCCTTGATGATCAGTTCAGCTACTTTTTCCGGAACCACCTGCTTTAAGGCTGCCTCCGGAACTTCATGAAGAATCGCCATTTCCGTGCCGAAATGATCCAATAGCTTTCTTAGCAGCTTTGGCCCAAGGCCTGGAATAAAATCAAGTGGCACTTGATGAACATAAACCGGGCGATTTTCCGGTGAGTACTCGGCCGTCTTTAATTCTAAAATCCGGTCTGCCACACCCTTCACTGTTTTTGTATCCTGACACTGAGGACAACACGGTTCCTCAGTTGAGTATTGAGTTTGGCATGTAGCACATACCGTTTGATGATATTTTCCAAGCAGCGGATCTAAGCCATAGTTGGCGACTATTTTTCGATCGCCTTTAAGATGCAGCGCTTTTTTCAGTTCGGCAAATGAAGGTTCTTCCATTGCGATGACCTGGTATTCTCGGGCTATTTTCGGAAGAGAATGGGCATCCGAATTTGTCACAAACGAATATTGATGCAACTCGCCTAGCTGGTCCGCCATTAACGTATCCGAGCTTAAGCCTAATTCAATTCCATCAATTTGCTCTGGATTAAGAACTTCAGTTAGGGAACGAATCACTCCCTTACCATAAAGGCTTTTAAAAGGAGTAAATACATGAGCCGGGATAAAAATTCCGGACAGTTCCTTGACCTTGATTTGAAGCTCTCTCCCACTAGCATAGATTCGTTGTGAACTAAGGTTGATATTTTTCAAATGACCTGAAAGCCAGCTAGAGAATTCTTTCATCGCCTGAAGTGTTGGAAAATAGCAAAGCAAATGGATCGGGCCTTGGCAATTCTCGTCGTAGATTTCCAATTCCGAGCCAGGAATCACCGTCAAACCTCCATAGCTTAACCCGCCATCAGGAAGCTCTGTTAGTTCACCTTTTTCCATCAGCTTTTCGATTTCGATAATCACTTCAGGCGAATGGCAATCAATAATTCCAACCATATTTAAGCCTTTTTCATTTCGAGCATGATCAATTATATTGGAAAAAGTCAGAGATTTTGCTGCTGTTATTTTTACTGCTTTTCCGGTAAAAGTTCTGCCGATATGTATATGCAAGTCAACGTAATAATGCTTCATTAGCGTTTCAGTGCCTCTTTCAGCTTTAAGTATTGAACAGCGAAAATGGTTTTCGCATCATAGATTTTTTGTTGTTTGATATATTGTTCTGCTTCTTCGAGTGATAATTCTAGCAGATTGATGAACTCATCCTCATCTTGTTCAGCAGGATTTTCTTTTTTCGAAAGGCCGCGCGCTTCGTAAACATGAACAATTTCATCAGCAAATCCCGGGGAAACATAAAAGGAATTCACCAATTCTAGCGTTTCACTAACATAACCAGTCTCTTCTTCCAACTCTCTTGCTGCGCAAGAAAGCGGGTCTTCTCCCTTTTCTAGCTTTCCGGCTGGGATCTCTACCAGATTTCGTTCCAGTGCTTTCCGAAATTGCTCGACCATGACGATTTTGTTATCGGCTGTTACAGCAATCACAGCAACGGCTCCGGGATGTTTTACTATTTCCCGTTTTGCTGTTTTTCCATCCGGCAGTTCAACATCATCAACCTGCAAACTGATTACCTTTCCGGTAAAAATATGTTCCGTTTTAATCGTTTTTTCTTCGAGGCGGCTCATTTTTTTCCGTCACTCCTGTTCTATTCCGATATGGTAGACTCATACATTTTACCATACTTTAATTTTGGGGGAGAAACGAATGAAAATCTATGTTCATGATAAAGGCTTCGTCCTCGTAGGAAAAGCATGGGAAATTAAAAGAAAGATTGCCGAATACCGCCGCCGCTATGAATTGATGATCGATTGGGCAGAGGATATCACTCGCTAAGCCTTAATCGTAAAAACGATAAATTTGTATCACACTTCATCCATTCGATAGAATAGAAAAGAGCATACAGGAATGGAGTGAGGCAATTGGAGAAACGACAATTAGGCCGTTCTGATCTTTTCGTCAGTAAGCTGGGCTTAGGCTGTATGACACTTGGGACAGAGGAAAAAACGGCTCGCGGAATTATCGAGGCAGCATTAGAGGCTGGCATTAATTATTTTGACACGGCTGATTTATATGATTTTGGAACAAATGAAAGTATTGTTGGACAAGCACTGAAGGCTGTCCGGGATCAGGTTGTTATCGCGACAAAAGTTGGTAACCGCTGGCGGGATTCTAAGGACGGCTGGAGTTGGGATCCATCGAAGGCTTATATAAAAGAAGAAGTAAAGCAAAGTCTAAAGCGACTCGGAACGGACTATATTGATTTGTACCAGCTTCATGGCGGCACTTTGGATGACCCAATTGATGAAACAATTGAAGCATTTGAAGAATTAAAAGCGGAAGGGTTTATTAAATATTACGGAATTTCTTCGATTCGCCCGAATGTCATTCGCGAGTATATTTCTAAATCGAACATTATCTCGGTTATGATGCAATATAGCCTTCTCGATCGGCGCCCTGAAGAGGAAGCCTTGCCGCTTCTACAGGAAAATGGAATTAGTGTGGTGACACGAGGACCGCTTGCGAATGGCTTGCTGAGCAGTAAGCTGCTTGATAAAGCATCGACCCGGGTCCGAGAAAATGGTTATTTGGATTATTCCTACGAGGAGTTGGCCAAGCTTTTGCCGCTGTTTCGTGAAAAACTTAGTACGGCTTCCGGGCGGCCATTTACGGAAATAGCGATACAATTTAACCTAGCCAATCCAGCCGTTACATCGATAGTCGCTGGTGCCAGTTCGGTTAAACAACTTCGCGAGAATGCGGCTGCTGTTTGCAGCTCCCCGCTGACTGAGGATGAGATTGAGCTGATTCGGTCGCTGACGAAAGCAAATCGATATGATCAGCATCGATAAGTTTTTTTATAGATGAATTTTGTTTAGCGTATGATTGTTTTTAGCGCTGCGGACTTTAAGGGGGTTTCCGTTTTATGGCATTGATGGGGGCGAGTGAGCCATATCGCGAATAACATGGGCATATCGCTTGAAGCTTGTACCATTTATTTTAATCTTGACCCATATATTTTGAAAGTTGGACCATATCTTTTTAGCCCCCTTACTAATTTGGACACCTAAATTTAGTAGGAGTACAATTTAGTCATAAGGGGAGGAGTCCACTATGAGTAAGAGAAATAGTGTGATTGAAGAAGTTAAGAAAAAATATGTTCGTATGGCTTTAGAGTCAGGAAACATAGCGTTTATTGCAAGAAAATTAGGTATGTCTAAAAGCACATTAGGTAGTTGGGTCAATGTGTATCGGGATGAAGTTGAACGTGAAATGGCTAATGAAGGAATACTTCCACTAACTCAGCCCCCTGCTCCCAACGATTTACAAGCCAAGTATGAAAAGGCTATGAAGCTCTTAGGTGAAAAGGAACTTGAAGTAGCTCTTCTTCGTGAGCAACTAAAAAAAAAATTTCCGGGTTAAGTGACCAAATAAACTTAGCTAATGAGTGGATCCATGAGGGCTTTCCAGCCCTTCGAGTTCTAAAAGCTTTAGGAGTGCGTCGATCCACCTACTATTATCGAGAATCTCATACCCCTTCTCCTAAAAAGAACACTGGAGGGCGGCCGATTCCAGGGTTTTCAAGAAAAAAAGATGGGAAAAGGGTTCTTGATTCATCTATTAAGATTTTTATAAATAGGCTACTTGATGGCGAGGATTCCGTATATGGTTACCGAAAATTAACTCGCTGCTTACAGCGGAAATATAAGCTAATCATAAATAAAAAGAAAGTGTATCGTTTGTGTCAGGAAATGGATATATTACTCCCTCAACGTGAGAAAAAGAATAAACACCCTCGGCGTATATCTAGAAATCACATGGTAACCGGTCCGAACCAGCTTTGGCAACTGGATATTAAGTATGGCTATATCGCAGGATCTCGTCGATTCTTTTTCCTCGCCAGTGCTATAGATGTTTTTGATCGTACCATTGTAGGTATCTACAAAGGAACAGAGTGTAAGACCAAGTCGATCACAAGAATGTTACAGAAAGCCCTATTAAAAAGAGGAATTCCTTCAGAGGAATTAACAAAACTAGTTATACGGACTGACAATGGTCCACAGTTTTGTAGTAAAGCATTTTATGAATTTTGCGAAGCCCATAAGGACCAACTAATTCATGAGAGAATCCCACCTAAATCGCCAAATTATAACGCTTATATAGAGTCATTTCATAGTGTACTTGAACGAGAATGCTTCCAAAGACATGAATTTAGGACACTTGAGCAAGCATATAAAACAGTTGACGATTATATCGATTTTTACAACAAAAGGAGGATTCACGGTAGTTTGTTTGATCGTACTCCTAAAGAGTTCTTAAAACAGTTTGAAGCAGGACTAATAAATCATAAAAAACCAATCGCTGTATAGATAAAAAAGTTTTTTTAAAAACAAAGGAATCGTGAGAAAACATGAGTATATGTCCAAACTTAGGGGGTTGACCCGATATATTTCAAAAGTTGGTCTATAAAATTTTTCAGATAGGTCATATCCACAATTAGAAGGCCATATAGCCTCTTTTATGAGCATATAATTGTCTAAAATCCTGAGCATTTTCAAAAAACAAGCTCAATTTGAATAAAAAACCTTGTTTTCACTCAAAAAATCAATTTTCCGCAGCCAAAATTCACGAAATCAATCATTTTTCAAAAGAAAAAGGCGCCTGTTACGAAAACAGGCGCCTTTTTTGCGTTTGCGGCAATGGACCGTATGACCACATTCATACGTTTAGCCTTCCGGCATGTTCATTGACTTATGCAAATTAGCTCATCGCTTAATAAATATAGCATCCTCTTAACTGAATAACAAGAAGAATTTTGTTCCATTAGCTTCTTTCATGATCTTTATTGAAAACAGGGAGCTTTTTCTTCAAAGTAAATAAAAAATTAACATAAAACTTCCCATAAAAAATTATAATGTAATTAATTCATTTTCTTTGCCAATCGTCCCACAAATTTTGTACAATTAAACTATCAGTAAGGCTAAATAATTTTTCCAAATTTCATATCTTATAAACTTTGAAAGGTGTTGAAGATTATGGCTAAAAAACCAGAAACTAAGAAAATCTCCGTAGATTCACCCGTTACTTTAAAAGGATTTGTAAAAGCCATCTTTAACGATACAATTCATGTACAAATTGGTGGAAAAATTATCCCTATTCCTGCTAATGATCTACAGCTTGATAAATAATATTTTTGTAAAAAAGAGCAGCTAATCAGCTGCTCTTTATTTGATTAAGCCAAGCCCCCCCATGCTTCATCAATCGTTTCCTGAAAAATAGAATTCAACTGGATGGTTATATCCTCTCTCTTCTCACTCATTGATTTAGCATAGTCTTGAACACGATCTATTTCTGTTTTTACATAATCATGGATGACTAAGGACTTCAGTTCCTGTTCAAGTCCTTGCCCAGCCCTTTTTCTTTCCATTATAGCTAAGAGTTCTTGCTTTAGTGGACCAGGACTTAACATTTTGTCCACCAACACTGGAAATTCCACAGGTGGAAAAGTGTTGTAAATCTCAATCCATTTACAGGCTAGAATCGGACGAAGCACGTAAAAATATTTCTTTATCGTCACTTTCTCTCCCTGCATATAGACCTGAAAATTACGTTTAGCCATATTTAAATAATGATGCATGGCTGATTGAGGCGAAAAAGCTTTTGTCTCGATTTCCTTCAGTTTTTCGATGAGTGACCCCGTTTGGAAATAAACGGTTCCCGAATGGAGCCACTCTAATAAATGAGGATTTGCTTTTTTTAAAAGGCGGAGCGCTTTACGTAGCTCCCAGCCATTAATATCGAGACGGTCATCACTTGGAAGTTCAATCACATCTCGTTGTTCATCAATGGATAAATACCATTCCTTAGGATGGGCATATACAAATCGAACATCATAGTCACTATCTTCCCCGGGTATTCCCCATGCCCTGCTTCCCGCCTCAACTGCAAAACAAACTTTTACGTTAAACTGTTGCTCAATATTTTGGATGGTTGTGACAATTTTTTGTTTCATGGTTCCATCACCTACAAGATCACAGTAAGGTATTTTTAATTTGCAGTGGTCAAATTTTTATTGATAAATCTCTCCACCGCCAGCTTTAAACTCTTTTGCTTTTTCTGTCATACCTTCATCAATAACCTTACCAAGTTCGCCCTCTTTTTCCAATGCCATTCCTCGAATATCATGAGAAATTCTCATGCTGCAGAATTTCGGACCACACATCGAACAGAAATGTGCTGTTTTCGCACCTTCGGCAGGTAAGGTTTCATCATGATACTCCATCGCCCGTTCCGGATCAAGGGACAAATTGAATTGATCACGCCAGCGGAATTCAAATCTTGCTTTAGAAAGGGCGTCATCACGCTTTCTGGCACCAGGATGACCCTTGGCCAGATCAGCAGCATGTGCAGCGATTTTATAAGTAATGACGCCTACTCTAACATCCTCTTTGTTTGGTAGACCGAGATGTTCTTTAGGCGTTACATAGCAGAGCATGGCCGTTCCAAACCAGCCGATCATCGCTGCGCCAATTGCCGAAGTAATATGGTCATAGCCTGGAGCGATATCGGTAGTAAGCGGTCCTAATGTATAAAATGGCGCTTCTCCACAAATCTCCATCTGCTTATCAACATTTTCTTTAATCAAATGCATCGGCACATGACCCGGTCCTTCAATCATAACCTGAACGTCATGCTTCCAGGCAATCTTTGTGAGTTCCCCCAACGTCTCCAGTTCGGCAAATTGTGCCTCATCATTCGCATCAGCAATCGACCCGGGCCGCAAGCCGTCCCCAAGCGAAAAAGCTACATCATACTTTTTCATAATTTCACATATTTCCTCAAAATGTGTATAAAGGAAATTTTCTTTGTGGTGGGCTAGGCACCATTGCGCCATAATCGAGCCCCCTCGTGAAACAATCCCTGTCACTCGCTTGACCGTTAAGGGGATATACCGCAGCAAAACACCAGCATGGATGGTAAAATAATCAACCCCTTGTTCTGCTTGTTCAATTAGCGTATCACGAAAAACCTCCCACGTTAAATCCTCCGCGATTCCATTTACTTTTTCAAGAGCTTGGTAGATTGGTACTGTTCCTACAGGTACTGGACAATTGCGAATAATCCACTCCCGGGTTGTATGAATATTTTTTCCGGTTGATAAATCCATCAGCGTATCAGCGCCCCAGCGGGTTGCCCACCTCATTTTTTCTACCTCTTCTTCAATCGATGAGCTTACGCTTGAATTACCAATATTAGCATTAATTTTCACATGAAAGTTACGACCAATAATCATCGGCTCACTTTCAGGGTGATTTATATTTGAAGGGATAATCGCCCGGCCCCATGCAACTTCTTCTCGAACAAATTCCGGATCGACATTTTCCCTAATCGCAATATACTCCATTTCAGGTGTAATCACGCCTTGTCGTGCGTAATGTAATTGCGTGACGTTTTCACCCGTTTTGGCCCGCAGCGGTTTCCTTTGTAAGCCTGGAAAAACTTCCATATTTGCAAGTGGGGCGTCTTGTTTGTAGCCATTATCCTCAGGTTTAATTGCTCGTCCTTCATACTCTTCGACGTCTTCACGTTCAAGAACCCAGTGTCGTCGCAGTGGGGTTAACCCTTTTCGAATGTCAGTGTCGTATTCATAATCTGTGTATGGACCGCTAGTATCATAAACCCGTATAGGTGGATTGTTCTCCTCCCCGACCGTTCCGATTGTTGGACTCAACTGAATTTCACGCATCGGCACTTGAATATCAGGTCTTGAACCTCCAACATAAACCTTTTTACTTCCTGAAAAACTAGATAAAATTGACAGATTTAGATCAGTAATCGACTTGTTCATCATTATGTCCTCTCCTCTTTTAATTTTGACTCTGTTATTGGCTGTTGATTTCCTCTCCAGGTGCTCAGCGACCCAGCGGGGGAGTCCGGGAGCCTCCTCGGCGCCGTAGCGCCTGTGGGGTCTCCCGTGACACCTTCTCCCGCAGGAGTCTCGCACCTGCAGCGAAGATCAACATTGTTCTTTAACAAAGCCATTTTAAAAAGGACAAAATCCAATCCATATTTTAGCATGAAAAAACCAGGTCTTGATTAAGACCCGGCAGATGTTAGCGAAAATTAAGTAATGTCCATTGCACAAACCATTACTAATTTACAGTATTCTAACTTCCCCACGCTGGTATGAACCAGATCAGGTCCCGAGGGTTAAGAAACATCGTCGCGTTTCTCTCTCAGCCCAGCTATTGGACACCCCTAGTTTTAATATTTTGAATTTACTCATTTACTATAAACCACCGTCATCATCTTGTAAACCTTTAATTTCCATTTTTCGAACCTATTATCAATTTCCTTATAAGATTAGATTAAATTGTTCTTTTAGCTGTCTTTTAAGCTTATTAATGTAAGACTCACTGAGAAAGCCACTTCCACCACGGATAATTTCGATCGCATAATCTAGTGGCGGAGCTGTTTCCTTATCCTTATTTACGACGATAAACGTTAGAACATTTTTCTTTAACTGACCCTCTATTTTTACATCAATCAGCGCTGGGCGGTAGCTTTTATATTTTACGCCTTCTCGGCGATAGAGGTATGAAAGAGCTTCCTCTGGAACTTCATAGACTATTCCTTCGACAACTCCTCCCTCTTCAACAATATCCGCTCTTCCTCCGTCGCTAACCATCCTTGTGTACCGAAGCTGATATCCATCAAGTATTCCCACGCCACTAACATTTTGAAAATAATCAGCAACGTGATCCAAATTAAATCTCTCATGATCCATACAGCTTCCATAGGCGAAGTAAAAGAAGGTCGGGGTTTGTTTAAAAGAATGATAGATTTTCCAGTCATCTAAATCAATTTTATTACGAAGCAAATTCTCATGGTCAGGGCTTATTGTGTATACATACGCATTGTGCGAGCCGATGTCTGTATACACTGTTTGCTTGTGGCGATCATACAAATTATCCTTACCTGGACCAGCATAATCCTCTAATTGATCAAGGGTCCTAAGCTGTTCTTCATTCATAGAATACAATTCGCCATAGACTTTGTTTCTAACTGAGCATTTCATAGCCGGGTAGCCTTCTCCAGTGTCATATAACTCCCCATACGTCCAACTTTGTTCTGCTAGGCATTTTGCTCCCTCTAGTAAGTAGTGGTTCGCTTCATGCTTTCTTAATGTTCCATACACAAATACAAGAACTGTATCATCCATAAAAATGGATCAACTCCTTTGTTTCAAAGTATGAATTGCATACCTCCAACACCGTTCCGCAGTGTTCTCTGACTTCTAATTCATACTATTCGGTAAAGCAGACAAGTTCCCTTTTTCATCAATTTTTTTTATTGAAAAAAGAGCACAAAAAAACCCCGGTGTGGACAAAGACAAGCATGTCCAACAACCGGGGTTTTCATATAAAAAATTAAGCGTTTTTAACCAACTTCATTTTTGCTTGAGGTTTGAAAATTCCGAATGGCTTACCTACAGGGCATACCACACGGCCAAAGTGGTTATTTAATACATTTGCACCAGCACCATAAAACCCAATTAAAGAAATTAATAACTCAGAAACAGCTGCAACCTGATGTGCTAACTCAGGAACAACACCAAAAGTTGAAAGGATAAGACCAATGAACAAGAAATCGATTAACACAAAGATTGAGAATAAAACCATATTTGTTTCCATTGATCCTACTGTTAAGAAAAGGCTTAGAATTAAATATCCGATAAATGCAAAACCAAGTTGCTTAGGATCAACATTTGCTGCTAATTCTTCTCCAAATACACCCATTTGAATTAACCATGAAGTTCCAACACCGATCCAGAATAGTCCGTAAGCACCGAATGCTGTTTGTCCAAAAACATTATTATGCTTTGCATCTTGAACACTAGCAAATAACTGAGCGATACCGCCTAGGAAAAATGCCCAAGGGATTACAAAGGAAAGGCCTTCTGTAATTCCTAATTTTTGTGATGAAGCGATTAGTGTAACCATTGCAAGACCGAACATCCCAATTGCGGATGGATCTGCAACCTGAACTTTTACGTTTGTTGAATTGTTTTCCATAACTTCCTCCTAAAAAATAAATACTAAATAAATATACTAGAATATTAGAGCGGAGCCAACAACAAGTTGAGGATAAATGCAAATAGATTTTGTATTAAGCAAAACGGACTTTCCATCGTTGTTTATAAAGGCATGTCTAATGTGGATTATGCGGCTTATCCTTCAAGTACAATATCCTATTCTATTTTTCTACCCTCCTCTTTGAGATTTAGCAAAAAAGAATGGTTTACGGATATTTTTTTTAACTGATATGTTTTTGTTAGACAAGAAAGCGTTTTCGATTTGTTGTTTAACAAAAGCATGTCATAGCTGAGGGAGAAACGTAAACTGTCAATTTTCGCAATTCTTTTTATTTAGAATTTTTGGATATTTCAATAAAATTATATCTTTTCGTAGAAATTTGTCAACAGATTTATTCCAAAATCATCAAGGCTTTAATATTTTTTCCAACCAATCGCTGATAGGTTTTATAACTTTAACTACCCAATCTAGTGGATTTGGCAGCTTAATTCCTAAATATAAAGTCATATTTAACAAAGTTCCAATGATAAGTAAAACAATAAACACCACAATCTCTTTTTTCATTTTTTTCTTTAATAAAATCCAAATTTGAAAAACTCCATATATTATTGCACCTACTAAGATTCCTAAGCTCGTAATCACAGAGGAATCCCCCTTCCCAATCTAAAAAAGTGCATACTCGTAACAAGTGACATAAAAGCTTAGTTTCTTAAAGTACTTAATCAAATTCATTATTCTCTCGGAATCAGTCTTTCATTCTCGCCAAACTTAAAAGAATATTTTCAAAAAATAAATGAATAATAAAAAAATGACATATTCATCTTAGAGGTTAAAATGTTAGAGAATGGGAAAATTTCACAAAACCAATTCACTGTATTAGTGACAATGTATTTAATTGGCAGCTCCATTTTACTTTTACCTTCCGCTTTTGCTGGCAGGGCAAAACAAGATGCTTGGTTAGCGGCGATACTGGGAGTGGCAATTGGAACCCTCTTAGTTTTTTTGTACAACACAATAGGAAATTCCTTTTCCAACATGACCTTGGCTGAATATAGTGAAAAAATCCTTGGTAAATGGCTTGGCAAATCCGTCTCTATAATTTTTTTCAGCTATTTCTTCCTAATTTCTGCACTTGTACTACGGAACATTGGTGATTTCTTAGTTACACACATATTAGCGGATACCCCCATCCAATTTATCGAAGCGATTTTTTTAATCATTGTTATTTTCGGAGTTCATCTAGGCTTAGAAACCTTTTCAAGAACGTCAGAGTTTTTATTTCCGTGGGTATTATTTTTACTATTTCTATTAATCATTTTCATTTCCCCTCAAGTAAAGTTTGAAAACATGCTGCCCGTGTTCGAGGGAGGGATAAAGCCGATTATTTTTGGTTCTCTTCCTTACATTGGTACACCCAGCATGGAACTTGTTGTTTTTTTAATGATCATTCCCTTTGTACAAGAGACAAAATTTACAAAAAAAGCCTTTTTCTCAGGATATATGATTGGGGGCATTGTATTAATTATAATTTCCTTTCTATCCGTTCTTGTCCTTGGTGCAGGTATAACTGCAATTGAGATCTATCCTACTTTTCTTTTGGCAACTAAAATTAATATTGGGGATTTTTTACAAAGAATTGAGGCGATGTTGGCAATCGTTTGGTTTATCACGATCTTTTTCAAGCTGGTCATCTGCTTTTATGCATCTTCGCTTTGTTTGGCGCAAACCTTAAAACTAAAGGATTATCGCTTTCTCCTAATCCCTTTAGGGTTGTCGATGATGGTTCTTTCTCTTGTTGCTTATCCAAATTCCGCTTATTTTCTATCGGTGATCGGATCAATATGGTTCCCTTATTCGATTCTTTATGGAATTATTCTTCCGGTATTGTTATTAACAGTGGGAAAAATACGAAAAATAAAGACTAACAATAAGGGCTGATCCAATCAAGCATGGTAAACACGCTCCGGGATCAGCCCTTTCAAATTATAAGGCTATGTTAAAATAGACTGTTGATTTCCGCTCCAGGTGCTCCCTTTCCGCGGGGGAGTCCGGGAGCCTCCTCGGCGCCATAGCGCCTGTGGGGTCTCCCGTGACACCTTCTCCCGCAGGAGTCTCGCACCTTCCGCTCCAATCAACAGTGAACAAAAATCAACACTGTTCTTTAACACAGCCAATTATAAAAATAATTCGTTTTGATAAAAAAAGTTTGGTTTAATGGTTTCGTTTTTAAAAGGTTTATGAAATATATGTGTGGTGGCCGGAGAGAGTGGAGGAATGAGCCAAACCCAATTTCCGGTTACATTTCTTCCGCATGCTGCCTCTTTTTCTTCGAACATTTTAAATTGCTGTGCTGCGGTGTGATGGTCTACCAAACTGACCCCATCTTCTTTATATGAATAAATTATCGCTTGATTTAATTCAATCAGAGCCCGGTCCTTCCATAACGATGAATTAGTCTCTGTTTCAAGCCCCATTAACGAAGCTATTTTCGGGAGCAAATTATATCGATAATCGTCCGCAAAATTCCGTGCTCCTATTTCCGTTTCCATGTACCATCCGTTAAAAGGCGCTGCCGTATAATGAATTCCGCCTATTTCTAAGCGCATTTGCGCAATAATAGGAACTCCATACCACTTTAATTTTAAATCCTTAAACCAATCATAGTTAGGATGACGAATGGGAATTTCTAATACCTTCTCTTTTGGAATAGCAAACATTTTTGGTTTATGATCTTTCACTTGAATGACAAGAGGTAATAGGTCAAAATGAGTGCCTTCTCCTTCCCAGCCAAGCTCCTCACACATTTTTGTAAACGCTAAAGAATGAGAATCTCCTACTATACCGGATTCTGTTTCATATCCGGCATAACGAATTAATTGGTGATTCCACAATCTAACATGCACTTCATGATTTATTTTCGGCTTAAAAATGGTTATGGTTGGACGAATTTTTCCATCATTCGTTGCATAATCAATATGCTCAAATAACGCATCACGAATTTCCTCTTCCGTTTCAAGATGCCGTTTATCAATGATATGTAGACTTTCCCAAAACAGCCTGCCAATGCACCGATTGCTATTGCGCCAAGCCATTCTAGACCCATGTTGAAGCTCCTCAAAGGTATGGACATAATATCCTTCTGCTTTGATTTGCTGCTCGATCTCCTCAAGTCTTTGATCCATTTCCCCTTTTGTTTTACCCAACTCTCCGTAGCAAACCGTTATAAAATCTTTCGCTTCATTGTAAAGTTTCACGTCCATTGCTTTAGCCTCCCTTATCTTTCCCCCCATTCATTTTAGTCTTATATATTTTTTGATTCAATAAAATAGAAATAACTCTATCCCCAAAGGAACAGAGTTATGAATCTATCATTTATCGAAAACCGTTACCAAGCACTTCACTCATTTTGTGAACGATAACAAAAGCCTCTTTATCAACGCTGTGTACGAATCTTTTTAGCTGATTATATTCCTGCCTTTTTACAACGATCGTGATAACCTCTTTTTTGTCATTTGAGTAAGCTCCCTTAGCCTCGTGAACTGTTGCACTTTGCCGTAATTGTTTCACAATAAAACCTGTAATTAAATCGCATTGATTACTGATAATGACGACTTCTTTCACAATTGAAAACTGCTCAAACAAATAATCTACCACTAATCCTCTAAAGATTATCCCAAATAATGCATAAAGGCCTTTTTCAAACCCAAAAGCCAAAACGGATAATATCGCGATGAGAAGATCCGCTAATAGTACAGCTTTACCAATATCAATTGAGAAATATTTATTAAGGATTAAACCGATAAGGTCCATCCCGCCTGTTGAAGCATTTTGGTTAAACACGATCACAAGGCCAAGTGCCGCTATCAACAGACCAATGATTAGTTGAATTAGTTTGTCGTCACTTAATGGGCCAGATAAAGGGAAAAGCTTATCAAGAATCCATACCATCCCTGACAACGCAAAGCTTGAATAGATCGTCTTAACCCCAAACTGAAATCCAACAAATGCAAATCCAGCGAAAAAAAGAAAGATATTAAACACAGCCATTAATAAACCGATTGAAACAAACGGAATATAGTAATGGAGCACGATGGCAAGTCCGCCAAGTCCACCCGCTGCGAATTGGTTAGGTGCTAAGAAAAAATGGATATTAATGGCTACTAACAAGATGCCTAGATTAAGATAGATGAACCCGATTAATTTCTTTCTCATACAAGATGTCCTTCTTTCAGTCTTCTTTACCCCAATTCGTAGAAAGGTCCCACGCAGCAGGTGTTTCAATAATTTGTTTAACATCCTGCAAATTAGTCGATTTGCCAAGTGCCCACATGAGCTTAGCGACAATGGCTTCTGTGTTCATATCCCCGGATAAAATAACCTCATATTGAGCCACTTTTCGACCCACTTCATATAAATAAAGATCCTGCCCCTCTTCTAAACACTGTGTTGAAATTAACACCGCTATCCCTTGTTCCGTCAATTCCTTAATCTTTGGCAACAGGTTCCGATCTTCAAAAGGAACACCCCCGTTCCCAAAGCTTTCAATGATAACCCCTTTATAATGCGTTTTAATAAAATCAAATATTTCTGGTTTCGTCCCTGGATAAAGCTTCAACAAAAACACATCTGAACATAAGCTAGTATCAACCTGAAGCTCTTGCGTTTGGTCAGAGCGTGTTGGTCTCCAATAGTAACTTACTTTATTACCGGAAATATTGGCGACGTAAGGATGATTTATACTTTCAAACGCATCGTAACTTTTGGTACGCATTTTCACTGCTCTCGTACCAATAATGACACGTCCATCAAATACGACAAAAACCCCGCCAATCTCCTCACATGCAAAGCGAACGGCATCGTTTAAATTTCTTTTGGCATCGGTTTGCTTAAAGCTAATTGGTACCTGTGATCCAGTAATAACAACTGGTTTTTTTAACCCTTGGAGCATATAAGAAAGCGCCGCTGAGGTGTAAGCAAGTGTATCCGTTCCGTGTGTAATGATAAATCCGTCGTATTGGTGATAATTTTTGGAAATCGCTTCAGCCATTTCCACCCAATGCTCAGGCTGCATATTTGTACTATCCCTGTTCATTAATATCTGACAGGTCACATCAATGGTCTGATCAGTGTGCTGAAAATATTGCAACAGTTGATCTGCTGATAACCCAGGAACTAGTCCTTCATCCCCTTCTATTGATGCAATTGTACCTCCGGTCGCAATTAATAATAGCTTTTTCATGGTTAACCTCCAAGAAGAGATGTAAATTTATTTGTACGCACCTTGCGAATATTTATAGCTCATTATACGTCTTTTTACCGATAACAATCAAGATATGTATTCAAAATGCGTACGTTTTTCTTTTATATATGAAAACATTCTGCTATAATCAAAAAAGATAAACATAGGGGTAGTGATGAAAAGTGTTACAACGTTTAGCAGAGCTTCGAAAAAACAAGAATTGGTCATTACAAGAAACGGCTGATCGCCTTGGAATTGCCAAAAGCACATATGCAGGCTATGAATCCGGCTATCGTGAGCCATCATTAAAAGCCTTAACTCAGATAGCTGAATTATTTGATACTTCAGTTGACTATATTTTAAATCAAGTTGATCATAAGGATTCAAAGCTTGATTTGGCGGAAATGGTAAAATCCAATAATTTTGTTCTTTTTCTTGACGATGTTGCACTTACTCCAGAGGAAATATGTGATTTTATTGCTTTTACTCGCTTAAAACGAAATGTTAAAAAATCGCTTGAATAGGACTTATTTTCGATTTCATTTAAATGGGGCACTTATCTCGGTCTGTTTAGTGCCCTGAATCGCCATGAGATAAAGAAAATCGCTTAAACACAGAAAAACCAGATCCCAAAAAGGAATCTGGTTTATTTTTATGTAGAAAAGAAAAATAAAAAGCCACCATTGCCGTAACTTTATTAAGAAAGTTTTAAACCACCACTCCTCAAAGTGGGTGTTCGCAGAAACCTAAATCCGCATGTCCTCCATGTCATTTAGACAGAGGCTTGTCGGTTAGGCATCGATGTAAAACTCCCTAACCAAGTATAAAGGTTAAAACTTTATTATCGTTACGAACAACGTAGCTATATTGTTATCTTACTCGATACTTCCTTGTTAGTCAATTGAATCCATTGGTATGTTAGTAAAATTATTACAACTCCCGCTATTGCACCGGCGCTCACATTCTTCCAAAATCCCTTTTTGAGCATACTATTTTGATCCCTTTTCATTAGTGGGTAAAATAAATTTAGTTTTATTAAATAATTTATCTAAGGAAGAAGCTGACTTTTATGGCAACTAACTCATTCAATTTAAAACGTTCTTTACCATTATCAGTGCTGGATCTCTCCCCAATTATTGAGGGCAAAACGGCTCGTGATGCACTGAGAAATACATTAGATTTGGCACGTCATGTTGAAAAATTAGGATATAAAAGATATTGGCTTGCCGAACACCATAATATGCCTGGCATTGCCAGTTCTGCAACTGCTGTTGTGATTGGGCATGTTGCGGCTGGTACATCCACAATTCGAGTTGGTTCAGGTGGAATTATGCTCCCTAATCACGCTTCACTTGTGATTGCTGAACAATTTGGAACACTTGAATCACTATTCCCTGGCCGAATCGATCTTGGACTTGGCCGCGCACCCGGTACGGATCAAATCACGGCACAAGCATTAAGACGTGATCTTCGGTATGATGATTTTCCTCAGCAATTGGCGGAACTGCGTACTTACTTGAACCCGTCACTTGCCCAAGCGAAGATGGACGTTCATGCGATTCCTGGTGAAGGATTGAATATTCCTATATGGTTGCTTGGCTCAAGTGGCTATAGCGCAAGACTTGCCGCCCAGCTTGGTTTGCCGTTTGCATTTGCGAGCCATTTTTCACCAGAGTATACTGTACCTGCGTTAGAGTTGTACCGGAACAACTTTCAGCCTTCAGAAGTACTAGCCGCTCCTTATGCCATGGTTGGAGTCAATATAATCGCCGCCGATTCAGATGAAAAAGCAAACTATCTTGCAAGCTCCATGCAACTGCAATTTTTAAATCTTATCCGGAACAATCCAGGCAAGCTTCAGTCCCCAGTAGAAAACATGGATGGACTAACAACTGAGTTTGAAAAATCCTTACTTGATGAGAGACTTGCCACATCCATCATCGGTGGCCCTGAAACGATTCGGACTAAACTTCAAGCGTTTTTAGATCAAACACACGCAAATGAACTCATGATAAACTCACAAATTTATGACCATCAAGCGCGACTTCGTTCCTATGAAATTGTCGCTGAATGTGCAATTTAACATTTTGAACTTCCCTATTGTGGAGCTAAATTATCGAATAGTTTTCGTATGCTGGCTCCCTTTTTCATGTTTTAATAAAACTAACCTATTTATTTGCGATTGGAGTTAAGGCGATGGACAATTCAAGTATCTTAAACCTGTTACAAAATGCTAAAAAGAAAACCACTGCAAAAGCCTATATTCAGGGCAAGATTGCCGAAATACATTTTGGAGAAGGCAGCAAAGTCATCAAACTTGGTGATGGTGGAATTGTTTTTGGTAATTGGGAAGAAATCAAACAAGTTTTAGAACAGCATTCTGAGTTAATTGAAGACTATTTTATCGAAACGGACCGACGAAATTCGTTAATTGATTTATTAGACACGAAAAATCTAAATGCACGGATCGAACCGGGCGCAATCATTCGTGAAGGGGTTATAATCAAGGATGATGCTGTTGTGATGATGGGAGCCTGTATTAATATAGGTGCAGAGATTGGTGAAAAAACAATGATTGATATGAACGCAGTTATTGGCGGGGGTGCAAGAATCGGAAAGCAATGCCATATTGGTGCCGGAGTAGTTATTAAAGGGGTTATTTCCTCTCCTGATGCAGCACCTGTTGTTATTGAAGATGGCGTCGTTATTGGCCCAAACGCTGTTATTATGGAAGGAGTCAAAATTGGAAAAGCAGCTGTGATTCGAGCAGGTGCAGTCGTTAACAAGGATGTCGAAGCTGGTGAGGTTTTCGAGGGAGCATAACCATCCCTTTCAAGAAAGCTTTTCTTTAAAAGATGACCGTCAGTATAGATTGTCATCTTTTTATCTATCTACCGATTTCATAAGGAAAACTGAAAATATTTCCTCTTTTAGAGAGTTCGTTTTTGATAAAAATAAAAAGGCTATTGAAAACGACACTAAAAAAGTGGAAACGAGGTAGGATATGAAAAAAATCATCTTATTGTTCACTTTGGCACTTAGTTTGGCAATGCCATTAAGCTCGCTTGCTTACACGGTAAAGCCAGGTGATACGATGTACACAATCGCTAAGCGTCATGGAATTACTTTTTCACAAATTCTAAAATTGAACCCGCAAATTAAAGATCCCAGTAATTTAATCCCAGGACAACACGTTAATACAGGATATGAAAAAGCAGAGCTAATTATTGACTATGCCGTCAGTACCCAAGGGAAAACCCAGTATGTTTATGGTGCCGATCCGGCAAAGGCGCCTTGGATTTCTGATTGCAGCTCTTGGACCCAATTCATTTACAAGCGTTATGGAATTTCCCTGCCCCGGACAAGCGTTCAGCAATCAAAGGTCGGAACTCCGCTAACCTTCCAGCAGCTTAGAAAAGGTGATTTAATGTTCTTTGGAACAAACGGAAGGGTCACTCATGTAGGGATCTACATGGGAAATGGATATTATATTAGTAACTTAAATCCTACTAAGGATGTTCAAATTTATTCTGTGTATGAATCATGGTCTTATCGAACCTTCCTATGGGGTTCTCGAGTTTTATAAAATGTTTAAAAATGGTACCTCTTTATCGTTGTATAAATTCCTCCCGGAGATTAACACTAATCATAGTGTTATTTTTAACACTAAACTTCAATTTGGAGGGATAGCTTTGAATATTCTTTTTAGCTTAATTTCAATGATGATGTTAATGAGCATTAAAGTATCATTCTTAATCAGCAAGGTTACTACCAGTTTACAATCGTTGTTAAGAGTGCCTTCATTAGGATAAGCGCAGAATATTCACAATATCCTCTCTTGTAGAAAAAGGTGAGCAGTTTAGTTATGCTCACCTTTTTTCTGTTCGTATCATTTTGTTATTCCTATATCATCAATTGGAAAAAATTGAAATTTAACTTCCCCAATAACGGAATCGATTGAAACAAACCCAAAATATCTGCTATCTTTACTGTGTAATCGATTATCCCCCATGACAAATATTGAGTCCTTAGGTACTTTAGAGACACCTGTAAGTTCCTTTAATGAAAAGTTACCCGTAAACCTAATGAACGGAGATTTTTTTCGTTCTTTTAAGTAAGGTTCATTAACTGCTTTTCCATTAATATAAAGTACATCATCTTCCATTTTAATATGATCTCCTGGAAGACCAATTACCCTCTTAATATAATATTCATCCGCATCTGGCGCATCAAAAACAATCACATCAAATCGTTGAATATCCGCTGTTTTGCTAATGATTACTCGATCTTTTTCTTGAAACGTCGGCGACATTGATTCGCCAAACACAGTTGTAGGTGTAAATAAGAATTGTCGAAAAAGAAAAGCAATTAGAAACGCAATGGCAATTAATTTTACCCATGCTATTATTTCATTCATAATTTTTTCACTCATGATCATTCCTCCAAAGTAAGGAAACGGGGTCAGAATTTTAAATCCCGAAACTATCTTTATTGTAACATTCCACAACCTTTTAAATTTGAAATACAATGGAATCTTTTCGAATAAACATCCAGCTTATTTCTAATAATAACCATATTATTTAGATGAGAAAAAATAAAATTAGATTATGTACCAATGGAGGTTTCTTAGTGGAAAATATAGATCATAATAATCGGCTTTCTTCAGGGGAAATAGCAAATCTATGGTCTCAATATATGTCGGACACTATGTCTATCTGTGTACTTAAGCATTCTATCGAAGTAGCACAGGACAAAGACATTAAAGAAATCTTGATTTTTGCCCTAAATATCGCTGAATCTCAAATTATTAAAATTAAAGATTTTCTAAGACACGAAAATTACCCCATTCCGGAGGGTTTTACAAGCAAAGATGTTAACCTTACTGCCCCTCCCTTATTTACAGATACGTTTATGTTAGTGTACATATATGTAATGACATTACTCGGCATGACCGGCTATGCTGGTGCGGTAAGTACCTCTATTCGTGCTGATCAAATGTCCTACTTTATCCACTGTAATAAGCAAGCGATGGAGTTATTTGAAAGAACGGTAACGTTAATGCTCCAAAAGGGGATATACAGTAGGCCCCCAAAAATTAATCCACCAAGCCAAATTGATTTTGTTCATAATCAAAGTTATTTAACCGGCTGGTTTGGAAAAAAACGGCCATTAAACGCAGTGGAAATAAGTGGAATTTGCTATAACATACAAAAGACCATTGCAAAAGTAGTGTTAGAACTAGGTTTTGCACAGGTCTGTCAAACAAAAGAACTGCAAGAGTATTTTAATAGAGGAAAAAATATTTGTAAAAGACAGGTTGGTACCCTTAGTACGATATTAACTAACGAGGACCTAATCTCGCCACCTTCATGGGTGTCTGAAGTAACCAACTCCACAATCCCACCCTTTTCAGATAAACTAATGTTATTTCATATTGTTCAAATCATATCTGCAGCAATAGGATTTTATAGTGCAGCTTTATCTGTTTCGCAAAGACGCGACTTAGTATTGACTTACACAGCTCTTATTGCTGAAATTGGTCTATATGCAGAAGACGGTATTCAGCTTTTAATCAAAAACGGTTGGATGGAACAACCACCTTTAGCTGAGAACAGAGACCGGCTGGCAAATGAAAAGTTTTAAGGTTTATGAGCTGTTTTGGGCTCTTTATCTGTGGGTTTCGGTCTCCCATCGATGATTTCAGCTCTCTATCCATGGATTTCAGCTCTCTATCCGTCGATTTCCGCTTTCTATCCGTGGATTTTCGCTTCCTATCCGTGGATTTCAGCTTCCTATCCGTGGATTTCAGCTTCCTATCCGTACATTATACTTATTCTAATTTATAAAATACAAAAATGAAGGGCCTCCCCCAAGGCCCTTCATTTATCTATAAAAATCCCCTTTTGTTTACACCCATCCACTAATAAATAAGTCCGTAAGTCGGCTCAACAGCCAACACATTTTAAGGTAAATTTGAGCTGCCCATCAAATAACGGTCAACCTCGCGAGCCACTTCACGGCCTTCGTTAATTGCCCATACGATTAAGCTTTGTCCTCTCCGTACATCCCCTGCGGCAAATACACCTTCAACATTTGTGGTGAATTTACCATATTCCGCTTTCACTTTGCGGTTTTCTGTTTCTAGTTCAAATTGGGTGAGCAGTTCTTGTTCAGGACCCTCAAATCCAATCGCAACTAAAACTAATTGTGCTGGCCACACCTTTTCAGTTCCATGAATCTCATTAAAGACAACATTGCCGTTCTCGTCCTTAATCTTTTCCATTTGAATAGTGTGAAGCTCCTTAACGTGACCCGCTTCATCGGAAACGATTTTCTTCGTTTGAATGCAGTATTGACGAGGATCTCCGCCAAATACAGCTTCAGCTTCCTTATGAGCGTAATCGATCGTAAATACTTGTGGCTGTTCAGGCCACATATTGTCAGCGTCACGAGAGCCTGGAAGCTTTGGATGTTTTCCAAACTGTACAACACTATTACATTCTTGACGAAGCGCAGTAGCCATACAGTCTGCACCAGTATCTCCACCGCCGATAACGATAACATCCTTACCTTTAGCATCAATGAATTTACCGTCTGCAAAATTAGAATCTAGCAAACTCTTAGTCGTTTGCGTTAAATAGTCCATCGCAAAGTGGATTCCCGTTGCCTGGCGACCTTCCAAGACTAGGTCACGCTGCTTCTGGGCACCGGTCGCAATAATTACAGAGTCAAACTGCGCCTGCAGTTCTGCAGCCGTAATGTCCTTGCCGACTTCGGTATTGGTTACAAACTCGATTCCTTCTTGAGCAAGTAAATTCACACGGCGCTCTACAACAGCTTTTTCAAGCTTCATGTTTGGAATTCCGTACATGAGCAATCCGCCTGGACGATCGTCCCGTTCAAAAACGGTTACAGAATGACCAGCTTGGTTAAGTTGATCAGCTGCGGCTAAGCCAGCTGGTCCTGAACCAATTACAGCCACTTTTTTTCCAGTACGGCCGGCTGGAATTCTTGGTTTTACCCAACCTTCTTCAAAACCCTTATCAATAATAGCGCGTTCAATATTTTTAATTGCTACTGCGGGATCATTTGTAAGGGTTACTGTACAGGAACCCTCACAAGGTGCCGGACAAACCCGCCCGGTGAATTCAGGAAAGTTATTTGTTTTTAACAGTCGATCTAATGCTTCTTGCCATCTTCCGTGAAAAACTAAATCATTCCATTCCGGAATTAAATTGTGAATCGGGCAGCCTGAGGTTAACCCATTTAATTCCATTCCCATATGACAGAAAGGAGTCCCGCAATCCATACAGCGGGCACCTTGTCTTTTCAATACATCATCAGAGAAAGGAGAAGAATATTCTTTCCAGTCATTTAACCGAGTTTCGGGATGGCGTTCCTTCGCCTCTTCCCGCTTATATTCCATGAATCCAGTTGCTTTACCCATATTCCGCTCTCCTTTCTTATTTAGTCAAAACCTCTAATTTTTGATCAGCTTTCGAGGATGCTTTTTGTCCATTTACATTCGCTTCAAATGCACTCATTACAGCCTCTTCATCAGAAAGACCTGCTGCTTTTTGTTCATCGATTTGATTCATCATGCGCTTGTAGTCCTTTGGAATTACTTTTAAGAACTTGCCAACAAGATCCGACCAATTGTTCAGTACAAAATCAGCATTTGGACTTCCAGTATATTGATGATGTTTCAACACCATATCTTTTACTTCATTGATTTCAGCGAAATCCGTTAGTGTATCAAATTCGATCATTTCATGGTTGCACAATGCTTTGACCTCTTCATGATCTTCAGCAAGCAAATACGCGATCCCTCCGGACATACCGGCACCGAAGTTTTTGCCCACTTCACCCAGGACAACAACACGACCGCCAGTCATATATTCACAGCCATGGTCACCAATGCCTTCAACAACCGCATTTGCACCACTGTTTCGTACACAGAAACGTTCTCCGGCAAGACCATTAATATATGCTTCTCCGCTGGATGCACCGTATAATGCTACGTTACCTGCAATTACATTTTCCGCGGAACCAAGAGTTCCTTCTTTTGGAGCTGAAACAATAATTTTACCGCCAGATAAACCTTTACCAAAATAGTCGTTGGCATCGCCTGTTAAATACATCGTCATCCCGCTTGGAACAAACGCCCCGAAACTTTGACCGGCAGAACCAGTAAAACGAAGTGTGATCGTATCTTCCGGAAGTCCCTCTTCCCCATATTTCTTCGATACTTCACTACCGACAATCGTTCCGACAACACGATTAATATTTCTAATTTCAAATGCTGCATCAACTTTTGTCTTGTTTTCGAGTGCAGGTGCTACTGCAGGCAATAGCTTCTGAATGTCTAATGACTGTTCGATTTTATGATTCTGTGGTGTGCTAAAAGTACGCGCACCTTCAGGTTGATAAAGTAACGTTGTTAAGTCTAAATATTGAGCTTTCCAGTGGTTTTGGGCACGGTCGCTCACTTTTAATACGTCTGTGCGGCCAACCATTTCTTCAACCGTTCTAAAACCAAGCTCAGCCATCATTTCTCGAACTTCTTGCGCCACAAACATAAAGTAATTAACGATATAGTCTGGGTCACCAGCAAATTTGCGGCGAAGTTCAGGATTTTGCGTTGCCACCCCAACTGGGCATGTATCCAGATGGCAAGCACGCATCATTACACAGCCTAGAACAACAAGTGGAGCAGTCGCAAATCCAAATTCCTCAGCCCCTAACAATGCTGCCATTACTACATCACGGCCTGTCATAAGTTTACCGTCTGTCTCTAGAACAACACGGTCACGTAAACCATTTAACATCAATGTTTGGTGAGCTTCAGCTAAACCAAGCTCCCAAGGAAGCCCCGTATGTTTGATACTTGTTTTTGGAGATGCCCCAGTTCCTCCATCATAACCACTGATCACAATCACATCTGCTGACCCTTTTGCAACACCGGCAGCTATTGTTCCGACTCCAGCCTTTGATACAAGCTTAACGCTGATTCTCGCTGCACGATTAGCATTTTTCATATCGTGAATGAGCTGAGCTAAGTCCTCGATTGAATAAATATCATGATGCGGTGGCGGAGAAATTAAACCAACACCTGGTGTTGAACCACGAACTTCTGCAACCCAAGGATACACTTTGTTTCCTGGAAGCTGACCACCTTCACCCGGTTTCGCTCCTTGAGCCATCTTAATTTGGATTTCATCAGCATTCACTAGATAATGGCTCTTTACGCCAAATCGGCCAGAAGCGATTTGTTTGATCGCACTGCGACGTGAATCCCCGTTTGCATCAGGAATATAGCGAGCTGGATTTTCTCCGCCCTCACCACTGTTACTTTTTGCACCAAGACGGTTCATAGCTATCGCTAATGCTTCATGAGCTTCCTGGCTCAAAGAACCAAACGACATGGCTCCAGTTTTAAAACGACGGACGATTGATTCGACAGATTCTACTTCATCAATCGAGATTGCTTGACGATTTTCATCAAAAGAGAACAAATTTCGCAAAAAGCCCATGCGTTCTTCATTAGCAGCCGCTGAGTACTGCTTGTAAAGACTATAATCATTTTTACGTGTTGACATTTGTAGGGTGTGAATCGTTTTTGGATTAAAGGCGTGGTGTTCACCATCTTTTCTCCATTGGAAGTCACTTCCAGAATCAAGCGTATCATCAATCGTATCTGCGTATGCAGCTTGGTGACGTTCCTGTGCTTCTTTTGCAATCACAGTAAGGTCAATTCCACCTAGCTGTGAAGCTGTTCCACTAAAATATTGTTCGATTACTTCATAGCCTAAGCCGACAGCTTCAAAAATTTGAGCTCCGCGGTAACTCTGGACTGTAGAAATACCCATTTTGGACATTACTTTTACAACGCCCTCGGAAACAGCTTTGTTGTATTTTTCAACTGCTTGTTGGTAGCTTAACTTTAATGCGCCATCCGCAATCGCTTTTTTATAAACTTCGTAGACAAGATAAGGGTTAATCGCGTCAACCCCGTAACCTAACAATGCAGCAAAATGATGAATTTCTCTTACTTCACCAGATTCAACAATAATGCTAACTTCTGTACGGCTACCGCGGCGGACTAGATGTTGGTGCAGAGCACTTGCAGCAAGAAGAACCGGAATAACGGTTGCATTTTCAGCCATATTTCGGTCTGATAAAATCAGCAGGCTCGCCCCTTCTGCGATGGCTTGTTCAGCCTCTTGACAAAGTTCCTCTAACCGACCTTCAAGATTATCTGTAAATAAAATGTCAAGCGTGCTGCTAGTAAAATCAGCAGTTATACCTTCACGCAATTGCGAAAGCTCTACATTGGATAATACAAATGTATCCAACTCGATACGACGAGCATTTTCTGCATTTGGATGAAGCAGATTTCCTTCCGCCCCTAATAGCGTCATCGTTGATGTCACGATATGCTCACGAATCGCATCAATTGGCGGATTTGTTACTTGAGCGAATGATTGTTTAAAATAGTTAAATAGAGATTGTGGACGATCCGATAATACGGCAAGCGGTGTATCGGTCCCCATTGAACCAAGTGGATCTTTTCCTTCTGTTACGACAGGAATTAAATATTTATTAATATCTTCATGAGTGTATCCAAATGCTTTTTTACGAGTACGAAGATCACTTAGCGGTTCACAAACTTCTTCTTCAAGTGAATCGTTTAATTTTACGAGATTTTGATCTAGCCATTGTTGATATGGTTCAGCCTTTGCCATTTCAGATTTAATTTCATCATCGGAAATAATTCGGCCTTGCTCTAAATCGATCAATAGCATTTTCCCAGGACTTAAACGATCTTTATATAAAACATTTTCCTCTTCAACATCGATAACTCCTACCTCTGATGAGAGAATAATATAATCATCCTTGGTTACATAGTAACGGGCTGGACGTAGACCATTACGATCCAAAATGGCACCAATTTGTTTACCGTTTGTAAACGAAATAGCTGTTGGTCCATCCCATGGCTCCATTAATGAGCTATGGTATTGATAAAACGCTCTTTTCTCATCTGAAATATGCGGATTCTCTGTCCAAGGCTCAGGAATGAGCATCATCGCAGTATGTGCTGGTGAGCGACCTGCTAGAACAAAAAATTCAAATGCATTATCCAACATGGAGGAATCACTGCCAGTCGTATCTAACACTGGAAGGACTTTATGCAAATCATTACCAAACGCGTCCGAAACAAACTGCTGCTCACGAGCTTTCATCCAGTTAATATTTCCACGAAGCGTATTGATTTCACCATTATGGATTAAATAACGGTTTGGATGCGCTCTTTCCCAGCTTGGGAATGTATTTGTACTAAAACGAGAATGTACGAGGGCAAAAGCCGAAACAAATGCTTCATCCTGCAAGTCAGGATAAAACTGATCCACTTGATCAGGTGTTAACAATCCTTTATAGACGATTGTCTGGGATGAAAGGCTTGCAAAATAAAAACGTTGCTCCCGCTCTTGGGCAAAAAACTCAGCTTGTTTACGAATCACGTATAATTTCCGTTCAAAAGATAATTGATCGTTTAATTCCGAACTTGCTCCAATAAATATCTGTCGAATAAATGGTTGACTTTCTTTTGCAACTTTTCCGAGTTTTCCGACATTTACAGGCACAGTTCTCCAACCTAATAGAGTTTGACCTTCAACCTCTACGAGATTATTTATATAATCTTCTATCTCCGTTCTTGATTGAACATCATTCGTAAAGAAGATCATTCCGACTCCGTAGCGCCCCTTTTCAGGTAAATTAAGCTCCGGACACTCTTTTTTGAAAAATCCATCTGGAATTTGCACCATAATCCCAGCACCGTCACCAGTTAGTGGGTCACTTCCCTGTCCACCACGATGGTCTAGCTGACAAAGCATTTGAAGACCTTTTGTTACGATTTCGTGCGAAGTAATTCCTTTTAAGTTCGCAAATAAACCGATTCCACATGCATCGTGTTCAAATTCTGGACGGTAGAGACCTTGCACTGTTGGAAGTTGATTGAATGTCATTTTTTCTCCCCCGTTTCACATTTCTCTTCCCAAATTATTTTCATAAACTTATACTATCTGTTAAAATCAATATTAACAATATATAATTTCGAACGAAACAATCTAAAATTGATATAAATAGGAAGAGGCGGAAGCATGGAAATAAGACAATTACGCTATTTTCGGGAAGTTGCCAAGCGGGAACATGTATCAGAAGCTGCATCACATCTGCATATTGCCCAATCAGCAATTAGCAGACAAATAGCCAATCTAGAAATCGAACTAGGTGTTCAATTATTTGAAAAGGAAGGGCGAAATGTAAGGCTTACCCCGGTGGGAAAACTTTTTTTGGAGCACACCGAAACGGCACTAAAGGCAATTGATTTTGCGAAAAGTCAGATTGATGAGTACCTGGATCCTGAAAGGGGAACGATAAAGATCGGATTTCCAACAAGCCTTGCAAGCCACTTTTTACCTACTGTAATTTCCGCTTTCAAAGAGCGCTACGAAAATGTTGCGTTTCAATTGCGGCAAGGTTCATATAAATTTCTTATTGATGCCGTGAAAAACAGAGAAATTGATATTGCGTTCCTTGGTCCAATGCCAAAAAACGATACGGATATTGAGGGACATACGCTTTTTTCGGAAAGCATATCTGCACTCATCCCTGCCAATCATGCTTTAGCCGACAAAAAGAGTCTTCGCCTTAGTGACTTGCGAGACGATGAGTTTGTCTTGTTCCCAGAAGGAATGGTTCTCCATCGAATCGTGATCGATGCCTGTTTGCAGGCAGGATTTATTCCAAAAACATCGACAATCGGAGAAGATTTAGATGCAATAAAAGGTTTAGTCTCAGCAGGAATGGGGGTAACACTTCTTCCAGAGAGCACCATTTATGATTCTACACCTCCCCTAACCGTTAAAATTCCAATCGTTTCTCCAAAAGTGAAACGGACGGTCGGATTGATCATTCCGAAGAAACGCGATTTAGCACCATCTGAGAAAGTATTTTTTGACTTTGTAAAAGAATACTATTCGCGGTTAGAAAACTATCAACTATAATATAGAAGATACACGGAAACGCTTTCAAAATAGTAGAAATTTTTTCTAAAATTTATTTTTCGACAAAAAGAAATTAATTTCGCTGTTTATGGTATAATACTTTATATTACCAAGACTTATGACCTGGTAACAAAAGTCACATACTTTTGATTTTAATCATGGTAACATTCATTAGAGGTTCTAACATTCTTTATTGTGAAAAGGGGTATTAAGTTGAATTTTCCACAACTAAAAATCGGTCATATGACCCCAAAGGTTCCCATTATGCAAGGCGGTATGGGCATCGGGATTTCATTAAGTGGACTTGCTTCTGCAGTCGCTAATGCGGGTGGAATTGGCATCATTTCTGGTACCGGGATATCTGTTGATGAAATGCGTCTTCACATCAGACGAGCAAAAGAGCTTGTCAAAGATGCTGGATATATAGGTGTAAACGTGTTATTCGCTATGAACGATTTTGCAGACAAAATGAAAGCCGCTATTGAAGAAAAGGTAGATTTTATTATTTCAGGTGCTGGGATTTCGCGTGATATGTACGCATGGGGAAGAGAAGCAGGAATTCCTGTTCTTTCAATTGTTTCCTCTGGAAAACTAGCAAGAATTTCGGAACGCTTAGGTGCAGCTGCTGTTGTAGTTGAAGGCTTTGAGGCTGGTGGTCACCTTGGTACCGACCGTCCAATGTTTGATATTCTTCCTGAAGTCGTTGAAGCAGTTTCGATTCCAGTCATTGCAGCAGGTGGTATTTTAACCGGTGCAGATATTAAAAAAGCCCTAGATATGGGTGCTTCAGGAGTACAAATGGGTACTCGCTTTGTTGCTTCAGTAGAATGTGATGCGCCAATGGCATTCAAACAAAAATATTTGGATGCACGCCCGGAAGATACTGTTCTAGTGAAAACAACAGTGGGCTATCAAGGCCGCGCCATCATTAACACATTTACGGATGCAATTAGTGACAACAAAAAAGTAAGAGTTAAGAAATGTATTGATTGCCTAAAAAGTTGTTCTCACCGCTTCTGTACACTTGATTCATTGCTTACATCTGTTGGCGGTGATGTGGAGAATGGTCTTGTTTTTGCCGGAGCAAGAGTAAGCGAAATTCATGACATTCTTCCCGTTCAAACGATCATTGACAACCTTACTGCAGAGTATGATCAAGCTCTACAGCTTGCCTAATTGTGAACGAAAAAAACAACCGCAGAGTTTCGTAATGGGTTCCGCCACCTATCACAAACATTAAAAATGTAACCAAAAAAGACTAACAAATTAGATGGTAATTTGTTAGTCTTTTTTTATTGATATATCAATGTTTAATTTGCCTATGAAAATGCACATAAATTTACAGGGGTACAGTGAATGATATAGCCCAACATTTTGGTGATTTGGTGGCGGACATATGTTCCGCTATTTTCACAAAAAGTGTTGTTTTGATAAGCTAAGCGGACAACAGATCCGTTATTTGGTTAAAAACTGGCTTTATTCAGTGGTTTTTATGTAAATAAGGGATCCTGTGTCCTCTTAAGTCTAGAATCAAGCTTATTTTATTAAAATAAGGGCTTCTGTGTCCGTTCAAATACCCAAGCAATATAATTAGTTCAAACTGTACTAGGCTTTATTATTAACTAGCATGTAGATTTCCGCACCAGGCAAAATTAAATCATTACCGTAAATTGTTGGTCTTGTTGGTCTTCGCTCGAAAACACTCGTTCCGTTATATGAATGTAGTCATTTGTCATTTTAAGTACAGTCGAACTCCTCGTTCCATACCCCTCGCTTTTAATAAACATTGGTGAGAGCACTCGCTCCCATTCAAGAGAAACCCCAGTCTTGGGCAGGCTTTCATCGGGAGCCGGATCTGCATTTTGTAAAAGATTTAAAAGACGCTCGTCCATGGTTTCGGCATCTCTCTGATTGATTATTTGTTCTAATCCAACAATTCCCCTTTTTACCTTTGGCCAGTCAGTATTAAGAAGATGGTTACTTAAACCGTATATACCCGGTTCTAGCTTTTTTACTTCATTTGATTTATTAGAATAATAATACAAGTCGTTCTTATCCCCTATTAAGAGATTAAAACCCGGATATTTGTCCTTGTTTTTGGTTACCTTTTCTAAATAAACCTCAGGGTCAGTATTGTCTTCCTTTAGAAAATCGCCGACTAACTCTCCGCGCGACCGTTTCCCTTCTGTCACTTCACTAGGGTCCCGGTAATTTGTTAACGCCGCAAACCTTCCTGTCGTAGTGATGCCTATCCAAGTTCCCAATTGCTTTAAATCCCGCCCTGCCAGGATATGAGGATGGTCCTGCCAAAAATGTACCGAGGCGGTTGGTCTTTCGTAAAATTCATCGCGATTAGCAGCAACGACTAATTTAAATTCGGGGTCAATCTTATATGCGAAAAGTATTAAACACAATATATATCACATCTTTCTCAATAAATTAATTACAGCATATGCCTCTATTACATATTAAGTCCCTGTTGAAGGAAGGATAAGCATATATTAACAAAATTGTTTTCACTCTGCATTTGAAGTGAATTCAAAATCATAAACTGGAGGTTAACATGTTATGAGCAGGAAAACCAAATATTCTAATCTGAAAAATGTCGAAAAACAATATGAGTTTCTAACTGCAGAGGAATTCCCGGAAGGTCCATACGGCTCACCGATTGGCGTTGATAGCCCTGTTGAGAATAAAAGTACGCCATGGCAGGAAGGGCAACAATTTTACAGCAATTTTACCTTTGAGAATCGGAATTTGCACCAAGACTTGCCAAGGCAATACCCCGGTGCACATCCGACGCATGATGATAAGGATAGTGATGCTTAGGGATTTGGAACTTTCTCTAAGGGATCATTTGGTTCTATCCGCCAAATTCTAGCGGTTATCCGCCATTTTTCGGGTTTTATCCGCCAAAATAGCCGTTTATCCGCCGATTCCACGATCTATCCGCCAAATCTAGCCCTTTATCCGCCAATGCACAACAACTGCAACAACAACAACAACAACACCCCAAAGAACTCAAAAAAACAGGAGAAGTCATCTCACCTTCTCCTGTTTACCCCACTTCACCGATATCGTCCATCAAAATAAAGTAACGGTTCTCCCTCATTTTCAATATGAATATCCGAGACTTTCCCAATAAAAAGAGTATGGTCCCCTTCCACATGCTCACTAACCACATCACAAATAATTTGTGCCAACGAACCACCTATAACGGGTAGCCCCGCAAACCTTTCAAAACTCATATCCCGTTTATCTTTTATTTGCCCGGCAAAAATCATCGACAATTCCTGCTGGTCTGAAGATAAGATATTCACTGCGTATTTTTTGCTGCTTCGTATTTTTTCGAGCATTTGGGCTTTTTCACCTATTGAAACCACAACCAGCATTGGATTTAAGGAAACCGACATGAAGGCATTGGCCGTCATCCCGTGGACATTCCCGTCAACTTCAGTGGTAATCACGGTTACTCCAGTCGCAAATTTCCCCATTGCTTTCCTGAATAGGCGATCTTCCATGTTGAAGCCTCCCCACATTTTGAACTCTTAGCTGACTAATGAGGGATAACATGCTAGTCGCTGAAGCAAGTTCTGATCTTCCTTAAAACTGTCTCCATAATGAATTGAATGCTAAATGCTTTAACCAGCCAAGCTTATCTTTTTCCTTCTATACTATTATTCTCCTAAATTAACAAACATGTCATCGACTGAAGGCGTTTGTTTAATTAAGCCTGATTTTTTTAACCAGCTGGCAGTATCTTGCCATGATTCTTTCGTTTGGCTGCCGAAAGAGGCTTCGGAGTCCATTTTTGGCAACAGAATTTTCATGCTCTCTGCCTCGACCTTTGCATCGAGCGGATAGTTTGCTTCATCCTGGTTCTTTAATAAAATTTTCAATGCCTCATCCGGGTTTTTCTTCATAAATTCATACCCTTTTGAAGCTGCACGCCAGAACGCTTTAATAGACTCCTGTTCTTTTTCCCATGTTTTATCACCGGTAACCGCCACTAATTCATAATAGTTTGGAACTCCGTACTCAGTTGGATCAAAATAACGAA
Organism: Neobacillus terrisolis; assembly: GCF_051233475.1. Classification (NCBI taxonomy): domain Bacteria; kingdom Bacillati; phylum Bacillota; class Bacilli; order Caryophanales; family Bacillaceae; genus Neobacillus; species Neobacillus terrisolis. The sequence goes on along the minus strand of NZ_JBKFGH010000006.1, from coordinate 185,799 downwards.
CTGGGTTTCCTTTAGATTCTAAGATTGGTACCTCATGGTTTACATAAGCGCCAATCACAGCATCCGTTTTCTTGCTAACAACAGAAGATACTAAATCAAAGCCAACATCAACCATTTTGACCTTATCCGGATTTCCGCCATCATGCTCGACGATTGTTGAAAGAATAGCTTCATTTAAAGGGATACCTGGGTAGCCCACTGTTTTCCCTTCTAAATCCTTTGGTGATTCGATAGAGCTTTCTTCTAAGAAAACAGTATGATTTAACGGTGAACGGACAATCGCACCAATCGATTTAACCGGAACACTTTCGTTTGCACGAGCCATAATCACATCTGGCTGATAATAAAAGCCAACGGTAATTTTCCCAGCAGCCGCTAGATTAAGAGGGTCTGTTGGATTTGCCGGGTATTGGATTTTAACCTTAACGCCTTCCTCTTCGAAGTACCCTTTTTCCTGTGCTACATATAAAAAGCTATGAACAGCATTCGGATACCAATCTAACATTACACTAACGTCGGTTAATTTCTTTCCTTCATTATTGCTTGCTTTTTCTCCAGTACCTCCACAAGCCGCTAAAACCAAAACCATGAATAAGCTCACACAAGTTGCAATCCATTTTTTCATTATTACTTCCTCCATTTAAATGATCTTTTTTCAAACATTACTACCAGTAAAAATAGAACTATACCGAGTAGCGACAAAATGACAATCGGTGCAAATACACCAGCTCCATCAAATTGTGTCATCATTCTTCTGCTAAAATATCCCAAGCCCGCCTGTGCCCCAAGCCATTCACCAATAGCTGCACCGATTACGCTTAGCGGAAACGCTACCTTCAACCCCGAATAAAAGAAAGGCAATGCGGATGGAACATCTAGTTTTAAAAATAAATCCTTTTTCCTCGCCCCCATCGTCAGCATTAATTCTCTTAACTCTTTGCTGCTTGACCGCAGTCCATCAAAAGTATTAACGGCAATTGGGAAAAAAGTGATCAGAATCGTTACAACCACTTTGCTCCATATCGAGTAGCCAAACCAGAGCACAAAGATTGGGGCCAGTGCGATGGTGGGAATGGTTTGCGATGCAATGATGAGCGGATAGAGAGCACGCTCTATTCCCTTGCTTGAATGCATCCATACAGCTAAGCCTACACCCAAAATAATCGAAATCGCTAAACCAATGATGACGATTAGCATTGTAGCAGGAAGATGCTCAAGAAATAAACTTCCTTTTAACTCCCAAAGCCTCAAAGCAATCCCCGTTGGCGCTGGAAGGATAAAAGGCATACTGACAAAGCGCGCTCCAACTTCCCAAATGAATAATAAAATTAGAACCAGCAGGATTGGTGGTAAATAGTCCTTCCAGCCCCTCATACACTCACCTTCATTCGAAGCTGATCGATTAAATATTCTTTGAGAGTAATAACATCTGAATCGTTGATATCCCTGATTGACCTAGGGCGTTTTAACGGTACTTCCACTTCCTTCAGCTTTGCAACAGGGGTATCTGTGAAAATAAAGATACGATCCGATAAAAATAAAGCCTCATTGACATCGTGGGTTATGAATATCACCGTCTTTTTCCGCTTCTCCCATTGCTCAAGCAGCCATTCCTGCATCGATAACCGAGTAATCGCATCCAGTGCACTAAACGGTTCGTCCAATAGCAAGACATTTGAACCCGATAAAATCGTCCGCAAAAACGACACTCTTTGCTTCATACCGCCTGACAAATCCGAAGGGTATTTACGCCCGACTCCCGCTAAACCAAATTCATTAAGGAGTGGCAGCACCTTCTTTTGGGCCACTTCAGATTTCATCCCTTTTAGTTCAAGCGGTAAGGAAGCATTCTCGATAATCGTCCGCCAAGGCATAAGCAAGTCCTGCTGCGGCATATAGCCAACTTGACCAAGTCGGGATGGTTGAACGGTACCATTGATAAGAACTTCCCCTGCTTCAGGCTGTTCGAGTCCTGTTATAATCCTGAATAACGTACTTTTCCCACAACCGCTCGGGCCAATAATACTAACAAATTCATTATCAAAAATGGTAAAATTGAAGTTTTCCAAGATCGGTATAGCCGCTGACTTTGTTCCGGATTTATAGGAGAACGTTACATTTGAAAACTGAACAACCGGTTTACTCATCTGTCGGCCACATCTCTTCATTCAATGCCATGTCCCAGAACATGTATTCAAACCGGGTTGTATTAAGAAAAACCTCCTCAAGCTTTGCTAACTCTGCCTCCGGCTTTCCTAATGTAAGTTCATCCATTAATTCAATGCACCAAGTCGCAAGTGTCCCAAACTCCTCTGAGCTGTACATGGCAATCCATTCACCGTATAAATCGTGCTCTAATGCACCAGGTATCTCACTTAGCTCTTTGCCGATTTCCCAATAACTCCACATGCAAGGTAATAATGCCGAAACAAGCTCTGCCAATGTTCCGTTATTGGCAATATGAAGCATATAATGTGTGTAAGCCAATGTAATCGGAGAAGGCTTTGCATGCTCAAGTTCGTCTTCACTGATTTCGAACTTTTCGGCATACTGACGATGAAGCGACATTTCTTCATTTAATGTTGACTCTAATAATCTAGCAAATTTCCCCATCGCCCTAACATCCGTCGCTTTGACTGCGCCTAAAGCAAATAATTTTGCATAATCAATTAAATATAAATAGTCCTGAATCATATAAAAACGAAACTTCTTTGGTTCTAGCGTGCCATCTCCCATGCCTTTTACAAATGGATGAGCATGGTTTTTTCGCCAAATCGGCTCTAATTTTTCATATAACCGGCTACTAAACTTCACCTGCTGTCACTCCTTCATTCTTGGCTGATTTTGTATGACACCACTGATAAATAAACGAAACCATGACCTTTGTATAATCTAGTAACTGAGCGATCGATACTTGTTCATTTATCGAGTGGGCATTTTGTAAGTCTCCGGGTCCATAGATCGCAGCTGGGATACCCACTGCTCCAAACCAGCCCCCATCGGTAACCGTTGGTGATACATCGATTGCAGCCTGTTTGTTTGTTATCCGTTGATGAGATTGTGCCAACCGTTTCACTCCAGGATGACCTGGGTCGACCTCCAGGGAGGGGAATATTTCCCCACGATCTTCAATCATCGAGGTTCCGCCCCATTCAAAAAGTGGAGGATTTTCCCTTAACCACGGATCGCCCTTTGCAACCTGTAAAATATGCTCCTCAATTTCTTTTGCAACCTGCTCGTGATTTTCGTTTGGATAGTAATGCACAGTAATCCATAAACGGCACTCATCGGCAATAAATGCCGCATGCCGTCCTCCCTCAATCACGGCTGGATTAATCGTATTCGTTCCCGGTGAAAAACCGGGATAACTTTTTGTTATCGCCCAATGCCGTTCCAAGTCCTGAAGTCCGCTGATGATTTTCATCATTTTCTCAATTGCACTTGCAGCAAATAGTCCGCCACCGGCGTGGATCATATCTTTTCTCGTCGCATCGTGATAGGTTTGGTTACTTTTTACGGTGATCCAGCCTGTAATGACACCGCCTTGTCCTTGAATATGTAAATCACTTGTATCGACCACTACAGCAAAATCTGCGGTATAGCCTCGCTTACAGCATTGAAGTGTACCTGCCTCACCCACTTCCTCACCAATAACCGATTGGAAAAGCAGATTCCCAGGTAATTCAACGCCTGCTTCACGTAATAATTGAATCGCAAACAAAGCCCCGGCAAGACCGCCTTTCATATCAGCTGTACCGCGGCCAATAATGACCTCCTTATCTATTACCGCCGTGAACGGATCCGCTTTCCATTGTTCGTCCTCACTTACCTCTGCGACATCGATATGGCCATTGATAATAAGACTGTGAAACTCGTCGGGACTCGTCCCCTTAAGTGTCCCGACTACATTTGGATCGTTCGGATAAACATCCCACATATCAATAGAAAAACCTAATCTCGTAAGGAAATCCGCAACAAAAGCTTGCGCCTCTTTTGTGTTTCTTGCTGGAGGAGCGGGAGTTTTAAAGGATATCAGTTTCGCCAAAAGCGTAAACAGTTCCTTTTGTCGCTCCTCAACTTGATTTAATACTTTTTGAAGAACATCCGTCATTTTTTCCACCTCTTATCTGCATTTAAGACCCACCACATTTTCCTAGCCCTTAAACTCTAGGATGGGTAGTAGATTCATTAATTTTTCTTGCCGTGGCTGGGTTTCTTACAAATACTTTTAAGAGGATATAACCGATAGTGGCCCCCGCAAACGAACTAAAGATAAACGCTGGAATAAATCCAAATAGCGTAGCCTCTTTCCCAAGAAATAGAGTGGCAATTGGATAAGAAACAAGCGCTCCGATGATTCCTGTACCGATGACCTCCCCAACGTAAGCCATAAGCAACTTTCTTGTCTTTTTAAACAAGAACGCCGCCAAAAAGGCACCAAATATACTGCCTGGAAAAGCAAAGACAGATCCTGTTCCCATCATATTTCTTAAAATTGAAACGCAAAAAGCTTGAGCCACTGCATAATAAGGACCTAATAATACTCCTGACAAAACATTAATGAAATGCTGCATTGGAAAAACTTTCGTCACTCCGATCGGAATAAAAAATGCATGGCTAGTTAAAGTCCCAATCGCAATGAACATTGCTGTCAATGTCAATTTCTGTGTTTTCTGCATAAAAATACCTCCCAAAGTTTACACACTGGGAGGCAGAAAATGATACCTATTATTGGAGTCAAAATAAAAAGCAGACTCCAGCAATAGGAATCTACTTATGTATTCAAAAATGGATACACTTCCCTACGCTGGTATTACCCAGATCAAGTTTAAGGGTCAAAGACTTTGGATCTTTATCTCAGCCGGCCATTTCCCGGCACCCCCAGTGTGGAATTATTTAATTATTTAATCATTTATTACAATAACACAATTCAATGATCTTGCAAGGATTTTCTCTTATCAAATCCTTTAATGTTTTAAAAAAGTATTGGAATTCTTTTCAAAACAAACAATTATTTAGCATGAAATAGTAATTTATGGGGAAATTCTATAAATAAGATTCTAGCGAAGGGACTTTCGATGATGAGGACATTTCGAAGGAATAGAAAAATTGAGAAACTAAAAAGCGCAACGGAATCTTCACAACCAGATCATTCTCCTGATCTCCTAACGGGTAAGTATGATGAAGATCTTGAAATGATCAAAAAAGCCTTTGAAAAAAGTTCAGATGTCATCTTAAGGGAATTCAAAATTGGTGAAGCCAAGAAGATTAAAGCAGCCGTTATTTATGCAGATGGACTAGCAGATGCAACCACCATTCATAATTTTATCCTGGAATCATTAATGAACGAAACCCATGAGGTAGTACCACCTACTCATTTATTCTCCCAGCCTTCTTTATTAGAATGGGCGAAAAATGTTCGATTAGCAGTTGGTAATATCTCTGAAATTACCCATTATGATGAACTTTATACAATGGTGTTATCAGGGAATACGATTATTTTAGTTGACGGTTTTACAGGGGCGATTTCGGCCTCAACAGCTGGTTGGGAGGATCGTGGCGTTACTGAACCATCGGCTCAGACGGTTGTTCGTGGCCCAAGGGAAGGATTTTCTGAAAACATTCGGACCAATACTGCGTTAATTCGCAGAAAAATTAAGGATTCCAATTTACACTGTGAAGAAAAAAAGATTGGCCGAGTTACGAAAACAAATGTTGCGATTATGTATATCAAGGGGATTGTTAATGATAAAGTGGTCGAAGAAGTTCACCAGCGTTTAGATCAGATTGATATTGATGGTATTTTGGAAGGCGGATACATCGAAGAATTAATTCAAGATGAGACTTACACTCCGTTTCCAACCATCTATAATACAGAACGCCCAGACGTTGTGGCTGGCAATCTTTTGGAAGGCCGTGTCGCGATTATTGTTGATGGTACCCCCTTTGTTTTAGTCGTACCTGCACTGTTTATCCAAAACTTTCAAGTTTCAGAGGATTATTATCAACGCGCCGATATCGCCACTTTGCTAAGAATGCTAAGAATTATATGTTTTTTGATTGCATTGGTTGGACCTTCCTTCTACGTGGCGGTTACCACCTATCATCAAGAAATGCTGCCTACACCTTTATTAATTAGCTTAGCTGCACAACGTGAAGGTGTTCCTTTTCCTGCGTTTGTAGAAGCTATTATTATGGAAGTAACCTTTGAGATTCTCCGAGAAGCAGGTATTCGAATGCCTCGGGCAGTAGGTCAAGCCGTATCAATTGTTGGAGCATTAGTACTTGGACAAGCAGCTGTTGAAGCTGGAATTGTTTCTGCATCAATGGTTATTGTTGTCTCGATTACAGCGATCTCCAATTTTGTTTTTCCTGCTTATAATATGGCTATTTCCGTTAGGATGCTGAGATTTCTAATGATGTTTTTGGCTGCTTCATTTGGTTTGTACGGAATTACCTTAGGGTTATTAGCGCTTTTACTCCATTTAAATAGTTTAAGGTCTTTTGGTATACCCTACATGGCTCCTTTTGCACCCTTTGTGTTAGAGGATCAGCGAGATACTCTCTTTAGATTGCCTCACTGGCGATTGCTTTCACGACCAAGACTAGTCAATCAAAAGAACATGAGACGTCAAACTGATGCGATTGCAACCAAGCAACACCAAAAAAATTAGAGTCTTTTTGAAAAGGGATGAGAATGGATGAAAAAAAAAATCATATTGTTGATTTTTATTTCATGTCTGTTGATACTATCCGGGTGCTGGAATCGGAGAGAGTTAAACGAGCTCGCTTTAGTGGTTGGATTGTCTATCGACAAAAAAGATGGCAAATATATTTTGGGGGCTCAAGTGGTTGAACCTGGTGAAGTGGCATCGCAAAAAGGCGGAGGCAACCGAACCCCTGTTACAACCTATTTTGAGGAAGGGGCTTATCTATTCGAGGCCGTTCGAAGAATGACGACAATAAGCCCGCGTAAGCTTTATTTTTCTCATTTACAAATACTCGTTCTCGGCGAAGAAATAGCGAAGGAAGGTTTTAGTGAAGCGTTAGAGTTGCTTACAAGGGATCCTGAGTTCCGTAAGGATTTTTATATTATCGTTTCAAAGGATGTGAGTGGTAAGGATATTCTTCAAAATCTTACTCCTCTCGAAGCGATACCTGCTAATAAATTGCGCTCATCACTTGAAAGCTCTGAAAAATCCTGGGCGCCAACGGTTGCAATCCAAATGGATGAATTAATTACAGACCTTACAAGTGAGGGAAAGAACCCTGTTTTAACTGGTATCACGATTAGAGGGAATAAGCGTAAAGGGCTTACTTCTGGTAACGTTCAACGTATCACCCCCTTTGCACGTCTTCATTATAAAAATGTAGCCGTATTTAATGGAGACAAATTAATAGGCTGGTTAAATGAAAAAGAAAGCAAGGGCTATAACTATATTACCGACAATGTAAAAAATACAGTTGGGAAAATTCCCTGTCCCGATGGTAATAAACTAGTTTTGGAAATTATCCGGGCAAAATCCGAAGTAACCGGAAAAGTGGTAAATGGAAAAGTACACATAAATATCAAAATGTCTGGTGAAGCCAATGTAGGAGAAGTGGCTTGTAATATTGATTTAACTAAGCCGGAATCGATTAAGAAATTAGAGTTGTCTGTTAACAAAGTGAATGAACACATTCTTAGCCAATCGGTAAAAAAAGCAAAAAAACTACGCGCTGATATATATGGTTTTGGAGAAGTCATTCATCGTGCAGATCCACAAAAATGGAAGGTTCTTAAGAAAGATTGGGATCAGCATTTCGTTGATTCAGAAGTAACAATACAATCTGATTTTAAAATCAGACGAACAGGTGTTTTAAACCAATCCTTCCTTAAAAATGTAAAGGTAGAATAGTGAATGATTGCGATCTTCGGAATTTTCATTGTTTGTTCGATCATCACCCTAATTGAAGTGCCTAAACTAAAAAAAGAAAAAGCCTATAAAGAAATATTCTTCTTCAGTTTGTTTCTTTTCCTTGGAACAGCTTTTTGGATTGTAGTAGCCTTAAGGATTAAAATCCCTAATCCGATGGATTGGCTACTAATCATCTTTGTACCAATTGGTAACATGATCGATCTACTTTTATCGTTTTAGGAGGTGTGGTTAATGGCAGAAGAAAATGGGAGAATCTCCAATAGCCAATTTCAAATATTAATTATCATGTTTGTGATTGGCACATCTATCTTAATTACTCCTCCATTAACAGCCATTCAAGCGAAACAGGATGCTTGGCTCTCGGTCTTACTGGGACTTGGTTTTGGATTAATCCTAGTTTGGTTATACAGTATATTAGCCGGTCGATATCCTAACATGACGATCGCCCAGTATAGCGAAAAAATATTGGGAAAATGGCTTGGAAAATTTGTAGCTTTTTTCTTTTTTATTTACTTAATCATCTTAACATCCGGATTATTAAGAATTTCAGGAGATTTATTAACGACACATGTTTTACCTGAAACGCCCATTCAAGCAATTGAAACTTTATTATTATTAGTCGTTATCATGGGGGTCAGACTAGGGCTCGAAACATTCTGTAAAACTGCAGAAATGCTGTTTCCTTATATTATAATTTTTTTATTTTTCCTAATTCTTTTTTTGTTACCTGAATTTAAATTTGAAAATTTGCAACCATTTCTTGAAAATGGTCTTAGCCCTGTACTCCGTGGATCAATTCGAACATTAGGTGTCCCTTTTTTGGACATTGTTATCTTCTTGATGATTAGCCCTTATGTTAATTTACAAAAAAAGGTGAAAAAATCTATGCTATTATCTACCTTAGCGGGGGGCATAGCCGTTTTTGTGATAACAACAACCTCCATTTTGGTTCTGAGTGCCCAAGAAACTTCCAGGTTCTATTACCCGACCTTTGTACTAGCTCAGAAGATTAGTATTGGCGATTTTATTGAACGGATTGAGATTATATCCGGTGCGACGATTTTTATTTCTTTATTTATGAAAATTACGATTTGCTTTTACGCTACTGTATTATCCATTTCTCAAACTTTACAGTTAAAAAATTACAAAATATTAACATTGCCGTTAGGAATCATCATTGTTGTCCTTTCAATCGCCTTATACCCAAATATTGTTTATTTTCATTTCCTTCTTTCAAAAGCCTGGACCCCGATCATGCTGATTTTCGGGCTATTCTATCCTCTTCTCTTACTATTTGTCGATATGGTCAAAGCGAAGGTCTCTAAAAATAAAAATATTCAAATGAATCATTAAAAAGGTAGGTAAACTGGGATGAACCAGGTAAAAATAAGCCCTTTTCAATTTTTTTGTTTAGTTTTTATGTTCGAGCTTGGGAGCTCGATTGTCGTAGGACTTGGATTACAAGCTAAACAGGATGCGTGGTTGGCGATCTTGTTAGGAATGGCAAATGGCATCCCATTGTACCTTATTTATTATTATCTCTTTACGCAGTATCAGTATATCTCCCTAACAAGTTACATCCAAAAAATTCTTGGCAAATTTCTTGGAATCCCCTTGTCATTTGTATATATCCTTTATTTTTTCTATATTGCTTCGCGGGTATTACGTGACTTTGGCGAGTTAATGATTACTTCCACCTTAAACGAAACACCATTACTGGCTGTAAATGGGTTTATGATTGTAATTATTACCTACGGTATCCTTTGCGGCCTTGAGGTGATTGGCAGAACGGGTGAATTTGTTTTTTTTATCATGATGGTACTCATTTTTTTTGCAATTGCCTCTCTTTTTTCATCAGGTCTTATCAAACTTGAAAATTTAGCACCCTTTTTAGAAAGCGGATGGAAACCTGTAATCTCAACCGTTTATAAACAAACCTATACATTCCCATTTGGTGAAATGATTGTTTTTACGATGATTCTTCCTTATTTGACTAAACCACAATCCGGCTGGAAGGTAGGGATATACGGAATAGTAGCCAGCGGTGTGATTTTAAGTTTTACGATTGCCTTAGAAATAGCTATTTTAGGTGTAAATGGCGTTGCTACGTCCCCGTTTCCCCTTTTAGAAACAATTTCTAGAGTAGAAATTGGCGACTTTATTCAAAGGTTAGATGTTATCGTTGTAGCAACATTAATTTTCGGAGTTTTTCTAAAGATTATGGTGTTTTTCTATTCCGGTTTTGCCGGAGTCACTGAGGTCCTTAAATTAACAAAGAAAAAGCACAAAGTGATAGGAACTTTAGCTGTAAGCCTTTTAATCCTCTTTTATTCAATCCTAATGGCAGGTAGTTTCCCTGAACATATTGAGATTGGCTTAGAAAAGGTTCCTGTCTACCTGCATTTACCCTTACAGACAGGAATACCGGTATTGTTGTTTATCATTACCATCATTCGCAAGGGGCTAAGTAATATCAAAGTAGAATCCAAAGAAATGTGAATACGTAAAACAATAGAATTACTCCACCATTTAAATGGAGTAATCCTGAGGGACGAAAACCCTTAATTGCTTTGGTTTAACATAAACCTTATCTTTTACAGTTAAGTTTAGGGTCCGGTATTGTTCCTTAGAAATCTCCGCTTCGAGAAACTCATTTGTATCGATTCTCCTTAGTTCAACCCGTACAATCGGTCCTATTTTATGGAGGTGAACAACCCTCGCCTGTACTGCTTCGTTTGATATTTCCTCTCGAAAAATATGAATATCGTGAGGGCGAACATATCCGACTGCATCGGTACTCTCCTCTACTTCAACAAAATCAGGTGCATCGATTTCAAAGCTGCCATCACTAAGTTTTCCTAGTCGCAGCCTTCCTGGAAAGACGTTTACATTCCCTAGAAAGTCAAAGACAAATGGATTTTTTGGATGCTCATAAACCTCCTCCGGACTGCCGACTTGTTCAATTCTTCCTTCGTTCATGACAACAATTCTGTCCGCGACATCCAATGCTTCTTCTTGATCATGAGTAACAAAAATACTTGTAATATGAAAATCATCATGGAGTCTTCTCAGCCACCTGCGAAGATCCTTTCTCACTTTGGCATCCAACGCTCCGAATGGTTCATCTAATAATAATAGCTTTGGTTCAACAGCTAAAGCACGGGCTAAGGCAACACGTTGACGCTGTCCCCCTGAAAGCTGAGCGGGAAAGCGGTCGGCATAAGCTTCCAATTTGACTAGCCTCAGAAGTTCTTCTACCTTTGCTTTGATTTCTTGTTTGGTTGGGCGGCTTTTTCGAGGACGTACCCTTAAACCATATGCGATGTTATCAAATACAGACATATGCCGGAATAGGGCATAATGCTGAAACACAAACCCTACCTTTCGTTCTTTTGTGGTAATGGTTGTCATATCTTTATTTTCAAAGAAAATACTGCCTTGGTCAGCAGCCTCCAACCCGGCAATAATACGCAGCAACGAAGTTTTACCTGAACCTGACGGCCCTAATAGGGCAACCAGTTCACCCGATTCTATTTTCAAATTAATGTCATCCAATGCTTTATGAGCACCAAACGTTTTTGAGATATTATTGATGGATACGCTCAACGGTTATCCCTCCTTCTTTTTAACCTTGTTTACTTTTTTATTCCGTTTGCTTTCCACTCAACATAACTTTTTATAACTAGGGTAATAACCGCTACAATCGACATTAGGGATGCCACGGCAAAAGCAGCAGAAAATTGATATTCATTGTATAAAATTTCAATATGAAGCGGCATTGTATTCGTCATCCCGCGAATGTGCCCCGATACAACAGAGACTGCCCCAAATTCACCTACCGCACGGGCATTACAAAGAATCATTCCATATAATAACCCCCATTTAATATTGGGAAGGGTGACAAATAAAAATGTTTTCCAACCGCTTGCACCCAGGGTAATCGACGCTTCCTCCTCTGCCGAGCCTAGCGTCTGCATTAATGGGATTAGCTCCCGAGCGACAAACGAAAACGTTACAAATAATGTAGCCAAAATAATTCCAGGCAAAGCAAATACAATCTTGATATCATGTTCAAAAAGCCAAGGGCCGAATAACCCATGTGCACTGAATAATAAGATAAAGATTAATCCGGCAATGACGGGTGAAACCGCAAATGGCAGATCAATGATTGTAATGAGAATGCTTTTCCCTTTAAATTGAAACTTTGTAATTACCCATGCTGCGGCAATGCCAAATAGTGTATTGATTGGCACTGCGATGAGAACAACGAGCAAGGTTAAACGAATAGCTGACAATGCATCAGGCTGGGTAATGGAAGCAAAATATACCGCAACTCCCTTTTCGAATGCTTTAACAAAAATTGCAATGAGTGGTAAAAGTAAAAACAGACTTAAAAACCCAAGCGCCAACGCTATTAACAGCCACCGGATGATTCTTGGTTCATTCGTTGTGTTTGCGCTTAGCATTGCTCCACTTGAATGGTTAATCGGAACATGTCCTGCCATGAAGTACACCTCCTTTATTCATTGGCATAACGCCTGTTAATCCACCACTGAAATAAATTGATCGTTAATAATAGGATAAACGAAATGAGCAGCATGACCGCAGCAATGGCAGTTGCCCCTGCATAATCGTATTGCTCCAGCTTCGTCATAATTAATAATGGAGTAATTTCCGTTTTCATCGGCATATTACCAGAAATAAACACAACGGATCCATATTCTCCAATTGCCCGTGCAAACGCTAACGCAAATCCAGTTATTACAGCCGGGAGTAATTCGGGAATGATCAGTTTTGTAAAGGTTTGAAACCGATTAGCTCCAAGGCTTGACGATGCCTCCTCCACCTCTTTTTCCAAACTTTGCAAAACAGGCTGAACCATTCGAACAACAAACGGCAAACCGATAAACGTAAGGGCAATTGTTACCCCCAGTTGAGTATAGGCAATCTTAATGTGAAAAAACTGTCCTATCCACCCATTTGGTGTATACAGAGTGGTTAGGGCAATACCGGCAACTGCTGTAGGCAGGGCAAATGGTAAATCAACTAATCCATCCATAATCTTTTTTCCCGGAAATGAATAACGGACCAATACCCAAGCGATTAAAACCCCAAACACAAGATTGATAAATGCTGCTGCAAAGGATGCTCCAAAGCTAAGTTTATAGGATGCTACTACTCTAGGATCGGAAATGGTTGACCAAATCTTTGTCCAATCCAGTGTTAACGTATTAAAAAATATCATCGAAAGTGGTAACAAAACAAGCAGGCTAATATACAGCATAGTAAAACCAAGCGATAGGCCAAATCCAGGTAAAATACTATATGATCTCAGTTTGTACTGTTTCTTCATTCTTTCACCCCTAGAGGTATGGAAGGACTAACCTCCTGGATCATTTATTCCGTTACTCTAAACTGGAATAGATACGGTGTTATAGGTCAGCCCTAACATGAACCTCCTTTTCAATGTTTATGGTTGGTAAATCTGATCAAATGTTCCGCCATCCTGGAAATGAGTCTCTTGCGCTTTTTTCCAGCCGCCAAACTCATCATTAATATTGACTAGGTTAATCTTAGGGAATTGTTCTTGATTTTTTGTTAAGATCTCTTTGTCACGTGGACGATAATAATTTTTTGCAGCAATCTCTTGTCCTTTTTTCGTATATAAGTACTCAAGATAGGCTTCCGCTACTTCACGGGTTCCCTTTTTATCGACTACTTTATCGACTACAGCAACTGGAGGTTCAGCAAGAATACTCAATGAAGGGTTAACGATCTCGAATTTGTCTTTGCCTAATTCGTTTAAGGTCAAATAAGCTTCATTTTCCCATGCGATCAAGACATCCCCAATTCCTCTTTCAACAAAGGTTGTTGTAGAACCACGAGCTCCTGAATCAAGAACTTCTACATTTTTGTATAGCTTATTAATAAAATCCTTAATCTTCTTTTCATCCCCACTGAATTTTTTGTCGGCATATGCCCAAGCAGCTAAGTAATTCCATCTAGCTCCCCCGGATGTTTTTGGATTTGGAGTGATGACCGAAACCCCGTCTTTTGTTAAGTCATCCCAATCTTTAATGTCTTTGGGATTGCCTTTTCGAACAAGGAACACGATGGTCGATGTGTATGGTGTTGAATTATGTTTAAATTTTGTTTGCCAATCATTAGTAATTAATCCGCTAACCGCTGAAATTTCATCAATATCATAAGCCAACGCGAGTGTTACAACATCTGCCTCCAACCCGTCAATTACAGCTCGTGCTTGTTTTCCAGAACCGCCATGTGATTGTTGGATTGTCACTTTTTGACCTGTTTTTTTCTCCCAATTCTTTGAAAATTCTTCATTAAACTCTTGATATAGCTCTCTAGTTGGATCATACGAGACGTTTAATAGCTCGACTGATTCCTTTTTCGTTTGTTTTTCGCTTGTTTTCCCTGTTGTGTTTTCACCAGAGTTTTTTTCTATTTTTTTACTCGTTTCCTGAGTACTGCTGCAGCCGGCAAGAGCCACTAAAGTAATCGCTAGGATTAAAAATAACTTTCCCCAAAATGTCTTTCTCTGCTTCATTTGATTTTCTCCCCTTTTCATTTTTTATACAAAGGCTGTGTTATACTTGACTGTTGATTTCAGCGAGAGGCGCTTGCTTTCCGCGGGGCGGGCGGTGAGCCTGTCTAGCTGCATCGGCTAGGGGCTCGCAGGTCTACAGCCAATCCGTCAAGAAGGTCAAAGAACGACCTTCATGCCGGCTCGTCTTATGCCTTCCGCTCCAATCAACATTGTGTAAAAAAATCAATATTGAGCTTAAACACAGCCTAAACAAAAAAAGGCTGCTATCTTTGTTTAAAAAAGATAACAGCCTTCAGTTGTCTGATCAGCTATAAGTATTCAATTAGAATTCTCAATCAACCAAAAAATTTGAATTGATAGAATATGTTTATTATAATAACCACATTTACCCTATAAGTCAACTTGGTTTTTTTATTTTTTAATCCTTATTATTGACTTCTTATCAAAAATGGATCGAATAAACTAAATATTTCATTACTATTTAACATCTTAAATTCCCTATAAAATAGAAAAAATCGAGAGAAAGGAGGCTTCTCTCGATTTATTTTGTTATTTTGTATAGCTGATACTCTTCTTTTAAAATAACTGTAAGTGGCTGATCATTTTTTAACATAAACGTAACGACTATGACATTTTTCGGAGTTTTATAATAAATTCCTCGCGAAGAAAAGCGAACACTCGAATTTTCTAAATTGGTTATTTGCTGACGATCTTGTTCTGAAAGAAAGTTATACGCTGCTTCGATTGCCTTTTCTTTCGAATAATTTTCTTTTTCTTTTACAATAGAAGCAAGTTTTTCCACAAAGACTGATAATTGTTTGGTGAAGAAAAACTCTTCAAATATATAGCCTTCTTCCATTCGTGAATCGGGGATGAGAATTTCCTTCCCCTTAAATTTAACGACTGGTCCGCTAACATAATACGCTTCATCGTTTAAGTCATCTGTCTCTACTCTATCACCAATAAAAAGAATCATAGATTCATCTGGAAAAATCATTTCACCTCCCCAATTGTCGACAACAACCATTTTTTGTTTTGCTTGTTCTAATTCGGCTTCAGGAATATTGAACTTTTTATCGATTTCTTCTTTGATAATCATTTCATAATGAGTGATAATGGCACCCGCTCTAACCACTGTCACGATGTCCCCGGGCTTGTATAGACCGGAGTAACTTTCTTCAACAAGGAATTTCGCTTTCGTATAGGCAGAATGTTCTCCAATAATATACTTAACACCGAGGACTTTCCCTTTTACAGTACTTCTTGAATTGTATATATAGTCCTTTAACGTTGAAGTATATCTAACATCTTTTAGAGCTGAACTACTTGGTCCAGAAACTTCAGGCAAGTCGCTCCCAGCTTCTAATAAATACCCTTCACTCACAAGTCTTTCCTTTTCTCTCTCAACATCAACTGCCGCCAGTTGTGATAGTTTTTCCTTGTTAGCTTGGATATTTTCATTTTTTTGGGACATTTTAGGTTGATCTTGTTGTCCTTGCAGTAATACTGTTGCAGTTGCTCCCAGGCCTAAGAACACGATTGCTGCAGCAATCATCCTGGTTGCTCTAAACTTAGCCTTTTTTGCTTTTTTCATTGCCTTATTAATTGTTTCATCAATATTATCACCAAATGTTAAAACGGGTTCTTCACGTAATTTACTCTTTATGTATTCATCAAATTGTTCGTCTTTCATGCCTTCACTCCTCCATCATCCTCCTAAGGTCGGTTCTTACCTTAGAGAGTCTCGATTTAATTGTCCCGATCGGCACGTTAACAAATTCGGCTATGTCTTTAACCGGCAAATCATCGTAATAATATAAAACAGCAATCACCTTTAATTCCTGTGTTAATTGATTAAGATATTCTTCTATTTCCATTTTTTGATAATCGGCACACTGACTGAGTTCTTGAAATTCCCCTGAAAAAACAACTCTCTTCCGTTTCTTCAATATCGTTTTACATTGATTAATCAGTATTCTTGTTAGCCAGGTTTTTATGTAACGTTCCTCTTTTAAACCCTTTATGGAGCGATATCCCTTTATTATCATATCTTGAATGGCATCCTCCACATCTGTCTCGTTTTGAAGAATACGTTTTGCTATTCTATAAAAATAACCCTTATTTTCATATACGGTTTCAATAAACAGCTGTTCTTTTTCCAATTATGCTCTCACCACCTATACTTATTAGACTATCATTTTCTTAAAGTGGTTCGATAGATTGAATATTTTTCTAATAAAATATTTAAACGAACTTTAATCATCTCTTAATAAATTTTTAATATTTATCTTTTACTATAAAGTCAGGCTAAAGCAAAACACCCCCAGATAAAAGAAAAATCCGGTCAAAGGACCGGATTTTTTCCATTTACTTGAATTAAGCTGTTACGTTTTTCATTCTTTTCAACTGTCGTCTTTTACTGCGAATAAAACCCTCAACTACCATAAGGTTCAATACAGCCGATAGAGCTAAACCTAGTGGAATAGCAATGCTATTGTCAAGTTCAAGTATTGCTTCCATCAAGGTAATTACAATCCGATAGGTCATAAACACCATCGTAACTGCATAGCTTCTTATCATCCAGTCCCGATGCAGGTTAAACTTGTTTTGAGCCAAACGCCAAACGCCGATCCAGGTTGTCACTAACCAAGCTGCATCAACAATAAAAAATGCGATTCCTGCTGAAAGTCCTCCATCAACATAGAGTGCTAAAAAGGGAACGATCAATGAATTAATAAAAACAGCTATTGTGTAGGCAGTTCCGATATATCTATGTTTTTGTTGATTATTCCCTTTTTGACCCAAAAATTGAAATGGTCCGCTCGCTAAAGAAATAATTCCTAGACCTAAATGTGTATAAAAGAAATAAAGCCATGTATGATAAGAAAAACCATTTAAATTTAATTTCCTTTCAACGAATTCGGAGGAAGTCGGGTCCATTATTATGTATAATACGATTATATAGACAACAAACAACAATATACTAATATACCAAAAAGAAACTAAAATTGAATTCTTCTTTTCTAGCATCTTACATCCCACCTATCACATCTGTGCAGTCGAGTCCGGCACAGAAAAATCAGCATCCGTATTTTTATAAACAGCAGTTAAATCTACACCTTCTTGAAGGTCTTCTAACACTAAACCATTATTCGTGACTGAAAAGACGGCTAATTCCGTGACAATTTTGGAAACCACACGGCCTCCTGTCAATGGCATTGTACATTGCTTAACGATCTTTGAAGTACCATCCTTTGTTGTATGTTCCATCGCAATGATAACCTTTTTTGAACCTGTTACTAAATCCATTGCACCGCCCATTCCAGTAACTTTTCCTCCAGGAATCATCCAACTGGCAAGATTCCCTTCTTGGTCCACCTGCATACCTCCCAGCACCGTAACATCAATATGTCCTCCACGAATTAACGCCAATGACATGCAGCTATCAAAAAATGAACCCCCTGACAAAATTCTGCATGGCTTCCCACCTGAATCGATCAAATCAGGATCAATTTTCTCACCCACTGGTCCTAATCCCAAAAATCCATTTTCCGATTGAAGGATAACCTGAACATTTTCGGGTAAAAATTGAGTGACTAGAGTTGGGATGCCAATTCCAAGATTAACCACTTCGCCATCATGAAGCTCCTTTGCAACACGCTTAGCAATGATATCCCGCTTTGTTAGTTCAATCATTCATATAGACCTCCATGATCGATGATCATATCAACAAGAATACCCGGGGTCACGACATCTTCAGGATCAATTTCTCCAACCTCAACTAAGTCTTCGACTTCGGCAATGACTATATCAGCTGCTAACGACATGACAGGATTAAAATTTCTAGCAGACTTTCGATAGACAAGATTTCCAAACCGATCTCCTCTAAATGCTTTTATTAAGGCAATATCAGCTCTTAATGGAAGCTCCAGTAAAAACTCGCTCTCACCTATTTTAATTTTTTGTTTTCCCTTCTCGACGAATGTACAAACCCCTGTTGGAGTAAGGACACCACCTAGACCTGAACCACCCGCACGGATTCTTTCCAGTAACGTTCCCTGAGGTACAAACTCAACACTGATCTCATTCGCTAGTAGCTGCTTCCCTGTCTCTGGATTTGTACCGATATGGGTGACAATTGCTTTTCTGATTCGCTTGTTTACGATTAAAGGTCCCACACCTTTGTCAGGCATTGCTGTATCACTTGCGATTAGGGTTAGATCTTTCGTCCCATGATCAATTAATTTTTTTACAAGGATGTCTGGAGTGCCAACCCCAAGAAATCCCCCTATCATTACGGTCATTCCATCACGGAAATAGCTACTCGCAATTTCGTCTATTGTTTTAACCTTTTGCACCTAAACTGCCTCCCCTATATCTTTTTTAAAGAGCGTTTTGCAAAAAGAATTTTCTTTGACTACTGTTTATCTTAATTTTAGATATTAACAACAGAAGTTTCCTATCAGAAATGTTTCAATTTTTCGACTTTAATCATTATTTATACAAAAAAAATATCAGACACGTTATGTGTCCGATATTTTACTTCTTCTATTGAAGATTAACTTTTACTATTTAACTAATTTTTCGTTCGCTTTCTGATTCGATATTTAATTTACTTCTTTTACGTCCGTATCCGAAATAAACAAATAAACCGATTACTAGCCAAGTACTAAAGCCAATCCAGGTTGTCATTGGAAGCTGAAGCGTTAAATAGAGACAGAATAACACAGCAAGAATAGGAATAACAGGAACGAACGGAACTTTGAAAGCGCGCTTTAAGTTTGGTTGTGTTTTTCTTAACACTAAAACACCTAACGAAACAACGATAAAAGCAAATAATGTTCCTATATTTGTTAATTCAGCTAATTTATTTAATGGTAATACGCCTGAGAAAAAGCAAATCATTCCTGCGGTAATCCATGAGTTTGCAATCGGAGTCTGTGTTTTTTGATTTACCCTAGAAAAGATATTAGGAAGTAATCCATCCCGGCTGATTGCGTAAAACAATCGAGTTTGTCCATAAACCATTACCAATAAGACCGTCGTAATACCCGTAATCGCACCTAAGGAAATGAAGCCGGCAACCCAATCCTGATGAATATATTGAAGGGCAAAGGCTACCGGGTTATTAACACCTAATAAATTATAAGGAACAATCCCCGTTAAAACCAGAGCAACGATTATATAAAGAATCGTACAAACAGCTAATGAGGTAATAATTCCAATCGGCATATTGCGCTGAGGATTACGAACTTCTTCAGCAGCAGTAGAGACTGCGTCAAAACCAATATAAGCAAAGAAAACGGTTGCTGCACCTGTAGCAACACCTGAAAATCCAAACGGCATAAATGGAGTCCAGTTTTCAGGTTTTACATAAAATGCACCAACACCGATAAACAACAAAATTACTGCTAACTTGATTAATACCATGATTGTATTAAACTTAGCTGATTTTTTTACACCCTTTGTTAGTAAGAAAGTAATTAGTAAAACAATTAAAATTGCAGGTAAATCAACCAATGTCCCTTTTTCAGGATTATATGCACTTGTGAATACTGTCGGGATATGAATACCAAAACCGGTCAATAAGCCTTGGAAATAACCGGACCACCCTGCCGCAACAGCGGAAGAAGCAACTCCATATTCCAAAATTAAGTCCCACCCTAAAATCCAGGCAAACAATTCCCCAAATGTCGCATAGCTATAGGTGTAAGCACTGCCGGACACAGGAACGGTTGAGGCAAATTCTGAATAACACAAAGCCGCGAAAACGCAAGCCATTGCTGAAAGAATAAAGGAGAGGATAAGTGCTGGACCAGCATGTTCAGCCGCAACAACTCCAGTTAAAACGAATACTCCTGTTCCAATAATGGCACCAATCCCAAGCATTGTTAAATCAAAAGAACCCAGATCTTTCTTAAGCGAAGCACCCTTTGCTTCCGATTGTGACAGAAGTAAGGAAATTGATTTTTTCCTAAACAAATCCATTTAAATCCTCCTAGTTGCAAGTTGTGTTTTGTCGATTGATGGATGAATTTGTCGAATAACAAAAAACATAATCTTTATCGTAAGTTAAAATTTTCTTAATGTAAACATAGGAAAAACTACTTTTTCGTCATTTTTATGTCTTTTTTACCTTTTATTTTTGTGCTTCGCTAATTTAATTATTCCTTAGCAAAATCACCCATAACTCTCGTTTCTTTTCACTCTTTTTCCCCAAAAAATAAAATAATATCAAACTTCATTTAATATTTTTCCGCTTGCACAAAATTGTCATAAGTCTGATTATTGAAGAATTTGGATAAAACAATAGCACAATTTTCCTTAAAATCATTATATAGAGATAGTTTTTAATTATTTCCCCTTTTTTTAACAACACCTTTCTGAATAACACAAAAACCTTGTATCTTCTGAATCTTTCGTTAAATTTTTTTCCAATTCCTGCATTTGAAAAAGTGTTTTTTTTTGATACGATATATTTTCGTATAACATTAAAAAGGAAGTGATAATATGAAAAAGTTTGGCTTAGCGATCCAAATTTTAGTTGGTTTAGCTTTGGGTATTGCAGTAGGTGCTATTTTTTATGGAAATCCGGCTGTTGAAACCTACTTGCAGCCAATCGGCACAATTTTCCTACGCCTAATTAAAATGATTGTTATTCCTATTGTAGTTGCCAGCCTTATTGTTGGTGTTGCAGGAACAGGCGATATGAAAAAGCTTGGAAAATTAGGAGGAAAAACTCTTCTCTACTTTGAGATTGTTACAACCATTGCCATTATCATTGGTTTATTAGCGGCTAATATTTTCCAACCTGGTAAAGGAATTGATATGAGTTCCTTGTCAAAAGGGGATATCTCAAATTATCTTGAAACAACAGAAACGGTTGCTCAACATAGTTTCATGGATACCTTTGTCAACATCGTACCTACTAATATTTTCCAATCACTTATGAACGGTGACATGCTTGCCATTATCTTCTTCTCCGTATTATTCGGAATTGGGGTTGCAGCAATCGGAGAAAAAGGAAAACCCGTTTTAGCATTCTTCCGTGGAACTGCAGATGCTATGTTCGTTGTGACTAACCAAATTATGAAATTTGCTCCATTTGGGGTATTTGCTTTAATTGGAGTGACAGTGTCTAAATTTGGGGTTGAATCACTTATTCCACTTGGAAAACTTATTTTGGTTGTTTATGGTACTATGCTTTTCTTTGTTTTAGTTGTACTTGGTGGAATTGCCAAAATCCATGGAATAGCATTCTTTAACATGATCAAAATGTTAAAAGATGAACTTATTCTTTCATATAGTACTGCAAGCTCTGAAACGGTGCTCCCAAAATTAATTGAGAAAATGGAGGGCTTCGGCTGTCCTAAATCAATTACTTCTTTTGTCATTCCTACTGGATATTCCTTTAACCTTGATGGTTCGACTTTGTATCAAGCATTGGCAGCAATCTTTATTGCACAAATGTATGGGATTGACATGCCAATTAGCTCGCAAATTACCCTTATGCTCGTCCTTATGGTAACCTCCAAAGGGATTGCTGGAGTTCCAGGCGTTTCATTTGTTGTATTATTAGCAACTTTGGGCTCTGTTGGAATCCCAGTTGAAGGTTTAGCTTTCATTGCTGGAATCGACCGTCTTCTTGATATGGCTCGTACATCTGTTAACGTAGTAGGGAACTCTCTTGCTGCGGCGGTTATTTCAAAATGGGAAGGCGAATTTAGACCTCAAAAAGCTAATGTTAAAATTGAAAAAGTTTCATAAAAAAAGCTGCCATTTGGCAGCTTTTTACTTTTGTAAGGTGGCTTCTCGTTCTTTTTCTCTTTGCAAAACAATTTGCTGAGCGGGCATGATGACCCTGTTATCATACATCGTTTGAGCCAATAGCTCTTTAGTTTCTCTTGCAGCTGTTATGTAATCGATATCGTTCACTGTTGCAGTAATCGAAAATTTGTAACCAATTGGGCTTACATCTAATGAGTGAAGTCCGTATAATTGGTATTTTTCTTTATATTCTCCAGTCGTTTTATCCACTAATAAGAAATCCTTATGCCGTTCGTTTAATTCAGTACATACGCCCTCGAGCAGTGCCTTTATTTTTCCTGGATTTTCATTAAATGATACGATGACACTTTCAAAAACCCGTCTCATATCAACTGAACCATTAACAAGTTTACGGATCTCACCGTTAGAGATTGTAACTAGCTTTCCATTAATCAACCGGATTTTAACAACCCGAAACCCGAGTTCTTCAACTGTTCCTCCCTCAAGTTCTTCATTTATATTAATAAAATCTCCTTTTTGAATGGTACGTTCAAATATGATAAACATCCCGCTTAATAGATCATTGATGACCTTCTGCGCTCCAAAACCAACAACTGCTGCAATGATTCCTCCAGCCATAATAAACTCTTTTAAATTTTCGACAAAAGGCTTAATTGCCGCAAATAAAATAACAAAAAACAAAATATAGTTTGCGGTATTCCTAACTACGCTCTCAATTGTATTTTCTTTTTTCTCATCGATAAAATGAGTTCGTTTAAAAAATTGATGGATGAACAAACGGATGATTCTAATCGTCAAGTATGAAACAACAGCAGTAAGAATGAGAGATAAAAAATAATCTTGAACATTCTCCCATTCGATTTTAAAAAAAGTAAAAATTGATTGTGTCCAATTCTCCATACTTTATCCCCCCATATCTCTCTATATAGGCTATTATACCGCACTTTTCTCCTTTAAACTTCAATCTATGTTCACTAATAAGTAGTATACCCGCTACACCCTCAAACAATTTTGTCCAGTAATGGATAATTAACCCTTCAAACATTTGTCACAATTTATTCAAACTTTGATCATTATTTGGGATTTTTTTATGTTATCATCATTTATGTAGTAGAAATAATAATTATCGTTTAATAATTATTATAATTATTGATTTAAGATTGTGAATTATTTTACATTTATGTCTTTTTCCCATCTTTATTAAAAACTTAAAAGGAGTAAAAAAAATGAATCCTAAAAAAACCTTTTTGCTCTCCCTGTTGGCCGCACTTACTATTGTACTTTTAAGCGGCTGTGAACCAAGCTTAGTTGTTTTTGATCCACAGGGTCCTGTTGCTCGCAGTATTTTAGATTTGATTAACTGGTCCCTTATTTTCATGCTACTTGTAGTAGTTGTTGTATTTGGTTTATTTGGCTACATAGTGTGGAAATATCGTGAAAGACGCGAAAACAAAGATTACGAGCCACCAGAAGAACACGGCAGTATGGTACTTGAAGTCATTTGGACTGCCATTCCCATTTTAATCGTGATCGCATTAACGATTCCAACGGTTAAAACACTATACGCACTTGAGAAAGTTCCAGAGGGATATGAAAAGAAAGAACCGCTTACGATCCATGTAACATCTGCAGACTGGAAATGGATCTTTAGTTACCCGGAACAAGGAATTGAAACCATCAATTATGTCAACATTCCTGAAGATCGTCCAGTCCTCTTTAAATTAACATCAGCAAGTACAATGCAATCATTTTGGGTACCTGCATTAGCTGGTCAAAAATACACGATGAATAAAATGCAAACTCAATTATATGTGGTAGCAGACCACCCTGGTTCCTATTTAGGAAGAAATACGAACTTTAACGGTCGTGGCTATGCCGATATGGAATTTGAAGTTTTAGCGCAAACCCAAATCGATTTTGAACAATGGGTAAAGGATGTAAAAAAGACTGCTCCAAAGCTGTCTGAAAAGAAATACGAAGAGCTGCTAAAACCAACTCACTTAGGCCGACTTACTTATTCAAATACACACTTGGAATGGATTGACCATTCTGAAATGGACTCAAAAACTATTACCAACCCTGAGCTTTATAAGACCCATGGATATCAAGGGGAAATATTCAAAGAAGAAAATACGAATGCTGAAACTCAAAATAACATGAACGATAATGATGGAGGTGAACAGCATGGACATTAATTGGAAAGAGTTTTTCATGATGACTGGAGATCCTCTTATTATAGGATCTCAGATTGCGATTTTACTATCAATGATCGGAATTGTTGCTGGAATCACATATTTTAAGAAGTGGCGCTGGTTATGGACAGAATGGATCACCACTGTAGATCATAAAAAAATCGGGATCATGTACATCCTTGCCGGAGTATTGATGTTCTTTCGCGGCGGGATTGACGGGCTGTTAATGAAGGTCCAAACTTCAAGACCTGAAATGGAATTTTTAGATGCCCAACATTACAATGAGATTTTTACTACCCATGGGGTCATCATGATTTTATTTATGGCTATGCCGCTGTTAATTGGACTAATGAACGTTATTATTCCTTTACAAATCGGAGCGAGAGACGTTGCGTTCCCACAATTAAATGCACTTAGCTTCTGGTTATTTTTCGTTGGTGCCATGCTCTTTAATATATCTTTCGTAGTCGGTGGTTCACCTGATGCTGGCTGGACCTCGTACTTCCCACTTGCCGGGAAAGAGTTTACTCCTGGGATTGGAAATAACTATTATGCCGTTGCCTTACAAATTGCAGGGATCGGAACATTAATGACAGGAATTAACTTCATTGTCACAATTTTAAAGATGCGAACAAAGGGTATGACGTTAATGAGAATGCCAATGTTCACATGGACATCATTTATTGCATCCATTATTATCGTTGCTTCGTTCCCAATTTTCACAGTCGCACTTGCATTAATGACATTTGACCGTATCTTTGGAACCCATTTCTTTACCCTTTCAGGCGGCGGGCTAGACATGCTTTGGGCCAACCTGTTTTGGTTATGGGGCCACCCAGAAGTGTATATTGTGGTACTTCCTGCTTTCGGGATGTTTTCAGAGGTCATCTCTACTTTTTCACGAAAAACATTATATGGTTATAAATCGATGGTGGCATCGATTGTCGGTATTGCCTTTTTAAGTATGCTCGTTTGGGTTCACCATTTCTATACAATGGGAGCCGGGCCTGCTGTAAACTCCGTTTTCTCGATTACGACCATGATGATCGCCGTACCAACTGGGGTTAAAATGTTTAACTGGTTGTTTACAATGAGAAAAGGACGCATTAAGTTTACAACAGCTATGCTTTGGGCACTTGCTTTTGTACCTTGCTTCATTATTGGTGGTGTAACCGGTGTTATGCTAGCGATGGGGGCTGCGGATTATCAATACCATAATACCCTTTTCCTAGTGGCCCATTTCCACTACGTATTGATTCCTGGAGTTGTATTTGCAGTATTTGCAGGACTGTATTATTGGTGGCCAAAGATGTTTGGATTTATGCTGAATGAAAAAATCGGAAAGTGGCATTTCTGGTTATTTGTAATCGGCTTTAATGTGACATTTATGCCAATGTTCTTCTTAGGACTCGATGGAGCTGTAAGACGCGCTTATACTTTCTCAGCCGAATCAGGTTTTGCACCATTATTCTTATTATCGGCAATTGGTTCACTAATCCTGGCAGCCGGATTTGCGGCAATGTGCTATAACATTTATTGGAGTGCTCGCTACGCTGATCGTAACATTTCTTCCGATCCATGGGACGGACGTACACTCGAATGGGCAACCGCATCACCCGTTCAACATTACAATTTTGCTGTTGCACCTGAAGTGAACTCACTTGATGCATTTTGGTATATGAAGAAAAATAATAAAGACTTACAAATAGATGAAAAGAAATTTGAAGAAATTCATATGCCTAGTAATTCTGGTCTCCCTTTCATTATGGCCGTCATCTTTGGAATTGCTGGTTTCTTCCTCGTATTTGAATGGACGATTGCCGCAGCGATTGCCTCAATCGGAATTATTGCAGTGCTAATCGCGCGTTCCTTTGATTATAACGATGGTTACCACGTTCCTGTTGACGAGATTATTAAAACGGAACGGGCTTGGAAAAAGGTAGATGAAGAGGTGAAGAATCATGTCAGCTAAAGTCAATGCTTCGTTGCCATTAGAATATCAAACTGAGCAAAGCAGACTAAATATATTTGGTTTTTGGATTTTCTTAGGGGCAGAAATCGTCTTGTTCTCAACCTTATTCGCTGTATACGGAGTATTAGGAGAACGATATGCAGGCGGCCCTACTCCTCAGGATATTTTTATCCTGAAGGACGTATTGATCGAAACGCTTCTTTTGTTAACGAGCAGCTTTACTTGTGGTCTAGCAATCTATGAAATGCGCCGATACAACCTTAAGGGATTATTAACTTGGTTAATCATTACCTTACTTCTTGGCGCAGGCTTTATCTTTATGGAAATATCCGAATTTGTTCATTACGTTGGTGAAGGTGCCACCATGCAAACAAGTGCCTTCCTTTCCAGCTTTTTCGTCTTACTAGGTACCCACGGGGCACACGTAAGCTTAGGGATTGGGTGGGCTCTGTTAATTATCATCCAACTCCTTCGCCGCGGATTAACTCCTGTTACGGCTCGTAAAGTCTTTATCATTGGTTTGTATTGGCACTTCCTAGATGTCGTTTGGATCTTCATTTTTACATTCGTTTATTTAGCAAGGATGGTGGCTTAATATGGAGAACAAATCAAAAGGATTTCCTATTAGTCATGTGGCGGGCTTTTTAACATCATTATTGTTAACATTTGCAGCTGTCTTTCTGGCTTTTGAAACAACCTTACCATTTAGAACGATTATTTGGAGTATTGGAACGCTTGCTGTGATCCAGGCTGTACTTCAATTGTATATGTTCATGCATATGAATGAGGGCGAAGATGGAAAAGCTAATATAATTAACATTGCTTATGCATTCTTTATTGCCTTTGTAACAGTGGCGGGTTCGATTTGGGTCATGTCCTTCGGTCATTATATGTAACCGGACTTTGGCGGTTCACCTCGTGGTGACCGCCTTTTTTTGATCCAAAAACAATGATTCTAGTCGGGTGAATAAATAATTTTTAACAAAATGGTTTTCTACCTGCAATAAGGTTATAATTTAGATTATCTATTTTTATAGAAAGGATGTTCTATTACAGCCATGCTTACATCTATCCTTTATACTTTGTTGATCGGCATTCCCCTTTTATATGTGCTTATCTTGCTTTATGACTTCTTATTTGGTGAGAAACGAGAAAAACAAATAAGAAAAATTGAAAAACGATTTGCTGACCGTGATATCATTAAAATCGATGTTCTTGATCATCAACCAGGAAAATTCACCCTTTTTCAAGTTAAAACTAAATCAGGGACTGAGAAATTCAAGCTCAAGCCAGGCTATAAATATGTAAAAATCGTTCCGAAAAAGAAATGATAGATAAAGGGGAACAAATCTGAAAAATAGCTTTTCTGATTTGTTCCCCTTCTATTTTAAAAAACCCACTTTTGAATTGCTTTTGCTACCCCGTCCTGATTATTTGAGTCTGTCACCCAGTCTGCATGATGTTTAACGATTACCTGAGCATTCCCCATTGCCACTCCAATTCCTGCTGCCTGAATCATGGGTAGGTCATTCAAGCTATCTCCTACTGCCATCACCTGAGACATGTTAATGCCAAGGCGGTCGCATACAACCTCAATTCCTTTTGCTTTATTGACACCGTATGAATTAATTTCAATATTGATCGGACTAGAATTACTGAACTCCAGCAACTGTTTACGAGTTTGTAGCTTCTCATATACCTTGTTCCGAATTTCATCATTTTCTATTTCGTAGCCAAATTTTAACCAAACATGCTGACTAATATCCTCTGGCATTTCTCTGCGCCAAACATGGTCGGTCGCTGTTGCCCAAAATTTAACCTCGTATTCTTTCGCTATATGTAGCATCCATTGAATTTGTGCTGTTGGAATAACAATTCGTTGAACTAGTTCTCCTCTTTCATCCCAAATTTCACTGCCATTTACAGTTATATGATAGGACGAAAGACCTAAAGACTTAACGTATTCACGGGAGGTAATTAAAGATCTGCCCGTGCTGCAAATGACATGAATGCCATTGTCTTGTGCTCTCTTTATCATTTCTCGATTGGCTAACGATACTTCACCTTGATCATTAAGCAATGTCCCGTCCATATCTAAAGCGATGAGCATAATATCTTGATTGTTTTTCATCATCTTTTCTCCCCCGTTTCTTCTTAAGTCCTGAGTGACTTTTCTATTTTAACATTATTTTTTTTCGTATGTATCGTCTAAAAAACTGATGTTTTGGAATTCAGAGATATTTTTAAGCTGAAAGGCTTACTAGGTCCTTTTAACCAAATATTTAGAAGTTTTCGTTTACTGTTGATTTCATCCGCAAAATTTGTCAAAATTTATATTGGTAATAGATTCCAACGGAAAGGAAGGGGGTGAAAGGAATTAGAAACGGACTTATATTCTTGTTTACTATTTGTTTCACGATTGTAGCTCCTTCTATCATTCACGCACAAATTGGTGGGAGTCAGGGACTACTTAGCACCAGCGTAGGCGTGAGTGGTCTTGGCAATGTTAGTGTGAACTTACTCTCGGAGAAAACCACTTTGTCCGATACTGGAGAAAGCGTCTCAACGCAAGGTGGATTACTCGAAATCGGGATTAGTGATTCAGCCCTGTTAGGAAACGTTAATGTTGGAGTCCTATCGGGAAAAGAAGAAACTCAAACCGACGGACAAGTTTCCTCAGGAAGTTTAGCAACGATTGAGATGAATAATCTATTAGGTGATACACACATTGGAATAGTTGAAGTCAATGAGACTGTTAATGGAAATACCACCAAGAAAGATGGCAGTTTAGTTAATGTTGAATTAAATGATTCGCCACTTGTCGATACGACAATAAAAATTGGCGGATCTGAATCCATTACGACTAAACCAACCATAACAAATCCTTCTGACAACTCTGATCCTACGGATATAACATTTCCAGAAAAGAAGCCTGAAGGAAATGAACCTAAATTAGATGGATCTGGAACAGGGCTTCCAGTAAATGGTGAAAACGCCATCATTACAAAGTCTAATGTAAATTCTGGCGATGGAATACTTAATGTAACATTAGGGACTGACGCTGACGATACGGATACGATATCATTTCCCTTCTTTAAAAATTTGTTAAGTAATCGCTCAGAAAATGATTCATCAGAATTAATAACGATCATAAATAATCTAAACGAAAACGCGAACCATTCGTTAAGCTTAGCATTATCAGCGCCATTTGTCTCAAGTCCAACTCCTTCTAATAGTGGTAGTGGTAGTGGCAGTGGTAGTGGCGGAGCTTTTAATTTGGGCGGAGGCTCAGGGGTAGCAGCCTACCTTAATCTAGGTTGCTTAAACGAAGTGACAATGACCAATCAACTTCACTGCAAACTAAGAGAAATCACAAATCAATGGACAACAGGTCCACCAGCAGAACCACCGAAAAACTCCTTCTTCTTATCATAAAAAATACAATTAAGAAGAAGGAGATTAAAATGAATAAAAATTTTGTTGTTAAATCGTTAAAAAGTATTATTGTTGCAGGTTCAATGGCTATCGGGTTATCCCTTTTCGGAGGTCACGCTGGTGCAGAAGAGCTAGATGCTACTAAAGCATTAGCCGGAGCAGATTCCTTAGTTCAACAAGTAGCGCCACAAAATGTCGTAACTGAACTAACCAATACGGTTACTAGTCTGCCAGAAGTGCCTAGTCTGCCAGAAGTGCCTACTATTCCAACAGCACCTCCCGCTAATACAAGTGATCAAAGCTTAGTAGATGAAAGTGTCGTAAGTGAATCGAAAAGCTCACTTGTGAACATTAAATTAGGCGGAAGTCTTTTAACGCCTTTAACTGGTGATGTGGAAATTGATGCAATCAGCACGAAAAAGGTTGAAACTGAAGACGGATCATTTGTTTCTGAGGGCATTATTCAAGCTGACATAAATGATTCAGCTATACTCGGTGACACTCATGCAGGTGTGCTTGAATCAACAACAGCTGAAACAAATGATTATGATTATTCACATAAAGCATTAGTAGTTGCCGATGTCCAAGATTCAATCGTCGGAGATGCTCATGTTGGGGTTGGCGAAGAGACAAACCTTCAAACGGATGATAGTGAATATTCACACACTGCATTAGTTGAGGCGGCTGTGAGTAATCCTGTTATTGGCGATGCTCATGCAGATGTCCTTGAGAATACTCACATTAAAACCGAGGACTATGAATATTCCCATAGTGCTTTAATTGACGCAGATGTAAGCAATCCGGTTCTAGGTGATGTCCATGCAGGTGTTGTTGAATCTGAAAAAGTAGAAACCGATGAGTATATTTGGGAACATGGAGGGGTCGTCATTATTGACACAGACAATACTGTAATTGTTGGTGATCTTCACACAGGTGTTTTAGAATACGAGGACTATACTTCAAAACAAGAAGATCCTTCCCAACCTGGGGACGACGATCAGTCTGGTAATGATAATCAACCTGATGATGACAATCAATCTGGGAATGACAACCAACCTGGAGATAACAACCAATCCGGAAATGACAACCAATCCGGAAATGACAACCCATCTGGAGACAACAACCAACCTAGTGATGACAATCAACATGATGACAAAAACCCAGCTAATGATAATACAAAAAATAACGATAACAACACCAAAACTGTAAATACTGCAGTAAACACAAGTAATTCAACAATTGATGGGAATTCATTACCTAAAACAGGTTCCGCTATGAATTCTTCCATTCTATTACTCGTTTCAGCATTATTGATGGTTTTAGGCTCTGTTTTAAGAAGAATAAAGTTTCAAACAGTGTAAAAAGCTTTTGCTTACCGTTTTTTAAGTAATATAAATATTCTTGGGAGGGTGATTACCCTCCTTTTTTTAAAGGAGTTACAGGATTCATGAAAAAACTAGGAAATTTGTTCTTCCTTATTGGTGTTTCGCTATTATTGTTTATCGTCTACGCAAAAGGAAAAACCTATTTTGAACAGAAAAAGCTTATCGAAGAATATACTTCATTAAGTTTTACAGAAGTCTCCACAAAAGAGAATCCTCAACAAGTTGAACAAAATGAAGGTGATGCGATAGGTATTCTTCAAATCCCTAAAATTAAATTAATGACTCCAATAGTTGAAGGGGCTTCTCCTGAAAATATTCGCTATGCCGTTGGTCATCTTCCATCAAGCAGTTCTATTAATGAATTAGCAAAAAAAGATAAAAACTTTGCCATTGCAGGCCATCGTTCTTATACATATGGAGAGTTTTTCAATCGTCTAAATGAATTAAATTTAGGCAACAAAGTGATTATTTCTACGCAAAACAAAGTTTTTACCTATAAAGTTTTTGACAAAAAAATTGTTGCTCCCTCCGATATTGAAGTGCTTAATCCCATTAAAGGGAAATCAATGATCACACTGATAACCTGCCATCCTGAACACTCGGATAAACAACGGCTGATCGTCTTTTGTGAACTCCTTTCTGAAAAGGAATTGGACTAGCAGTGAGCAAAAAATTTAAGTGTCATCTCACCCTCGATTACTAAATCAATGTTGATCATCGAGGATTAAATCATCAAAATGACCGGAACGCTCAATTTTCGTTTCCAAATATTTTTGATTGTACTCTGAAATATCGCCCCATAATGCTACTCTCTCCGTAACATTGGCATCTAATTTTTGCAAGGCGTCAAGTTTCCTAGGATTGTTGGTGATTAATGTAACTGGCTTTGAGCGAAGTGTTTTTAATACTTGAATCGCGTCATCATAGTTACGGGCATCGTCCACAAATCCAAGCTGAAGATTGGCTTCCACTGTATCAAGTCCTTGTTCTTGAAGAATATAGGCCATTGCTTTACTAAATAAACCAATTCCTCTTCCTTCATGATTGGCAAGATAAAAAAGTGCACCTGCTCCGTGCTGGGAAATCATTTTCATTGCCTGCTTCAGTTGGAAACCGCAATCGCAGCGCTTACTTCCAAAAATATCTCCTGTATGACAAATGCTATGCATTCTGATTAACGCATCCTCTGCATTAACAAAATCCCCATAAACTAGGACGCTTGATTGTTGCATTTCAGCAAGATTAGAAGATGAAAGAGTCTCAATAATTTTTTCTGTATCGTAGGAACCATCTTTACAAAAATGTCCGGCCATATTTTCACATTTCAACCAGCAATACCACTGAAAAAGTTTCGTTTCCCCGTCTAAATTAACTGGTAATTGAATCGGTCCAACCAGAAAAATAGATTTTCCATTATTTCTTATGACAGTAATTTTTTCTCTTAGAGTAGACACAACTTTTGGGTCAATCACGACGATCACCTCTATAATAGATAGAATCGAAAAAGGCTTTCATTTTATCCATATCATGCCATTTTTCGTTGAAATCATTCATACTCATTTTAATTACTCGTTAGCTCATTACAATGAAATTCTCTTTAAACCCTGCTTCCATTTTAAGCTGTTGTTCCTGCAACAGTGTCATTTCCTGTAATCTATTTTTCTCGAAAGACTTTAAATAGGCAGAAGGATTCGTTTTTAAATCCATTATGGTTAGTAACGCTTCCGCCAATTCATCCGCATCCTTTAATGAGCTATTTATTCCAAAAGCCCCAGTTGGCGTCATGGTGTGAGCAGAATCTCCGATAAAAATTAACGAATCATTCTTCACCCATTTCTCTAAACGACTGCTGAATACGGATAATGGAACGAAATCATCCCAAGACCGAATACTCTGTTGAACCTGAGCAGCTAAGGCTGGAAAAGCATTGATCAATTGCTGGATAAACGGTTTAAACGATTGTTTTCGGATTTCCGGGTAAGAACCTTCATTTATATTCCAACCAATTTGAATAAACCCTCCTGCTTGAGTAAACAAGGCAAGCTGCTTTCCGTCAACAATAGCAAAGCGAATGGTCGGATCCCACCCTTTTGGCGTAGAAATTTTCGCCCAGAGAAGATCATATCCATGTTTTCTAGAATGAGCTGTTACATTGGCTAACTTTCTGACGGTTGAAAAACGTCCATCTGCTGCTATGACATAAGAGGAGTGGATAATGACTTCTTCCCCATTGCACATAGCTTTTACTCCAACATACTTCCCAGCATCATCTTGAATTAATCCATTGACTGCAGTGTTCATGAGAAGCTGATAGTTTGCAAACTGCTTCGCTTCATCGGTTAGTACTTTAAGCAAGTGATTTTGCGGAACATGGATCCCAAGATGCTCCTGCCCGGAGCTTGGAATAATGGTTTTGAAAGGTTTGCCTTGATTCCAGTACTCAATCCATTCCATCGGAAGAAGCCCATATTCCTGAATCAGTTGAAACAAGTTGTGTTTTTTTAATACCGTTTCACCCTGTTCATTAAGATGCTCTCCCCTAAATTCCTTATCGATTTTTGAATTCCGTTCTAAAACCACTGTATTAACATTTTGCTTAGCTAATAAATAGCCTAATAAAGCCCCGCCAGGCCCAGCCCCAACAATAACAACATCGGTGTTAATGACCATAATATTTTCACCTCGCTTCTCGTCAACAAAATTCCGTTGGTGTTTTCCTTTAGAATACATTGTTTTCTATAAAAATACCAGCAGAAAAGTCCTACCAATTTAAAAAGGCAGAACCATATTTATGGTTCCGCCCCGGAATCTTGCTAAAAACAAGCCCTTTTTAGAAATGTTTATTCCCTTATCCTTGTCTTATTTGCCTTCTCGCTCAATCTGTTAACTGCAACTCGGTATTCATTTTCCAATCCTTTAATAATGTCACGAACTGGTCCAATTTTTTCAATTGAACCAACCCCATGACCAGCAGACCAAATATCGCGCCAAGCTTTTACGTTATTTTCTGTTTGCATATGGTTAAAGTCTATATTTTCCTTTTTTGTTAATGCCTTCGGATCTAATCCTGCCTTCACAATACTTGGAATAAGCATGTTCGCTTTTACCCCTGAAAAAGCATCAGTTAAAATGATATCATCAAAAGTTGCTCCTACCAACATTTGGCGATATTCTTCACTTGCCATGCTTTCTTCGGCTACGATGAACCGAGTCCCCATATAAGCCAGATCCGCCCCAGCTGCTTGGGCAGCTAAAATCCCTGCCCCGGTTGAGATTCCTCCAGCTAACACAATGATTCCATCCCAGAATCCCCGAACTATTTCAACAAAAGCAATACCGTTTATATCCCCTGCATGTCCACCAGCTCCACTCGCGACTAAAATTAAGCCATCCACTCCAGCTTCTGCAGCTTTTTTAGCAAATTTCACATTGCTGACATCTGAAAAAACAAGACCTCCATAGCCATGAACAATTTCTACTACTTGTTTCGGACTTCCTAATGAGGTGATCACCAACTGAGGCTGATGCTTGCGAACGAGCTCCAGTTCCTCATCAAGCCGGCTATAAGAGCTATGGACCACCATATTCATCGCCCATGGAGCTACCCTCATAGTTGGATTCTTTTCTTTAGCATTCGCTAATTCCGTATTTAATTGGTTCATCCACTGATCCAAAACATGTATTGGCCTGGCATTTGGAGCAGGAAACGAGCCAATTACTCCGTTTAAACAGCACTCCTTCACAAGTTCAGGGCCAGAAACTAAGAACATTGGTGCCGATATGACTGGCAAGGATAACTGGCTCCACCAGCTTTCCGGAATTGCTTTTCCCATAAAAACGCCTCCGTTTGTGTCAGAAATTTCTGAATATAGTTACTCATTTTCTATCATAATGGATTCTTTGGCGACTTTCAAATTTGTTACTTTTTTGGTTGGCTTTATTTTATTATTGTTTTTTGTTGAGGGCAGGGGCACATGATCATTTCTTGTTAGTGCCTTGGATTTTATCGAATGTTCGTTGTTGCGATTATTCTCTGATCGTTCCCACTTTGGCTTTTTTCAGGCGTTTGCGGGCACGTTCATGCTCTGATTGTTCCCTCTGCGGCTCTTTTCAGGCGTTGGCGGGCACGTTCATCTCTGAGTGTTCCCTCCGTGGCTCTTTTCAGGCGTTGGCGGCACATTCACGACCTGATTGTTCCCTCTGGGGCGTTTTTTTGACGTTGGCGGGCACATTCACGACCTGATTGTTCCCTCTGGGGCGTTTTTTTGACGTTGGCGGGCACATTCACGCGCTGATTGTTCCCTCTGCGGCTCTTTTTTGACGTTTGCGGGCACATTCACGCGCTGATTGTTCCCTCTGGGGCATTTTTTTGACGTTGGCGGGCACATTCACGCGCTGATTGTTCCCTCTGGGGCATTTTTTTGACGTTGGCGGGCACATTCATGCTCTGATTGTTCCCTCTTTGGTTCTTTTTTGACGTTGGCGGGCACATTCACGCGCTGATTGTTCCCTCTGGGGCATTTTTTTGACGTTGGCGGGCACATTCATGCTCTGATTGTTCCCTCTTTGGTTCTTTTTTGACGTTGGCGGGCACATTCACGCGCTGATTGTTCCCTCTGCGGCTCTTTTTTGACGTTGGCGGGCACATTCGCACTCTGATCGTTCCCTCTACGGCTCTTTTCAGGCGTTTGCGGGCACATTCACGACCTGATTGTTCCCTCCGTGGCGTTTTTTAGACTTCCACGGGCACATTCACGCGCTGATCGTTCCCGCTGGGGCTTTTTTTAGACTTCCACGGGCACATTCACGCGCTGATCGTTCCTACTGTGGCATTTTTGGCACATTCACGCTCTGATCGTTCCCACACTGGGAGCTTTTTTCAGGCGTTTGCTGCCTGATCACATGACCACTCCACTCTACTCCACACCAACTCTCCCCATTCCCACAAACAAAAAACGAGCACTCAGCTCGTTTTTCCATCTTAATATTTCCGCCACACAACTGGCTCCTTATTAAGCAATTCCTTCCGCGCAAAGGAGTGAGCTGCATGAATCATTTTTTCAATTTCACCCGTACTCCTCCCGAGAATCCTCACGATACACCCTTTAATCGGCAACAGCGATATCCCAAACCTCAGCTCATGCCAACCATCATTAAGGAATTCTAGCAGCCTATCAATAAAATCCTTCCCAATATTGGGATGCAAAAGAAACAGAGAACCGATATGGGAATAGCCATCCATCTTCAACAGCCCCATCGCATCGCCGTCTTGTTCTAGAAACAGATGGTCAAAAAGAATGAGCCGATTATTTTGGTAAACTTTTAATTTTGATCGAATCCAATCATAGCGAAAAAATCTCCCATCCCGAGCCCAGCCGGGAGTAATAATATCACTGTAAAATAAAACGGAATCGTCCTCTTTATAAACCGTCGTTTCTTGAATAAAGCGAGAACCTTCATACGCAATAAGAGGATCAGGGAAAAATTCTAATAAACTCCCCTTCTTTAAAGTAATTTCAGTTACCTGCCGAACTGGTTGATTCGGAGTTCGATATACTTTTGTAGAGGATTGGGTTGTTACAGTTAATTCCGCTTCTTCGCTAAGAATTAAATTCATACGATACGTGTCACCATCTACAAATCCACCTCCGACATGGATTAAAAAGATAGTGGGCGATAAACTGTCACTATACACCGGACGAGTAATCTTAAATCCACCTTCATAATAGCAGTCAGAAATGATTGTTTTTAACTGCTTTTTAGCTGCTGTTAGCTCTAAAACACCCGTATCACTCACGATTTTAAACCAATTAACAGAGCCTCACTCTTAATCCAAGCAACAACATCTGCTAGCCCTGTTCCGTCTTTTAAATTGGTAAAAATAAATGGTTTTCGTCCTCTCGCGGCAATCGTATCCTGTTCCATTATCTCTAAACTGGCACCAACATATGGGGCTAAATCGATTTTGTTAATGATAAAAAGGTCTGACTTAATCATTCCTTGTCCGCCTTTCCTAGGAATCTTTTCTCCTTGTGCTACATCAATTATATAGATTGAAAAGTCAACTAGTTCAGGACTAAAGGTTGCAGCTAAATTGTCCCCGCCGCTTTCAACAAAAATGATATCTAAATCCGGATGGAGTTCTGTTAGTTCTTCAATGGCCGCAAAATTCATCGAGGCATCCTCACGAATGGCTGTATGCGGACAGCCTCCCGTTTCAACCCCGATCACACGATCCTCAGGTAAGACTCCATTTTTCATTAAAAATAATGCATCCTCTTTTGTGTAAATATCATTCGTGACAACCGCCATACTGTATTCTTTTTGCATCGCTCTTGTTAATTTTTCGACGAGCATCGTTTTCCCGGCACCTACAGGGCCTCCAACTCCGATTTTAATTGGTTCCATCGTGAACCCCTCCTTCTAACCTTAATGTACAAGTCCTGATTACAAGTACTGTCAAGACATAAAAAGTCGAACCGGCAATCGTTCGTGGCGCATTTGCGAGATTTCGAGTCCAGGGCTTACCGCTCCAAGGTCATCTATACTCATTCTTTTGATAACTTCTACAGCGTTTCTAATGTGCTGCTCGCACTCTATGATTAGTTTTTGACCGTCGGTTTGCCCGAGCGGAACCCCGCGTACCGCATTTTGAATTAACGAAGAAACCGTTGCAAATAAATAAGTGCCAATGGTTGTCTCCTTATCCACGCGCAAATGGTGACATACGATGGCAAATACAAACGCGGAATGACCGTATGCCTGCTTGTTATCGATTTGAGTTAAATAGGTTAGAAGATTCTCGGAAGGATACAAATCATAGCAGAGCTTAGCCATCCTGACTCCAATTCTTCGATTTCCCTGTCTCGTTTCATTGGCCAAACTAGAAACAAATAGTAATTCGTCAAGTTCCAATAGCTCAGAAATACTAGTAGATTCCAGTGCTTCGTAAGCAAGCCGGCACGCCAATCCGTCAGAAAAAACTAACTGCTTGTCAATATACGTTGTTATTACGGAATAAAAGGAATTCTTATCGGTAATTTCAAATTCCTGTATATAGGTCTCCAGACCAAAGGAGTGGGAAAAAGCGCCAGAAGGAAAGCTGGAATCGCAAAGCTGGAGTAATGAAAAAAGTGAACTAATCATGTTGGTGTCCAATATGACGAAACGCCTGTTTTACTTTGCGCTTTTCGCGTTTATACGGTATTTCAAGCTTCTGCAACAGTTCCTCCACTAAATAATCGTATTGAACCAACATCTCATTCCCTTCGAATTGTGCCGGTAAATGACGGTTTCCTAACTGATGAGCAATTTCTCCCATTTGCTGAAGTGAAGTCGGCATAATCGTTAGTACATCATCTGGTGTAACAGAAATAACAATCATATTTTTATCATCCATATACAATATGTCCCCGTCCATCAGGCATTGGTTTCCTTTTAAGCGAATGCCAATTTCCTTTCCGTGATCCGTCATCACACGTTGAATTCGTTTAAGTAAGTTTTCGCTGGGCATATATATTTTTTCAACATGAGGAGCTTTTTTTACAAGCGTGGTCACATTCCCGATTACTTGTTCAACAATCATCTTAATCACCTCAAAATAAAAAATATCGCTGGGCTAACGGAACAATGTCCACTGGCTCACAAGTGATCAATTTCCCATCAACCTTCACTTCATAAGTTTGCGGGTCCACCTCGATTTCCGGAGTTTCACTGTTAAAAGCCATATCCTTTTTGGAAATGTTACGAGTCCCTATAACCGGCTTTATGATTTTTTTAAGTCCAAGTTTTTCGGCAATTCCTTTTTCATAAGCCAATTTGGAAACAAACGTCATCGAGGTCTTCTCCTTTGCTTTTCCAAAAGAGGCAAACATCGGACGGTATATTGCGGGCTGCGGCGTTGGAATACTGGCATTGGGATCGCCCATCACACTATATGCGATCATGCCTCCTTTTAAAATCAACTCGGGTTTCACTCCAAAAAAGGCAGGATCCCAAATAACTAGGTCAGCAAATTTACCCTCTTCAATCGAGCCTACATATTGCGAGATGCCATGAACAATGGCCGGGTTAATGGTGTATTTTGAAATATATCGTTTAATTCGAAAATTATCGCCGATGCTCTTTTCGTCCTCTTTCAGTTTCCCGCGTTGTTTTTTCATTTTATCGGCAGTCTGCCAGGTCCGCGAAATTACTTCCCCTACTCTGCCCATCGCCTGTGAATCGGATGAAATCATGCTGAAAACCCCTAAATCGTGTAGAATATCTTCTGCTGCGATGGTTTCTTTCCGAATCCGAGAATCCGCAAATGCAATATCCTCCGGGACACTTGGATCTAAGTGATGGCATACCATGAGCATATCTAAATGCTCTTCTAACGTATTAATCGTATAAGGTCTGGTCGGATTCGTTGATGACGGCAAAATGTTATCAAAGCCAGCCGCTTTAATGATGTCGGGCGCATGACCACCTCCGGCACCTTCGGTATGATAGGTATGAATGACCCTTCCGTTAATTG
Organism: Neobacillus terrisolis; assembly: GCF_051233475.1. NCBI lineage: Bacteria > Bacillati > Bacillota > Bacilli > Caryophanales > Bacillaceae > Neobacillus > Neobacillus terrisolis. The sequence continues at coordinate 146,022 of NZ_JBKFGH010000006.1, read as the reverse complement.
CCGCTAATGTATCCTCAACAAATCCTCCTTCATTCAACGTATCGGTATGAATGGCTACCTGGACATCGTATTGCTCTGCCACCCGCAAGCTTGTGTCAATCGTCGATGCAGTGGTTCCCCAGTCTTCATGCAGCTTAAGTCCGATTGCCCCAGCTTCGATTTGTTCAACTAATGGTCCTTCACTAGATGCATTACCTTTACCTAAAAAACCTAAATTCATTGGAAATGCTTCTGCTGCTTGCAGCATTCGATGAATATTCCATGCACCTGGTGTACATGTTGTCGCATTCGTCCCAGTTGCAGGTCCCGTTCCCCCACCTAGCATCGTTGTTACTCCTGACGAAAGGGCCGTTTCGATTTGCTGGGGGCAAATAAAGTGGATATGAGCATCAATTCCCCCTGCCGTCACGATCATCCCTTCTGCTGCAATCACTTCTGTTCCTGCACCGACAACAATATTCACACCGTCCATTAATAAAGGATTCCCCGCCTTGCCAAGACTTGCAATTAGGCCATCTTTTATTCCGATATCCGCCTTATAGATTCCTGTGTAGTCTACAATAATCGCATTGGTGAGAACGAGATCGGCCACTTCATTTCCTGTAGCTAATGGATGCTGCCCCATCCCATCGCGGATTACCTTGCCGCCTCCAAATTTTACTTCATCACCATAAACCGTGTAATCCATTTCAATTTCTAGAAAAAGGTCGGTGTCAGCTAAGCGAACCGCATCACCAGTCGTTGGACCAAACATTTCCGCATATTGCTGCCGTGACATTTGGAAGCTCATTTTATTTCCCCCTTATGATTGAACCGTTCGTCTTATTATTTAACCCGTAGACCTTTCGTTCCCCAGAAAATGAGACAAGTTCTACTTCTTTTTCATCACCAGGCTCAAAACGAACCGCTGTACCAGCAGGAATATTCAGATGCATCCCAAATGCTCGCTCACGCTCAAAATCGAGCGCCTTATTTACTTCAAAAAAATGAAAGTGTGAACCAATCTGAACAGGTCGGTCCCCTCTATTAACAACCTTCACCAAAACCGCTTGTTTGCTTTTATTACATAAAATCGGTTCTTTTTTTAACAAAAACTCTCCGGGTATCATGAATACCCCTCCCATATTAGCGAATTGGATTATGAACCGTTACTAGCTTTGTACCATCAGGAAAAGTTGCTTCTACTTGAATATCCGGGATCATCTCAGCAATCCCTTCCATTACATCGTCCCGACTCAAAATCGATGCCCCGTATTGCATAAGCTGTGCCACTGTTTTCCCGTCCCGAGCACCTTCCAAAACTTCGTATGTAATTATGGCAATTGCTTCAGGATAATTAAGCTTTAATCCCCTTCGCTGTCGCCTTCTAGCTAAATCTGCAGCGACAACAATCATCAGCTTTTCAGTTTCTCTAGAGGTCAATTTCATCGTTATCCCTCCTAACAGTGGTTTTTAAACGCAAGTAAATGTGCCTCGACAGACTACATGACATTCGATGTTATATTTCCTAACATTAGCATTATCTTTATTATAATGAATTTTCAGATAAAATCAACGAAAACTAAAGTGAATAAAAAGTGAATAGATTACACCCCGAAAACATCTTCACAATCGCTTGTATTTATTTTCTTTTCCTATTACTATAAAGGTCAGTGGAAAAATCGCGAAAATACATATAAAATAAGTGATAAGTAATTGTACATATAGAAAGGTTGATAAAGGTTGGAACAAAACTCCTCAAACTTTATTAAGAGTATTATTAAAGAAGATTTAGAATCAGGAAAACGGAATTACGTAATGACGCGCTTTCCTCCGGAGCCAAACGGATACTTACATATTGGACACGCCAAATCAATCGTCATTAATTTTGGGCTTGCCGATGAATTTAACGGTAAAACCAATTTGCGATTTGATGACACGAACCCGTTAAAAGAAGACCAGGAATATGTAGATTCCATTAAAGAAGATGTTAGATGGCTTGGCTATGAATGGGACGGTATGTTTTTTGCTTCCGACTATTTTGATGAAATGTATAATCGCGCTGTCCTTTTAATAAAAAAAGGAAAAGCTTACGTCGATGACCTTTCAGCTGAAGAAATGCGAGAATACCGGGGAACACTTACCGAACCCGGGAAAGAAAGTCCTTATCGCAACCGTACAGTAGAGGAAAATCTTGATCTGTTTGAGCGCATGCGCAAAGGTGAATTCGATAATGGCGCGAAGGTGCTTCGTGCGAAAATCGACATGTCCTCCCCTAATTTGAACTTACGGGATCCAGTCATTTACCGAATTTCACATGCAACGCATCATAATACTGGGGATAAATGGTGTATCTACCCAATGTATGATTTTGCCCACCCACTTGGTGATGCCATCGAGGGTGTAACACACTCTTTATGTACAACAGAATTTGAAGATCATCGCCCACTTTATAATTGGGTTATTCAAGAATGTGAAACGGAAAATAAACCGGAACAAACTGAGTTTGGACGTTTAAACATCACTAATACGGTAATGAGTAAACGAAAACTCAAACAATTAGTTGATGAAGGATTCGTCGATGGTTGGGATGACCCACGAATGCCGACTCTATCTGGTTTAAGAAGAAAAGGGTATACACCTGAAGCGATCCGAGAATTTGTTAAAGAAACAGGGGTTTCTAAAGGATCCGGAACAGCGGATGCCGCTATGCTCGAACATTTTGTCCGCGAGGATTTAAAATTAAAAGCGCCAAGAACAATGGGAATTCTACGACCACTTAAAGTTGTCATCACGAATTATCCTGAAGATCAAGTGGAATGGTTAGACGCAGAAATCAATCCTGAAGTTCCGGAGATGGGAATTCGTCAAATTCCTTTCTCAAGAGAAATTTACATTGAGCAGGACGATTTTATGGAGAATCCGCCAAAAAAATATTTCCGACTTTTCCCAGGTAATGAAGTTCGTTTAAAGCACGCCTACTTCATTAAATGCGAGGAAGTAATTAAAGATGAGGCGGGTAACATTATTGAACTTCGCTGCACATACGATCCTGAAACAAAGAGCGGAACAGGCTTTACCGGCCGTAAGGTTAAAGGGACTTTACACTGGGTGGATGCCAAGCATGCCGTACCAGCGGAATTCCGTCTTTACGAGCCACTTATTTTAGATGCCGACACCGAAGGGACGGAATTAGAAGATTCAGAGGAAAAAACATTCCTTGATTATGTTAATCCGAATTCCCTGCAGGTGATCCAAGGCTTTATTGAACCGAATATGGCTGATGTACAGGCTCACGATAAATTCCAATTTTTCCGTCACGGCTATTTCAATGTGGATCCAAAACATTCCACTAAAGAAAAGTCAGTGTTTAACTTAATCGTTTCTCTAAAAAGCTCATTTAAATTGTAATTTTTTAAAGGACTTAGCTTATCATGGCTAAGTCCTTTTTCTTTTTACCACCTACTTACCTTCGTCGCCAAAGGATGAATACCAACCCACCAGATAGTAAACATTAGAATGCAAGGAATAGAAAAATAATCATGATAGGTGGAAGCTAAATGGAAGTCGAAACACTCCTGGAAATTGAGAAGCTGGCGCTCAAAAAACAAAAAATTTATCGTCAAAGCAAGCTTCGCTTTATATCAAGATCTATGCTTGCCAGTATGTTTATTGGTTTTGGTGTTATCGTTGCATTCAAAACAGGAAATTATTTTTACCTTGAACATTCTCCCCTCACCTACCCAATGGCTGCATTAACATTCGGTGCCGCCATCATTTTAATTTCTTATGGAGGCGGTGATTTGTTTACGGGAAACACCTTCTACTTTACTTTCGCTGCGCTTCGTAAAAAAATAAACTGGATTGAGGTCATAAAAATTTGGGTTTCCAGCTATATCGGAAATATCCTAGGCGCCGTCCTGTTTGCGATCGCCATCTATACAACAGGGCTGTTCAATGATGCAAATGTAAATGGTTTTCTTCTTAGTGTGGTAGAGAAAAAAATGCACGCTCCAGGTGTGCAACTATTCTTTCGAGCAATCCTATGTAATTGGCTCGTTTGTCTGGCCTTCTTCATTCCGATGACCCTCAAAGGGGATGGCGCCAAAATGTTTGCAATGGTCCTGTTTGTATTTTGCTTTTTTATCTCAGGCTATGAACATAGTATCGCTAACATGTGCACCTTTGCGATTGCATTAGTGTTGAACCATCCCGGAACGATTTCGATGTATGGAACTATTCATAATCTTATCCCTGTAACGATTGGGAACTTAATCGGGGGAGCCATTTTTATGGGATGGATGTACCATTACGTGAATAAACCCTTTTTTGATGAGAATAGCTAAACAAAAAGAGATAATTTTTTCTGTTTTGTACTCCTTAGTATAAGTTTTATCCTTTTATATTCTGTTCCGTTTTTGCTATGATTTACCTTAGGGTTGAGAATTTCCCGTCGTAAGCTACACTAGGAGAGGAGAATTTATACTATGGAGAAATTGTTCAAAGCTTTCGTAGTAGACAAGATAAATGATCATTTTTCAGCTGAAACAAGAACGATTTCAATGGATGACCTTCCTGATGGAGATGTCATAGTTAAAGTTCATTATTCAAGCGTTAACTATAAGGATGGGTTAGCAAGTATTCCAAACGGAAAAATCGTCCGATCATATCCCTTTGTTCCCGGAATTGATTTAGCTGGAATCGTCGTAAGTTCAACGGATCCCCGTTTTACTGAGGGAGATGAGATCATAGCCACCAGCTATGAAATTGGCGTTTCCCATTATGGCGGTTTTAGTGAATATGCGCAAATCCCAGCTGATTGGATTGTCCCTTTACCTAAAGGACTTTCACTAAAAGAAGCAATGGTATATGGTACTGCGGGCTTTACAGCTGCACTCTCTGTTGACCGCTTAGAAAATAGTGGATTAACTCCCGATAAAGGTAAAGTTCTCGTTACAGGTGCCACTGGAGGAGTTGGGAGCATCGCCGCCGCCATCCTTGCTAAAAGAGGCTACCATGTTGTAGCGAGTACAGGAAAACAATCGGAGCACGATTTTTTAAAGAAGCTAGGTGTTAAGGAAATTCTTTCAAGAGAAGAACTAATAGGCGAGAAAATAAAGCCGCTTGATCAACAATTATGGGCCGGAGCTGTCGATCCCGTTGGAGGAAAATCGTTAGCCTCCATTCTAAGTAAAGTCCAATACGGTGGCTCTGTAGCGGTTAGTGGCCTGACAGGAGGAGCTGATCTTCCAACAACGGTTTTCCCATTCATCCTTCGTGGAGTCAATCTATTAGGAATTGACTCAGTCAATTGTCCAATGGAAACTAGATTGAAGGTTTGGAATCGTATGGCAACCGACATGAAACCAGATGGCTTACTGGAAACAATCAAAAAAGAAGTTACTTTGTCCGATTTGCCTGAAACGTTATCCTCAATTCTTAAAGGTGAAGCACGCGGACGAACGGTTGTTGTTCTACCATAACTATTAACAATAAGGCTGACTCCGAATGGATTTTTCCATTTTGAGTCAGCCTTTTTGTGTGCATAAAATGAATTGAGTTATGGAAAATTATCTTATATTAACACTACAAACTTCCCTTTTTTAGTCAAAAATGAAATTGTAGGAATGCACGGAATTGGGAAAGATAAAAGAGAACGTACATAGGTTTTTACAACTAACTATTAGGAGCTTTTATTAGTATCTGGTAATAAAAGTGTTTGATGTTGGAATCAGATATGGTACTATTAAATAGTTGTTTCAACATTACGTTATAAACACAGTAAATATAATAGAAACCATTTTTAACCAGATCTAACTATTAAAATTTTTTTCTTTATCGAAAGGGGTAACACATGAAAGAGTTCCAAACATTTGGATGGTATGCCGCAAAGATTTCTCCTCATCTTCCAGAAAAGGCCTTTAAACCTGCTCCAGCAAGGCTGCTTGGCGGACTAGCTTATTTACTCATTATTATTAGTAGCATTGTCTCGATAAGTTTATTTGAGCTAAATATATGGATCAATTTTCTTCTTTCCGTTGTCATTGGGTTAAGTTTTGCTGGTAATGGGTTTTTAGGACATGAAGTACTCCATGGGACCGTTGTTAAAAATCCTAAACTTCGCAATATTGTAGGGGCGATCTGCTTTTGGCCATTTACAACAGGGCCTTTATTATGGCGGAAATGGCATAATAGCACCCACCATGTTCACACACAGCATACTGAAAAAGATCCTGATACATGGGCAACGGCTGAAGAAATATTAAAAAACCCCATTTTAAGAGCGTTATTTCGAATTCCAAAAGTATTTCGGTCATTAGGATATGTATTGTTTTTGTTTATAAATTTCAATACGCATTCAACAAGAATGTTTATTCGATTTATAAAAGAATTTAACCCTTCAAAACAACCCTCTGTTTGGATGCAATTTTTGTTTCCATGGTTGTCTTGGATTTTGTTACTTGTGTTAATTGGTCCAGCTAAATGGAGCTTTGCCTTTTTGCTCCCAGCGTTATTGGCTAATTTTATTGTTAGCAGCTATATTGCTACCAATCATAACTTAAATCCACAAACCGATACGAACGATCCTTTAGCTAATAGTTTAACTGTGACTGTTCCGAAATGGGTCGATGTGCTTCATTATAATTTTTCGTACCACACGGAACATCATATGTTCCCAAGTATGAATCCAAAATATTACCCTTTAGTAAAAGAACAAATTAAAAGAATGTGGCCGGAGCGTTATCATGAAATGCCCTACACTAAAGCGATGCTGACCTTGATCAAGACACCTCGAATTTATCTTGAAGAAAAGAATTTAATTGATCTGCAAAGAGGGCAAGTTTTCGGTTCATTAGGAAATGGGTTAAACCCTAATGAAATTGAATATCGTAAAATTGATACTAATGAAGCGAGCTCTGAAAAAGTTTTTCCAAAACAAACATAAGAAACTGAAAACACCCTAGGAAATGGTTCCTGGGGTGTTTTATTTCTTTTCGATCCTATAACTAAATGTTATAAAATATTTTCGCATTTTGGAGAGTCTGTTGGACTATCTCATGAAAATTCATTCGTTTTAAATCAGCAATTTTTCTTAGGGATTCTTTTATCATTTTCGGATTTGTCCTTTGCCCTGTGAAAGGTCCTTCAAATGGCCATGGCCCATCCGTTTCTAGCAAAAGCTGGTTAAGCGGAAAAGTCTGAACCAAATTTACACTCTCCTCCTCATCATACACCACTTCAGGTGTTACAGAAGCAAAATACCCATTTTCTATCATTCTTTCAGTAGTCTTTTGATCACCTTTATACCAGTGAAAATGGGCTTTAGAAAAAGAATGTTTCTCTAGCAAATCACATACAACAGGCGCATCGGAATAAACCGCATGAAGAGCGATTGGCTTGTCCAATTTTTTTGCAAATTTAATAAATATCTCTAATAATTCAATATAACGGTCATACTCACTTGGAGTAACCTTTTTCTCGGCCCTCAAAAAAAAGGGCAAGCCTACCTCTCCAATCGCTGCCACCTTATCTTTATGTACTTCCATCCAATCTAATAATTCACAAAGTTCGGTTTCAGATGGGAGAAGCTGTTCAGGGTGATAGCCAAAGGCTGGCTTTACACATGCATATTTTTCAGCTAATGAAAGATTCCTTTGACAGGATTGTAAATTCATAGAAACTGTTATTAGAGCCTCGATCGACGACTCTTTATCAAGAATAGCTTTAATCTCAACATCTTCATATTGATCTAAATGAATATGTGAATCTATAATCTTTATCAACCTGCTCACTTCCCTATTTTTTAAGTGAAAAATAGATGGACCGCTTCCATTTTAAGAACTCTTCTTCAAGGAACAAACTTTCATTACGCGGTCGTTTAAATGGTACTGTAAATTCAGCCGTAACATGTGCCGGTTTTGGCGATAACACGATAATGCGATCTGATAAAAACAACGCTTCCTCGATGGAATGAGTAACAAAAAGCACTGTCCTGCGATATTCCCCTAAAATGGAAAGGAGCCATTTTTGCATTTCTAATCTTGTCAATTCATCTAACGCTGAAAATGGTTCATCAAGGCAAATGAGCGATTGTGGACTTAATAAAGCACGAATAAACGCCACTCTCTGCTTCATCCCTCCAGAAAGTTCATCAGGTCTAGCTTGTATATAATCCCCTAATCCCGCTTTCTTAAGCATTTCCACCGCTTTATCACGGTCCTTTTCCCCCTGCAGCTCTCCGCCTAACAGTACATTTTGCAAAACAGTTCGCCACGGGAGAAGAGCAGGCGTTTGCGGCATAAAACCAATCGAGCCCCGTTTTCCAATTATTGTTTCCCCATCGAGCAAAATTTCTCCTGTTTCAGGAGTCAAAATACCACCGATCAGATTAAAAATAGTACTCTTTCCACTACCTGATGGACCAAGAATAGAAACAAACTCTTCTTTTTCAACCGAAAAGTTAAGGTCTGATAGCACTTTGTTTTGCCCAAAACCTTTTGTGAGATGACGGACTGTTAAATGACTCACTTTATGCTCCTCCCTTCCCTTTCCAGCGAATAAAATATTTCTCTAAACCTATTATGATCCCGAAGAAAAAGAGACTCAACAGCATGATCGCTAAAATCGCCACAAAAACCTTGTCTGTCCTAAAAGAAGAAGAGGCCAACGTCATATAAACTCCGATCCCTTTTTCAGCACCAAGCCATTCTGAGATAACAGCCCCCATTACACTATAGGTTGCAGAGATTTTTAACCCAGAAAAAATGGACGGGAGTGCATACGGACATTCAAGCTTCCAAAACAGTTGTGTCTTTGACGCCCCAGCCATTAGCATATAATGTTTCTGCGCAATCGGAACCTGTTTAAAACCATCGAGTGCAGCAACGGTAATCGGAAAAAAGCATACTAGTGTAATAACAATAAGCTTTGGCAGTAATCCAAATCCAAACCAAATGACAAGCAAAGGAGCGAGAACAATAATCGGGACATTTTGCGATAAGATAAGCAGAGGATACACCGAGTCGCGAAGTGCTGGCATTAAGTGAAGCAAAACAGCCACCACTAAGCCGACACCCACTCCGACAAGAAACCCTTCCGTTGCAATCCCTGTAGTCGATACTAAATCCGGATAAAAATTCGTCCAGCCCGATACAGCTTCCTTCAAAATCTTAGATGGTGTCGGGAGCAGCCATTCAGGCATTTCCGCTTGTTTTACAATGATTTCCCATAAAACGAATAAAAGAAGGAGAACCGAAACCGGCCTCCATCCTTTCCTTTGAAGATATTTCATCGATATTTCTCCGTAAGAGTGTCCATTGTAATTCCATCCGGCTGATAAAGTACTTTTATTTGTGAGATTACATTCTTACATCCGATTTCGATCATCCGCTCATTCATTTTCTCGATGATCAAAAATAGTTGAGACAACTCGCCTTCCATAGTCGTCTCTAATGGATGAACCTCATATTTGACCCCCGATTCGTCAATCACACGAATCGCCTCATCAACCAACGGAATCACGTCCCCTCCATCGGTTGGTTTCGGTAAAATTTGTATACTTACGAGTGAATTGGCCATGATAACCCCTCCCTATTCAGGTAAAAACTCATTTGTAAATGCCTTTTTCGCATCTAGCTCTTTCTCTAATAAGCCGTTTTCTAACATCCAGGATGCATAGTTTTCCCAAACCTCAAGCTTCTGTTCTCCCCAACGGTCGGCATCATCCTTATATTTAGACGCTAACCACGCTTGGCTTTTCTTCACCAGTTCTGCATCTAAATCTGGGGCTGCTTTAATAAGTATGTCTGCAGCATCCTCCGGATTTTCAATCGCAAACTCATATCCTTTTGAAGCAGCTTGAACAAATGCTTTAACCGTATCTGGATTTTCAGAAATCATCTTTTCATTCGTTGTCAGTACTGGTGTATAGTAATCTAGTTTCTCTGAGTAATCCGTTAAGTAGATCATATTGATCTTCTCACCGCGAAGCTCTGCTTCTACACCTGTCCAGCCATAATAAATCCAAGCAAAATCAATATCTTTCTTTACTGCCGTAAAGAAATCAGCGTCACCAATGTTAACAATTTTCACCTTTTCCACATCGGCATTTTGTGTTTTCATTAATGAATTGATCACAGACTTTTCAACTGGAGAACCCCAGCCTCCATAAGACTTGCCTTCAAAATCCTTCGGAGTAACGATATTTTTAGCTGCTGGAGACGCAAATCCAGACGTATTATGCTGAATGACTGCAGCGATTGAGACTAGGGGTACGCCTTGAATTCGAGCTTGTGTTACCCCTTCTTGATAACCCACACCAAATTCTGATTTCCCAGAGGCGACAAGCTGATCCGCTCCAGCTTCCCCAGGCATGATGATGTCCACATCCAAGCCTGCATCTTTGAAATAACCGTTTTCCTTTGCCACATATAAACCAGTATGATTCGTATTTGGTGTCCAATCGAGTACAACCGATACCTTTTTAAGTGTTTTTTTTGTATCCTTTTGCTTCGATTTTGAATCATCCTGATTTCCACAACCGGTAATAAATAATGCAAAAACAACTAACAAAAGCCACTTCTTCATGTTTACTCCTCCAATAAAATTACAAGTATGTAACGACATAGACCGGTAACCATTATAAAAAAAGAACTATTTTCAAAACAAAAAACGCCCTAGTATAAAACCTGGGCGCATACTAACAAACATTGTTTTGTTAAAATATGTTCCCTCCGCTGGTGTTAACCAGTTCAGGTTCTAAGGGTCATCATCTTAAGGATAATTTCTCAACTGGCAACACCAGTTCCCCTACATTCTGCCTACATCAATTCCAAATCATTCATATTATAGCAAAATAAAAAAAGCTTGTCACAATTTAAACTTCTATCTCTCCTCTTTTATTCACTTCTATCTTTCTAAATCAAATGTTCATACTTTATTCAAACAATTAAAAAATTAGCTCCATCTTTCAAAAAGATGATATTGTACACTGATTAATGAATACTTCATCGCGGAGGAAATTGGAATGACCCACAATGGATCAATTGATGGCAATCTCATTGTACATAAGAAGCCAGACTCCAAAGAAATTGATACAAAAATAGCTAATCAGACTTCAGATCAATGGGCCCATCTTCCAGAGTGTGACCCAGCCAAGATCTTAATTAATGAAAAGACAGTTTATGCGGTCGATCAATCAATGAACGTCGTTATTACCGACATTAAAGGTAATGTGCTTTATGGGAATCCAAATATTTTTGATTTAACCCTATACAGACCTGAAGACTTGATAGGAAAATCTACCAGAACATTTAACGCCAGCTTCCATTCAAAGGAATTTTTCCGTGATTTGTGGGATACGATCCTCTCCGGTAAAATTTGGCGTGGAGATATAAAAAACAAACGAAAAGACGGAAAGATTATTTGGGTCCGTTTGATCATTACTCCTCTATTAGACGATTCTGGTTCTCCCTATCAGTTTGTTGGCTTAAAAGAAGACATTACCGAAAAAAAAGAAATGGAATTTCATCTCGCACAAAAAGATAAACAGTTAAGCGCCTTAACGAATAACTCCTACGATATCATCGGAATCATGAATAAGTATGGCGAAATCAGTTATCTTAATCCTTCATTTGAACGAATTCTTGGTTTTTCAGCGCTTGAATCAATCGGTTCTAATTTAACTGAATTTATAGATGATAAGGTTCTAGCTTTTGAGAAAGGCATCCTTCATAGGATTATCGATCAACCTAGTGAACCTATTTTACAACAAATTAGGTTTACGCATAAGGACGGAACAATTCGCTGGTGTGATGCTGCTTTTACCAATTATTTAGCGGATGAACATATTCAAGGAATTGTTTTTAATCTTCGTGATTTTACGAAACAAAAAGAAGCAACGGATATTGTTCATCATCTTGCAAATTATGACTATTTGACCGGGCTGCCAAATCGAAGACATTTCGAAAATAAACTAAGGGAAGCCTTAAAAAATGCAAAATCAAATAAACACCGTGTGGCTCTATTATTCTTAGACCTCGACGGATTTAAAAATATTAATGATTCCCTTGGACATGAAATTGGCGATGGATTATTAAAAGAGGTTGCTGATCGGATTAACAGCGTGTTTCATGAAGGGGCCTTCATTGGACGAATTGGTGGTGATGAGTTTTCTATTATTATTCCTAATATGGTTGATAATGAATATCTCCATGCTCTTGCCGAATCACTTGTCCGGTCATTTAGCACCCCCTTCAACGTCGAAGATTACGAGTTAAACATATCGGCTAGTATCGGCATAAGTATTTATCCTATGGCGGGTAAAGACATGAAAACCCTTTTAAAAAATGCCGATGCTGCCATGTATCAAGTGAAACATGATGGGAAAAACCATTATCAGCTTTATGCACCTTCAATGGATCAAAAAAGATTTAATTCATTAATAATTAAAAACCCAATAACTAAAGCTCTTGATGAACAACAATATTAAGTACCAAAACCTTGGCGAATAATAGTAAAAAGGAATGCCCCCCCTTGCAAGTCGCTGGGGAACATTCCTTTTTTATAGGTTCTTTAATAGTAAGTTTAGCTGCTTATTTCTGTTTTCTCGTTCTTCAACTGATGATAAATCATATTTTTTTAAAAGATGGAACACTTCATTTAAAATTTCCTGCTTGTGTTCATTTTTAAAAAATTTTTCAAACAAATCTCTTATTTCTAATGGCAAAAACTCTATTTGTGACTCATACTTTTTGTAAACATCTTCTTGTGAATGATCTAAATTACATTGTCCCATTTTTTCTGCCTCCTATTTATGTATACCCTCATTATATCTTAAATACTGGCAAGAGCATTGCAATTAATCACATAATCGTATTCTTTTTGTTGTTTACGGGGTATGAATAGGTGTATAGGAACGAAGCCCGCTTTTTCTTAAATAGAGATAAAAAACAAAAAAGAACACACTGCTCATTAGTCTTAGAAATGTCGAGGTCATCATCGCAAAATTCATCGATATCTCCTCAAGTAACAGGACCCCGACCTGTGGTGCAATAAAACCTATAATAGCTAATAAAATATTATATTGAGATATGCAGTTATCACGGGTTTCCTTTGTTGTAGTTTCCAACAATAAATTAAACAACAGTAGGACCGTACCCGAAACAAATAACCCAGCTACTGCATTGATAATGGTCAAGTATACGAGGTTTGTGGACAAGATTGTTAGGACCGGTGCAAGTGCCATGCCGATTGAAACAGGAATCATCATCTTTGCATTTCCATGTCTGTCCGCCATTTTCCCCCACCATTGATAGCTAACAATTTGGCCAATTTGATTGGCAACCGTAATGACGCTGATCCAAAATCCAGTTGCGTAAGCATATTTAATTTGAAAAATGCTAAATAGTGACCAAGCCATTTGCCAGGTAAAATTGAAAAACAAGCCGCAAATTAAAAAATAAAGAAAAGGCTTATTTCCCTGAATCGACCAGGTGAATTTCCGTTTCTGATTTCTCGAACGAACGGTTCGACTTATTTCAGTATGTTTAAGTAAATAATAAACCTCGACTATGCCAAATATAAAAGTTAACAAAAATAAAAACTGATAGGGCACGGGGTTGCTTTTTGAAAAAAAGTTCAAACCTACTCCTATCAAAAATGTGATTATCATTCCTACAATGGTCATCCATTTATTACGTTTGCTAAAGAAACTGCTCCTTCTTGTTTCGGGAATCAAGTCTCCGATTAAAGACTGCCAGCTAAGATTAGCGAAGGAACCAGGTAAATTCATCATCCCTACAAGGAAAACAAAAATCCATCCAGCATATTCCTTCGGAAAGTATACAACTATAAACATCCCAAGAAGAAACAACCGGGTAACTAAAAAAGAGTATGCCGTGAATGCCTTTTTCTGCGGCAGCCTATTTAAGATGACTGAACCAATTAACATGGCGAACATTCCAATAAACTGCGGAAGCGAGTTGATCAGTCCAATTTGATAATTTGATGCGCCTAATACACTGATCGCAAATAAGGGAAAATAGCCTGCACTCCCATTCAAAACAATCGTTTGGGCAATTCCATTTCGAATACTGAAAGTCTCATTTTGCTCACTTAGCGTAAGGCCATTTTTCACAACGTCATCTTCTTTCCCAACAAATAAAAATTATTTAGAAATACTAAATAATAATACTCCTTTCCCCCTCTGTCTGCAATTATTTTTCTTACATCCGTATTTATGACAAAATACCATGGTTATTTCGGTTAGATTGCTACCAATAACCCTATCCCCAATGTATCATTTCAAAAAATAAAGGCTGTGTTAAATTAGTCTGTTGATTTCCGCTCCAGGTGCTCGCTTTCCGCGGGGGAGTCCGGGAGCCTCCTCTGCGCCATAGCGCCTGTGGGGTCTCCCGTGACACCTTCTCCCGCAGGAGTCTCGCACCTTCCTCTCCAATCAACAGAGTGTTCAAAAATCAACATTGTTCTTTAACACAGCCAAAACAAAAAAGGATGACCTTAGCGCAACGTATGCGGCTATGGTCATCCTTTTATTTGTTTACTTTTGTTTTTCTTCTTTTTGATTTGCTTTTTTCACATATTGATAATCTTTAGGATCGATTGGTGTAAAGCCTTGCGGAGTGTAGAACCGCAATAAATCTTTATAAACGATCTCATCCGATATTTTTAGCCTTGTGCTGACTTGATCGATTTGATCTTTGTATAATGTCTGATCAGCTAATTCACCAGTAGCATTGTCATATACTTTACCACCAACAAAGGTAATTTCCGGGGAAACTAAGTCGCCATTTCGGAATGGAACAGTTTGCTGGTGTTCAGGTGATAATAGGTCGGTACCCATTTGCAGATAATCCTTCGTATCAATTCCTAACAAGTGTAAAACGGTAGGCATTAGGTCAACCTGACCTCCGAAAGATTCAATCTTTTCACCCTTTACACCCGGAACATGAATGAAAACCGGAACTCGCTGCAATTGGGCATTTTCGAATGGAGTAATCTCCTTCCCAATTACATTGGCCATTGCTTCATTGTGGTTTTCGGAAATACCATAATGATCACCGTATAAAACGACAACAGTATTATCATATAAACCTGCTGTTTTTAAATCATTAAAAAACTTTTCCAATGCTTGATCCATATAATGAGCAGACTGGAAGTAGTTATTCACGACATTATTATCCCCAAAATTACCCGCAGGGAAATCGGTGTCTCCCTCATCCATTTTGAAAGGAAAATGGTTTGAAAGCGTAATAAACTTTGTATAAAAAGGCTGCTTTAAGCCCGTTAATAATGGCATGGACTGTTCAAAGAATGGTATATCTTTCATCCCATAGTTCTTTGTGTTTTCTTCACTCATATCATAATATTCTGCATCGAAGAATTTATCATAACCGAACGATTTATAAATTTCATTTCGATTCCAGAACGTCTTATAGTTACCATGAAATGCTGCTGAAGTATAACCTTTTGTTTTTAAAATCCCCGGCATCGCCTGATACGTGTTTTGTGCCTTATTGACGAATACCGAACCTTGAGACATTGGGAACAAAGATGTTTCCATCATGAATTCAGCGTCAGATGTTTTCCCTTGTCCTGTTTGATGAAAGACATTATTAAAATAAAACGCCTCACCATTCCGTGTTAGAGAGTTCAAAAATGGTGTTACCTCAAGATCGTTAATTTTATAATCAATAATAAAGGTTTGCAGTGATTCCATCGATACATAGACGACATTCATTCCTGCAGCTTTGCCAAAATACTCAGGATTTGGAGCAGCATGATTTGCTTTAATGTAGTTTTCAACATCTACTATATCACTGCTGTCCGCCATCGCCCGTTGACTCGATGATTTGGCATTTTGGATGATATCATAAATAGTAAAATTATATGTCCCTAAATACTTAACTAAATAGTTTCTGTCAAAGGAACGGGTTAATAACTCAGGTCGGTCCTTTTCAGCTAATCCCAAATTAAATAAGAAAACAATTACAGCCGCAGCAAGTACAAAGGCCGCTGGGCGACGATTGTTCCCACTTAATGGTTTTACAACTTTAAAGACTAAAAGCAAGATTAGCAGTATCGTATCTGTAAAGTAAAAAACATCCCAAGGAGACATTAAAGATAATACACTATCCCCAAGCTGCCCAGCGTTCGTTTTTGTCTGTAAAAGAACGGGTACAGTAATAAAATCATTAAAGAAACGATAGTATACTAGATTAGCATATAAGAGAAAAGACAATAGAAAATTCATGATGATCAGCATTACGTTTTGACCACGTTTCCGGAACAAAAGCGCTAGTCCCAAAAACAATAAGGTTGAACTTAATGGATTTATAAAAAGTAAGAACTTTTGGATTTTGTTATCAATCCCTAAATCAAATTCGATTTGATAGGCTATATACGTTTTTAACCAGAATAGAATGATCGCTAAGAAAAAAACAGAAAGACTTCCGCTAAGCAATCCTTTTGGAGATTTAAAAAACTTTTTCACGATCTTACACCTCATTTACTGCAAGTAAAGTTGAATGAATGTAGATTACTATATCACATTAATTTTTAAGTAGAAACGCAAATAATGAAAAATTAAAGAACGTTTCCTTAGGTTAATCCTCCGTTATATTAGACGAATTAACTCACGAAAAAGTTTCATTTTTTTCGCTATGTATCTTCAAAATGTTCTCTAAAAAAAACAAATATATCTCCTAACTGATTTTAACACGTAATATATAAAGTTCAAGTATAATTACATACCATATAAAGAAAATGTGCTATTTGAACTATATTAATAAAAATAAAAAGCAGTCACTTAAAACAAGACTGCGTCTGGAAAAAAATGATTCCCTTTTCGGTTAATTTTGCCTTCTATACGCTAATTCCAATCTTCCACAACAACAATTCCTCCGGTAACATCAATCGTGTTTAGTTCACCCTGATAGTATAATTTGCCATCCTCTTCAACAAGCAAATTTTCATACGTTTGAATTTCTTTGCCATTTGGGAGCTGTACAACCACTTTCCGGCCTAGATCGATTTCGGGCGCTTCAATTTTAATGAGACTCTTTAAATATAAATTGGTTGCAAAAATCAGCACGGCAATGAATATAAGCAGTAAAAAAATCTTCGTTTTTAAAAATGGAATCGTCTCTTCATGTAATTTCTGATATCTACTCATGGCTTCTCCTCAACATTTCCTTTCTTTTCTATATATCGTCCTGCAGAAGGTCGTCTACATGTTATTTCATCCACCTTAATCTATGCTCGAAAGTGAACAAAATTGACTATTCTACAAAATTTTTTTAATAAGGCTGTGTTAAACTTGACTGTTGATTGCAGCGAGAGGCGCTTGCTATCCGCGGGGCGGGCGCCTTCCGCTCCAATCAACATTGTGTAAAAAAATCAACACTTAGCTTTAACACAGCCTTTAATAAAAAACGGTTAAGTAACCGAACAAAAAAAGAAGGGTAGCCCCCTTAATGTTTAGGGAGGCTGACCCTTCTAATGGCATTATGATTGAATAAACATTTGAACCCATGCTCCATGATAAAAGCCGACACCAATGCAATTGTAGTTTGGATTTAAGATATTAGCGCGATGTCCGGACGAGTTCATCCACGAGTTCATGACCTCTTGTGGAGTGGTTTGGCCCTTGGCGATATTTTCGCCCGCACTGCGATAAGAAATCCCAAAGGTTTTTAGCATTGTAAATGGCGATCCATAGTTCGGACTTGTATGGGAAAAATAGTTTGAGTTAATCATATCCTGTGCTTTTTTCTGGGCCACATTTTTTAAATCCGCTCGATGAACGAGTGGTCTTAATCCGTTTTTAGCTCGTTCATTATTGACCAATTGTGCAACTTGATCTTGGAAATTGCTTGGACTTCCTGCTGCCGGCTTTAGACGGATCACTTCGCCAACATGCATGTTCATTGGCTCTACATTAGGATTAAGGGCCATTAATTGTCTGTAATCAAGACCATATCGTTTTGCAATAAACCAAAAAGAGTCACCGCTAGAGACTTTATAAAATTCAAAGGGTGGCTCATTAAACATTCTTATTTCAGCCTTAGAAAAAATCGGCATTGACATAAACATAATCGAAAGGGACAAAATCAATTTTTTCAACATCTTTTGATTACCTCCAATGAACTTTAAAAAAGGTTATTACCTTATCATTATCTTCCTTTGAAAACCGATTTAGTCTGACGAATTATTCCAATAAAAAAGGAAATGGACCATACATCCATTTCCTTTAAGGCATATTTTATTTTCCACTTGTTCCAAACGTTTCTTTCATGATGTAATAAGAATCCTTCAATCGCTCATGGAAATTCGGCTGATCCCATTCCTTCCATTCGTATAGAAATACATCTTTTTCATCTAACACTCCAGCATTCATTTTTGGAAGGGTTTTGTTAAGCTTGTCTTTTTCTGTTGTCACTACCGCTATCTTAATGCCAACTATCTTTTCTTTTCCCTTTAATCCATTTTTCCAAACATCGCTCATGATCAGCTTTTGGCTTGGATCCTTTACATTGATTAGCTGCCAAGGAATTCTAAGCTCCAGCACTTTTTGATCCTTACTAATACTGACATCTGTTAATGATTGATATTGCTCAGAATCAGGATTTCCATTCCCGAACAAAAGTCGGCCTGTTTCATAAGATTTTTCTTTCTCAGGTACTTGCAGTTTATTCAAGGCAAGTCGAATTGGATGAAATAATCCATTATTTTTTACGTTCACCCCAGCGATTTCCTGAATCATTTGAAGCTGGTATCCGTATTGATAATAAAATGGATCGTAATAGCTGTCGACTAAAATATTCGAGTTCTTCTCCCCTTGTAAATTGACTAAGAAATCAACACCGTAATTGGTTTCTACCTGTTTAGTTTCATTCAAAGGGACTTTGTATTGACCTTGATTTGCAATCGTATCCAATAGCAAATAGGAAGATTGACTCTTCCAATCAATAGGCTTGTTATAATCCAATCGAACATATACATTCGCTTCATCGGAATGGACATACACTTTATTAATTACAGCATCTTTACTTTGGTCCTGATAAATAGGCTTGGCCCCATTTTTGAGCCAGTCGCCAGTATTCCCGTCTACAGCCATGGCCTTCCCTTGTTTACCTGGATCAAAGCTTAGTAAACCAAAATGCTGTTCATTTGTTTGCAGGTTAGACCAATAAGGGCGACGGTCCGAATCATCATAGTCCATCGTATTCCATGTGCGTTTAAACCATTCATCTTGCCACGAAAAGACAATCCCACCAGCATACCCTTCTGAGATAATCGATTTAAACAAGCGTTGGTTGATGAGCCCTTGGTCCTGTTCTGACAAAAATCCTTGGTTCATTCCATGCACATTCTTATGAGTTAGCCCTCGAGAAGCCGGGACACCAAATTCTGCTACTAAGACCGGAAGCTGGTGAGCTTGTATTAATTGGTGTAAATAACCGGCATAGTTATTCTTTTTCCCTCCAAAATCCTGATAGTTTTTGTACGTTTCGTCTAAATTTAACACATCCGGATAATATGGATAAATATGATAAGATGCAAAAAGGCCGGCTTGAAAACGGTCGGTAGATAAAATGTGATTAGGATTAACCGAGACTAAATCCTCATTAGCCAGCGGTTCTGCCGGATGAACAAGTAAATCAGTGGTCACCCAATTACTAAAACTAACAGAATGCTGCCAATGATACCGGTCTGTTTCATATTGTGTAGTAAAGTCAAGCATTTGAGCCAGCCAACTTTCAAATGGAGCAGCGTCCTTTGTTTGAAAAAATTGGCCATTGTAAAAAGACTGAGCCGGATTCTTTTCATTTGTATGGAGCACAGCTTCTGGATCCCACTCGATACCAATCAGTAACCCCAATACATATGGAGAGATATCTCGTGTATATTTTCCTGATGCATGTCCTCCTTCTTCTGGAATTTCCGCACTTCCATGAATAACATCCACAACCTTTGTGATTTCCTTTTTAAAATCCTCTGTTGTTTCGTTTGAAAATGCATTCTGAGAAGAAACAAGCTTTTCTTCGTTTACCCACACACCATGTAGCAAGTACAGCGGTTTTTTAGCAGTTTGATTATATTCATAAAAAGCTTCATAAAACTGCGGAGGGTGGAGGGTATAGATTCGGACGGTATTCGCATTCATCGCTCCAATTGCTTTAAACCATCTCGCATACTCTGCCTTTGAAATAGCGGTCTGACCAGGGAAATAGCCAGGTTTGGCGATCCCGATATTGACGCCTTTAACCAATAAGTCCTCCCATTTTCCATTCTTCATTACCTGAATCGTTGATTTAGTGGTCAGGCTATTGGTCTTTATCCCATTCGTGTCATGTATCTCGACTAATTCTTTATCGTCGTATTTTGACTGAAGCCCGGATGAAAGGATTTTTTTCATCATCGGCACGTAGGCTTCCCAGTAAAATGAAGGTTCAGCTGTTATGTTTTTCTTCCAAAAGGAGATCAGATTCGATTGATAAATAGCGGGAACTTCCGGCTCATCTGCGAAATCACCAGCAAAATAATAAGAAGCGTATTTTCGGTTTTGATGATGAATTACTGCTGGAAACTGTATTGGAATATCAAATTGCGTTAGCTTTTCTTTGCCAGATGCGGTTACAGGGAGCTTATATGTGGCCAAAACTTCATTGTTATTCCGAGCCTCAACAATGTCAAACCAATACGAGTACTGCGTATTTTTTTCAATATCAAATAGCTGCTTACCCTTTTTTGTCACATTGAAAACAGGAATTGAGCTTTGTGCCTCTAGCTCCTTCCCGGATAAAACAACAATAAAATCATTGCGATCTACGAGAACAATTCCCTCTCCTTTAAAATTCCATTTCCCTTGAATTTTTTCATAATTCTCCTTCACCCATACCGGTACTTCTTTGCTTTCTAATTCAGGAAAATAACGGCCGATCCAACCACTCCAAGATAAATTTAATAAATTAGAAATTTTTTCCTTTGCTTCTTCTTCGGTAGGGCTGGCAAACGTATTAAATTCAGCGACTAATGTTTTTCTGCCTTTAAACAGGTTCTGTTCAAGGAGCTTGACCTCATCATTCGTCAAACCGCCATAGATCTGCTCTGAGCGTTTTCCCGTTTCATTTGTTTTTTCAAATTCCTCACGATAAACTCCATAAAGATCCGTTAAATAGATAAGTTCATATTCATTTAAGTTTGTTGGAAGCGATTCTTTTTTATATGTTTTATTTGCACCTAATTTGAACCCAATATAATCCTCTTCAATTGAGTAGGGTTGCTGGCCTTTTTTTACATATTTCTCATTGTTTAAGAGCCACACCAGCCCTTCATGCTCCCGATAACTTTCATCTGGAACAGTTTTATCAACGATTAACACATCTAAAGGTTTTGAATCTTTTATAATCCAGATCCAAAAAGGACTAGTGACAATTAGTAAAAACACAATTATATAGAAGAAAAGAAGGGTTTGACCTCTATACCGAATCATTCTCATTGGGATACACCTTTTCGTTTCATTTCTCCCCAACTCCGATCACCAATAATCATTTGCCAAATTCCTTCTACCCGCCAAAATACGGTTAAAGGCCGATACCAAAGAGTCTCCGTTAATGAATAGACAAACAGAATTAGGATTTGTGATACTTTTGGATATTTTCGCAAGCTCCATTCTTCAAGAAGGACTGAGGTCATTGAAAATAACGATCCGTATAAGCATGCAAGCAAAAAGACTAAGATCGCATATTCGATATATATACCGCCAAGAAAGAAGCTGATCAAAATATAAAGATAACCGGAGAGTTCCACAACTGGTCCAAAAAACTCAATGATCCAAAAATATGGAAAAGAAATAAGTCCGATTAAACCATACTTAGGATTAAACGTCAGCTTTCGATGTGCCCAAAGACTTTCGAGCAAGCCGCGATGCCATCTGCGCCGTTGACGACGCAAATACTTCCAGCTTTCCGGAACCTCAGTCCAGCAAACAGGGTCAGGTACATATACAATCTTCTTGTTTAAGCCTCTCTCCTTAATGAGACGGTGAACACGGACAATTAACTCCATATCTTCACCGACTGTATTTGGATTATATCCACCAGCTTCAATGACCCACCGTTTTGAAAAAACACCAAATGCGCCGGAAATAATGAGAAGTAAATTGTGCTTGCTTAACCCAATTCTCCCCATCAAAAAAGCTCTTAAGTATTCAATAATTTGCATTATCACCAGAGGGTTTTTAGAAAGGCCGATCTTAACTAAATGCCCGCTCTGAATATCACAGCCATTTGCAATCCTAATACTTCCCCCAGAAGCGATTACTTCCTCATTTGAATCGATGATGGGTTTCATTACCTTTAAGAATGCATCCTGCTCAAGCACCGAATCCCCATCTAAGGAACAAAAATATGGATAATGCGCAAAGTTTAAGCCAACATTTAACGCATCTGCTTTTCCGCCATTTTCCTTATCGATTAAGTAAAGCTCTGGAAGTATTGTGGACTGGTAAATTTTTCGAATTGGGGCGGTTTCGAGCTGCTTTCGAATGACTCTTTCGATTGGAACCATTTCATAATGATGAATGACTTTTTGTAATGTTTGATCGGTAGAACCATCGTTAATCACAATAATTTCATAGCTTGGATAATTAATGCTTAATAAGGAACGAATGCTTTGAACAATCCCTGCCTCTTCATTAAATGCCGGAACAAGAATGGATAATGGTTTCATATTAATCTCGTTCATATATTCATGAAACAATTGATCTCGATTTAAACGATATTCTTTTCGCAGCTGGAGCATGGAAATAAATAATATAAAAGAATAAAAGATAATGACAAACGACATATAGACAACAAAAAACCAAGTAAAATATAAAGCAATCCCATGCGTAAAGTAAGTTGCCATCTACTAAACAGCTCCTTTATTTATCCATTCAAAGGCCATATCTTTGGCAAATGGATCATCCGAGGTTTCCCTAATCGTGCGGAGAATTTCTTTTCCATCGGGAAACATCATGATAGACTGGCCCGCTTGATAACGAACCCACCAAACTTTATCTGAAAGAAGCTGTTTCAAATAAGGAATGAGATCATTCCCTCTCATATTCCCAAATATTTTTGCGGCCATCATTCTTTCCTGCCACACATTTGAACGAACTAATGACATGTATGGCTTTACATCAAGACAATGCCCGATAGAAGCAATTGCTTTCAAAGCCCGTAAACGAATCTCTCCCTCGCCCCTTAAAAACGTGGTTTCTAAAAAAAAGCAGAAGTTCGAATCCCGCTTTACACTCATTACTTCAAGTAAGGCATATTTCAATTGTTCGGGACAATGTTGAAATTGGGCAATAAAAGATTGTAATAAAGGTTCTGATAACCGAGATAAAATCGAGCGGAAGTCGTATTCAGTTAGCCCCTCCCATTTCGATTGCAGGAGTTCAAACATATTAGGATAATTAAAATCAGCTAGAATCCGAAAAGATAATATGACTTCCTCTGTAGAAGCTCTTTTTGATTCAACTCTTTTTAGTACTTCATGAGTTAAACTTTCTAGTCTAAGATCTTCTATATGGTACAGAGCATTCATCCTTTTGCTCCACACGAAACTCTTCAGGTTGCGGCAATATAATTCCTTTAAATAGAGGTCCGCCAGCTTTGTTATGTTTTGCCTTTCCTCATCGCCTTCGATCATTTCAGCGTAACGCAGCAGTAATTCCTCTAGAGCCATTTTCTTAATCGCTGTATCCGCATGAAAACCTCTTACAACATTTCCATCAACCAAATAATCGTATAATAATGGATTCATTTTTTCCTTTGTTGCCTCTATTTTTCTACGCCTGCTGTTTTCTATTGCCTTACGAATGACCAAATAGAGCAGTAAAAGGATTAAAATGGACAGAATAAGCGAACTGGCAATGGATAAAATGAATATTTCATTCTGGAACATCTACATCATCCTTTGAAGCAGGCGTTCAATCCTTGCTTTTAATTCAGTAATACTAAACGGTTTTATCATATAATCATCGGCGCCCAATTTTAACGCTCTGGCAATTTCCTTTTCATCTTTTTTCCCTGCTAACATTAAAATACGCAATGGGGACCGGGGCTTTAGCTGCCTTACTCTACTTAGAATTTCTATTCCATTCATAATCGGCATTACAGCTTCCATAACAATAAAATGCTTCCCTTTTGCCTCAATACGATTTGATTCAAAAAATTTAACCCCATTTTCAAACATTTCAATATTAATTTCGAAATTTTCAATCTCTAATGAAGCAAACACTTTCATTAGCATCGTTCGAATAATCATGTCATGATCAATGATTGAGATATGGAGCTGTTTTTTTACAAGAGACACGGATTCATCTTTAATAGTTTCTACTCGTGCTTTCCCTTCACGCTTTGAAATGTCTAAAGCCCTTTCCGCCAATTGGATGGCCGCTTTTGGGGTTAATTCAACATTTTGGACTTCAAAAAGTCCTGCAGAAAAGGTTACATTAAAAAATTGACCCTCTTTCTCATGCATTTTCGTTGAATACTTGCTTAAAAGACGGTTAACAACCTCGCTAGCTTCTTGATTGTTTGTTCGTGGGAAATGGATAAGAAAGCGATCGCCCCATAATCGAAAGAAAGCATCACCACTTCTAATGTTCTCTTTCACAAACCCTGCAAAATCAAGGAGAATTGAATCTCCAGTAAAGTGACCATAACGTTTATTAAGGTAAGAAAAATTATCTAAATCTAAAGCAGCAATTGTTAAGGAATAATCGGAGCGATTCCAATCATCTAAACTTTTTTCTAATTCAATTTCTAAAAATTTTTTATTATACACTTTAGTAAGTTCATCAATTAATACTGTCTGTTCATAGGTCCTTTTTCGGTCAATATGCCTTTCTAAACGTATAGTAAGCTCCTCTAAATCGAGGGGTTTAATAATAAAGTCGTCTGCTCCACTTTTATAAGCATTTATTCTAGCCTCTCTACTCGTGTCAGAGCTTAGTAAAAGCTTTGGCACAAAAATCTTGCTATTATGCTTTTGTATTTCTTCAAGGATTTGATAACCATTTTTATTAGGTAGCTGGGCATTAAGGATTAAACAATCGGGGCACATTTCAAAATAATGAGAAATCGCTTTTTGAGGATCGGTATCGGCTACGACCATCCAGCCCTTGTCCTCAAGATTATTTTTTAAGGAAATTAAACCCACCAAATCATCATCAATAATATGGATTAGTGGGACTTGATTATCTGTTGTTGCTTTATTTGGAGAAATTTGAATTTGTTCTATTGTCATAAGCGTCCCCCCATTGAAAAATTTAAGATGATTATTGTGTATAGGCAAAAGCGAAAATACTTTGCTTGCCTTACCCTTTTATTAAATGTAGTATAATATATTGAAAAAAATAAATTCTTACACCTTTTGAAAAGAAAACATGTGAGGGATTGTCCATGAAAAAGATAGTTAAGATAGGAATCGCCATTGCTCCATTATTTATCATTGGTCATTTAACCCAAAGTTGGCCATTTGTATATGGCGGGCTTGTAGAGTTTGTGATCATAGCCGCCCTTTTTTACAAGGAATGGAGGAAGGGTTAGGTTACCAATACAAATGAAAAATCGGCAGAAAAATCTATGAAAGTCTTGTGGATTATTAGTATTATACTCTATCCATTTTATTGTTTCAAAATAATTTTATAATTATTCTTAAATAAAAATCTATTGAGAATGATAAACAGTAAAAAAAGCACGGTTTCGATTAGAAAACTGTGCTTTTTTATTGAAAGTACATGTCATTGTCTTCATTTAATGACCTTATCACTCGTTCTTTCAGAATATTTTTAAGAAGTGGATGGTAGCCTAAATATCTACATAAAATGATTTCTTGCAGGGACTTTTCTTTATGTTCCTTGATAATTTTTTCGATTTTTTTCATTAGAATCCCTGTAAACAGTAGATAGGGAATAACAAAAACTTTTTTATATCTACTTTGTTTAGCCATTTGCAAGGCTTCCTCAAAGCTTGGCGATGCAGCTACTAAAAAGCTTGTATCCACTTTTTTGTTATTTAGGGTCGCCTTTAACATTTCTGCGATTTTCCCTAAATCATTCCTTACGTCGGGGTCACTACTTCCTCTTCCAACTAGTAAAACCATTGAATCTGTCGGAAGTCCTTTGTTAGTCTCTTCGATTCTTTCTTTAAGAATCTCCGGAATCGAAGGATGAACACCGATTGGTTCTTCGATAATCAGCTTAATTTCCGGATAATTCTGTTTCAAACGTGCCAGTTCTTTCGGTATGTCTTCTTTCGCATGTGCGGCAGCCAATAATAGCACTGGAACCACGATAATTTTCTTTGCGCCCTTTTCAACACACACTTTAAATGCAGCTTCAATCGATGGTTCTGCGAGCTCAAGAAAACAGTATTCCTGGATGGGAGCAAGTCTTTCACTCATACACGTTTGGATAAAAGCTATTGCTTGTTCCTGAGCTTGTTTTAAACGGCTTCCATGGCAAATGTAAAGAACTGCATTCATGTTAATAAGCCTCACTAAAAAGTAAATTGTTCTGAGATGGGTTTTGCTCAAACCATTGAAGTTTTTCACGCATCCTTACTACTTCGCCAATTATGATCATACATGGGTTTTCAATTTTTTCTTTTGCGGCCGTTTCTAACACTGAGCCTAATGAACTCACAATCGTTTTCTGATTGTGTAGTGTTCCCCAATGAATGATGGCAACCGGCGTGCTAGGATCTTTCCCATGCTCTAGTAGCTTTGCTTGGATGAAAGGAAGATTTTTGACACCCATATAAACAGCTAATGTATCAATCCCTTTTGCTAAGTGTCCCCATTTTGTATCATCTTCAAAATCGTCTTTTCGATGACCGGTTACAACTGCGAAGGTTGCGGCATAATCACGGTGAGTTACAGGGATACCTGCATAGGCCGGAGCGGCAATCCCAGCGGTAATGCCCGGAATGACTTCGAATTCAATCCCATAATTAAAGAGAGCTTCTGCTTCCTCTCCACCTCTGCCGAAGACAAATGGGTCTCCTCCTTTAAGCCTCGTTACTACCTTCCCTTGTTGAGCATGAATGATGATTGTCTCGTTAATTGTTTCTTGCTGCAACGAATGATTATTTGGGAGTTTTCCGCAATAGATTAATTCTGCTGAGGATTTTGCATAATTCAATAGTTCCTTATTTACTAAGCGGTCATAGAGGATGACATCCGCTTCTTTAATACATTTTAATCCTTTAATAGTGATCAGGTCAGGGTCTCCGGGTCCTGCTCCGACTAAATAAACTTTCCCCATATATAAGCACCCGCCTTCTTGTTTTTAAATTATCGTTTCATCTCGGGTTATCACAAAGCCAGCGCCATTGCGAATGACTTTTTTTTCATATAAAACAACATCGTTTACTACAGGAAGCTTTAAAAAATGCCGCTCAATTTCAATATCCACTTGATTAAAAGCGGCTTCCTCATTATCCGCGGCTACAATAACATGCGCCACTTCACGTCCCAAAGTCACTTCAAACCGATACAGGTTCATCGTCAAGCCACCTTTTCTCTAAGCTCTGTTAAATATGTCTGTTGATTTCCGCTTCAGGTGCTCCCTTTCCGTGGGCAGTCCGGGAGCCTGTCTAGCTCCAGCGGCTAGGGGCTCGGGGTCATAAGCCAATCCGTCAAGAAGGTCAAAGAACGACCTTCATGCCGGCTCGTCTTATGCCTGTCGCCCCTAGGCAAGCCGCTTCCGCTTTTCGTTCTCCTCGGCGCCATGGCGCCTGTGGGGTCTCCCCTGTCCTTCTTTTCCCGCAGGAGTCTCGCACCTTCCGGTCCAATCAACAAGGAGCTTTAACCCAGCCTTTTCTCTAAAAACTAATATGAGATTGCCTGTCCATCCCAGTGTGATCGAGTTGGGCGGCAATCTCAATATTGGTTGATTAAACAGCAACACTTGTTAAAATTCTATCTAATTCCTCTTGAATATACTCTTTGCCGACGCGGTTAAAATATTCGATATACGTTTCGCCTGGAAGCTTTGTTTCTTTGAAGCTTAACAAGAGCTCTTTGACCACTTGTTCAAGCTGATCTGCTTCAACTTTACCTTTAAGCTTCTCGTTAAACTTCGCACCTACATCTAATGTTCCGCCAACATGGATTTCAAATGCCTCGACAAGCTCTTTATTTTTGTTTCTTGATTTCACACCATGGAGCCCTAGATCAGCAATTTGGCGCTGACCACAAGAGTTAGGACAGCCTACCATATGAATACGAACTGGGACATCAAGAGAAATCTCTTGATCAAGGTTTTCTGCAATTGTTCTCATTCTTTCTTTTGTTTCAACTAATGCCAAGTTGCAATATTCATTACCTGTACAAGCTACAGAATAGCCTACAAGTTTATTTGGAGAAATTGGGAATTTCGTAAAAATTTCTTCCTTTAATATCGCTTCAACATTTTCGTCAGGGATATTAGGAATGACAATGTTTTGTGAGTTACAATTACGAATTTCACCGTTTCCGTATTTTTTGGAAAGTCGTGCTAACTCGATCACATCATCCGGCGTTAACCGCCCAACCGGAATATTCATACCGATGAAATTTAATCCCTCTTGTTTTTGTTTGTTTACCCCGTAGAAGTAACCAGCATTCCAGCCTTTTTGAGCGTCTTCTCCTTTTTCAGGAAGAGGACCCGTTAACTCAAGCAATTTTTCTTTAAACTTTTCTACGCCCCAGTCAGCAATAAGGAATTTCAAACGCGCCCGGTGGCGTTTTTCACGATAGCCATGATCACGGTAAAGAGTGGTGATTGCAACGGCGACGTCTAACGTTTTTTCAGGAGTAACAAAGATATCAAGCGTTTCAGCTAAATATGGAACAGAAGATAATCCGCCACCAACTTTCACATGGAAACCGGCAACCTTTTCTCCATTGATTTCTTTAGTCGCTGGAACAAATGACAAACAGTTAATTTCAGCATTGGATGCATTGTTTACATTTGCTGAGATTGAAATTTTGTATTTTCTAGGTAGGTTTGAGAAATCTTCATTAAATTGGAAGAAATCATAAACTTCCTGCACAATGTCTCTCGTATCGAATAATTCGTCCGGATCGATTCCCGCCAATGAATTTCCAACGATATTTCTGGTAATATCGCCGCAAGCACCTGCTGAAGAAAGCCCAACTACTTCTAAACGCTTATAAATATCAGGAATCTGATCAATTGTTAGCCAGTGGAATTGGACCGCTTGACGAGTCGTAATATCGTAGACACCACGTCCATAATCCTTTGCAATATTCGCTAATGTTATCGCCTGTTCATTCGTTAATGCTCCAGCAGGAACACAGACGCGCATCATAAAATAACCAGCTTCTTTTGGCTTTTGCAAATATAAACCGGCCCATTTGAACATATCCCATTCTTCTTGCGGAATGGAACTAAAACCATTTTGTGCATAATAAGGAATGTCATCAAAAATCTTTAAAGCGTCTTTTTGTAGCTTTCGAAGTTCAGTCTTGTTTAGATTTGGATTATCAGCCCAAATTTTTTCGTATGCCATACCGTTTCCCCATCTTTCTATATCGCGTTTTTTGAAGACAAATAAGCAATAATTTGCTCGACGCATTCGTCTACGGATGACTCGCTAGTATTCACTACTAATTCTGGGTTGATCGGTTCTTCGTATGGTGAATGAATTCCAGTAAAGTCAGGAATTAAGCCTTTTCTTGCTTTATCATATAATCCTTTTGGATCACGCTTTTCACATTCCTCAAGCGGGCATTTTACATAAACCTCGATAAATTCCCCGTCTTCAAGTAGGCCGCGAACTAGCTCACGGTCTGCAATAAATGGTGAAATAAATGCTGTTAAGACAACCTGGCCGCTATCAACGAACAACTTAGATACTTCACCAATACGGCGGATATTTTCTGTACGATCGCTATCAGAAAAACCTAGGTCCTTATTAAGTCCATGACGAATATTATCTCCGTCTAATACATAGTTCCTAATTCCGATCTCAAATAGTTTTTGTGCAAGAGCGTTTGCCACCGTTGATTTCCCTGAACCAGATAATCCCGTAAACCAAAGGACAAAGCTTTGATGTCCGTTTTGTTTGCGTCGTGCTTCTTTAGATAATGATAACTCATGCCATGTAATATTTGTACTTTTTCCCAAAGTATAATCCTCCTCGTTACCTGGTTAGGCCTTTAAAGCGTGTTCGCGAAGCCCTTTAATCAATACTTCAACAACTTCCTTTCGGCTGAATGTGCTTGGCGGAATCTCACCATTGCGAAGTAATTCTCTAACTTTTGTTCCGGACAAAATGGCATGGTGTTCCTTACCGTGCGGGCACGTTTTTGTCGATGCCATGTTTTCGCATTTTGAGCAATAGAAGCTATGCTCAAAGAACATTAAGTTAATACCAAGCTCTTCTACAGTAAAGTTGCTAAAAATAAGTTGTGCATCGTATGTTCCATAATAATCACCGACACCTGCATGGTCACGACCAACGATAAAGTGAGTGCAGCCATAATTTTTGCGAACCATAGCATGGAAAATCGCTTCACGCGGACCTGCATAACGCATAGCTGCAGGGAACACTGCTAAATAAACACGATCTTGAGGATAATAATTTTTAAGTAACACTTCATAGCTTTCCATCCGTACATCTGCTGGAATGTCGTCAGATTTTGTTTCGCCAACAAGAGGGTTTAAGAACAAGCCGTCAACTGTTTCAAGAGCAGTTTTTTGGATGTATTCGTGAGCACGGTGAACTGGATTTCGAGTTTGGAAACCAACAACTGTGTTCCAGCCCTTTTCTTCAAAAATAACTCTTGTTTCAGCAGGATCTAAATAATAGCTTTGGAACTGCTGTCTTTCGATCCGTTTGGTTAGGGTAATTTTTCCACCTACATAAATATTCCCACGATCAAATAGCTTTTTTACACCAGGGTGAGCTAAATCTGTTGTCCGATAAACCAATTCAGCCTCTACTTCTTTGTTTGGTTCGAAAAGGTCAGATACAGTAATTACTCCGTAAGTTTCTTCTTTATATACTAGTCGGTATTCTTCACCAATTTTAACCGCTTGGGCTTGGTCCTCTGAAATCGGAAGCGTGATCGGGATACTCCAAACGTGACCATCGGCAAGACGCATATTATTTACTACTGATTCATAGTCTTCTTTGGTTAGGAATCCTTCAATTGGGCTATATGCTCCTGTTGCAATCAATTCAAGATCGCTAAGCGCCATGCTGTCAATTTCAATTTCCTTGATAATATTTTCTACCGGTTTCTCCGGATTCCAGCGGTTAACTAATGTTCCGCCATGTGGTGTACTTAATGCCATTACAAAATACCTCCTGTTTAATCCTTTTAATAATTTAAAGTAACTATCCCTATGTTTTTAGTGGGTTAGAAACAAAATTAATTCACTATACACATGTTTTTAGTAGGAATTATAATTAAATTCCTCCGCCTTCTTCATAAATCGTACGGGAGTCTTCTCTAATCGTTTTGAGTAAGCTAATCGTTCCTAGCGTTGCCGCGCAAACACTGAAAAGTACCACTACTTCGTAAATATCACTCTCAACAAACAGTTTTATTAATCCATAAGAGATAACTAGAGAAAGAATCGGTGAAACAATCCACACTTTGATGATTTTCGTGATGATGTTCTTTTTTAAAGCATTTGCTCCATTTTGAACTGTGCTAATCCCAATAATTGCCGTGCTCGTTACTTGGGTAAGCGGAACCGGTAAGCCAAAAATAGATGATAGAATAACTAAAAATGCTCCAGTACCTGATACGGCACCGCCTTCAAGTAAAGAAAACTTCGTGATCTTTTTCCCGTTTGTTTCTAAAACACGTCCCCCCAGGAGAACAGCACCAACAGCAATAAAAACTCCTCCGACAATCATTCCGGTATTGATTGAAATAATTCCCGCTCCAACTAACGGACCAGCTGCATTAGCTACATTATTCATTCCCGCTGAAAAAGCTTCAAAAAAGCCGACAATGATAACAAAAACCGTGAGAATTTGCTTATTCTTTCCCTTTTCTAAATTAGGGTATTTTTTCTGAAGCTTTTTTATCCCTTTTCCAAATACGATCGCAACAAGAAACGCTGCAGCAGGAACGATAATCCAAAAGCTAACAATTACAAGGATGTTATTAATAAATAAAGCCTTATAGGCAACCCCCACTCCAACAACAGATCCAACTGTAATTTCACTTGTTGATAAGGGGATTCCAATTAAGTTTGCGATAAATAATGACAGAGCTGCAGATGATAAAATAACCAATACCACTTTCGGTGTTAACAGTGAACTCGGTATAATGTTTTCGCCAATGGTCTTAATTACTTCACTACCACCGATCACTGCTCCTGCAAAAATCGCAATCCCGCAAAGGAAAAGAGCGTTTCTCCTACTGGCGATTGCACCAGAACCATAGGCAACACTTACCGATGCCGCTGCACCACTTGCGCCAATATTCATTGCGAAAAATAAAGCAATAGCTCCTGCTAAATAAGTAATGATCATGGTTGTTTACCTCTTATAGATGAAGTCCACACTCAGTTTTGCCAGAACCAGTCCATCTACCTGAACGTAAATCTTCAGCATTGAAGGCCGGTTGAGTACAAGGTTTGCAGCCAATGCTTGGATAGCCATTGTCGTGAAGAATATTATAAGGCAAACCATTTTTGTGAGCGTATCTCCAAATATCCTTCCACGTCCAATGAATTAATGGACAAATTTTAATTGATTTGAATTTATTGTCTTTATTAAAGTAGTTTGTATTTTTTCTAGTTTCGGATTGTTCTCGTCTTAACCCTGACAACCAAGCCGTTGTTCCGGATAGAACCTCGTTCAGTGGAATAACTTTTCTTATCTCACAGCACTTATTTGGCTCTCGTTTCCATAATTCGTCTCCGTATTCAGCTGCTTGTTGCTCAAGTGTTAGATTTGGTTTTTTTAGTTCAATTCGTAAATTAGGATATCTTTTCTTAACCTCATCAATGAGTTTATAAGTTTCTTCAAAATGAAGATCTGTATCGAGGAAAACGATTTTCGCTGTATCATTTACTTTAGAAATTAGGTCAATCAATACCATTCCCTCAATCCCAAAGCTACAAGCATAAACCAGTTCATCATCTAAATAATGGTTATAAGCCCAATTTAGTACATTTAATGCCCCTTTTGTTTGTTCGTCCTCAACAATATTAATCTGAGGATATGAATCAAAATTGTTATAAGTCAGTTTCTCGGCCACGTGTTACGCCTCCATTCTTATTTTATAGCTGTGTTAAAATGGGCTGTTGATTTCCGCTCCAGGTGCTCGCTTTCCGCGGGGGAGTCCGGGAGCCTCCTCGGCGCCATAGCGCCTGTGGGGTCTCCCGTGACACCTTCTCCCGCAGGAGTCTCGCACCTTCCACTCCAATCAACAGAGTTCTCAAAATCAACATTGTTCTTTAACACAGCCTATTTTATAAACAAAGGCAGTTTTATCGTTTAAATACAGATAAAACTACTTCTAGTTGTCCAGTCAGTAGCTTGTTACTTTATTCTTATAAAAACAATGTCTATTAATTATTTTAAATTTTAACACAGATCAAATTGATGTCAACAGAAATTCTATAAGTTTACTAGGAATTAATGAAATGATTATTGTTAATTTTCTGAAATAATTACCACCTTTGTTGATTGAGCACAATTTTTTTGTTATGTAATGGGTTTGCAAGGACTATAATTAGTAAAATAAAAAAGCTGATTTTAAGAAACTCATTCTAAAAATCAACTTTTTTCTATAGTAATATCCCACATTTTCAACTTAATCCTTAGTCCTTTCTAAAATACTATAAGATTAGTTCAACAGTATAGGTTCCATAATTCGTTGTACCCTCACCTAATTCACCAGGGAGAATTGTCCTAATAAATATTGCACTTATTGCGTGATCGTTTTTATCATAGCCAACTAATTCAAAAGCAGCAAAACCAAGAACAGTAACTTTTTCACTAGTACCGGAGCCAAACTTGCTAACAATTGGCACATATACTTCTTCGCCAATTCTTTCGCTTAAAGGCATGGTAATAACTGAACTTTTAACGGCATCTCCTGTTTGCGTAGCTAATTGATTGCCAATTGAAATGGGTACTGGAGAGCCATTTTCAATATAATACCCAACTCCCACAGCGCCATTTGGACCATCATCGACCAGTTCTGAGAAATCTAAAAAACCAAAATTACCGTTCACTCCCTCTCCGGGACTAGAAGTAATATTCCATGTCTCCCCGGTAATTAATTCTTTTTCCGGATCTTCTGGAAAACCTGGAAGGTAAATTCCTATCGGAATGACCACTCCCTTATCAACCTCGTTTAATACACCAACCTTCGCTTGGGCAACTGCTGAGACAGTTGAATCATTAATCCCTAATACAGGCATTAAGAATAACGGCACCTTTTCCTGTCCAGTAACTTCTATAATATTGTCATCTCCAGGAAAGCTTGTATTATAAGAAATTTTCGTACTATTATAATTATCTTTTGCAAGTTCATCTGCTTCAATCTTCGCTGCTTCGTAATTAAAACCTGTACCCATTTCCTGTCCCTCGAGCATAACATTTGCTCCGGCTAAGGCACCTGCATCAACCGCCTTTTGAAGTTGGGATCTAGCAAGATATAACCGTCCTCCATCAATCACTAAACCTGTAAATCCTATTAAAACCACAATAGAAATTGCTATATACACCATCGCGACACCACTTGTACTTTTAAGAAACCGATTTATCCACATCCCCTTCAATCCCCTTTCTAATTACAAGGAAAATAGACATTACCATTTATGTGTAATGTCTATTTTAAGGATCTCCTGCAAACTTACTCCAGTTTACTCTCCTCATCTCTCTATCCTCCAAGTCCTTTTGTGACAAGTGTAATAACTAGAGGACCCAAAAGAACGATAAACATGGAAGGGAAGATAAAGAACACCATCGGGAACAGCATTTTTACCGGTGCCTTCATCGCCTGCTCGCGAGCTTTCTCACGGCGATGTTCCCGGATTCTTCCTGTTAAACTCCGAAGTACTTTAGCCATTCCGATACCCAATTGGTCAGCTTGGATTAACGAATTCATAATACTTTGAAACGCTTCAGATGGGACCCTTTTTCGAAGTTCGTAAAAAGCCTCCCTTCTTGATTTTCCAAGTTTCATATCTTCTAGGGTTCGAAAAAATTCTTCCCCCAAAGAACCCTTAGTTTGAAGGCTTACTTCTGCAAGCGCTGCATCCAAACCCATTCCTGCCTCAAGCAAGACATTCACCATATCGAAAAAGTCTGCCATCGCTCGATCAATCTCTTTTATTCGCTGTGTCCGTTTTTTACCTAGAAAAAACAATGGGAGCCGATAAAAGAGCAATGCAGTAGATATCACCAATAACCAAGCCAGTGCTTTGTTTTCCGCTAAGGGTAAAAATAAAAAGAAAATAACAACTCCACTACACACCGTTAATAAAAGTTGAATTAAACGAAATTCAATTGCCGTCAACTTATATTGATAGCCTGCATCGCGAAGCATTATCTCCAATTTCCTTCTTTCAGCTTTGGAAATCCGCTTGTTAACAAACTGAATTCCGATATTCCAATAAGACTGAAAGAAATGGTGCTTTTCCTTTAATATTTCCGTTCCGCTTTTATTAACTACTTCAATCCGATAATTTGAATTGTCTATAAGTTTATCAAGGCGATCCTCAATAATGAGTTTCTTCCTAAATATGAGTGACAAAGTCCCTGCAGTAATGAAAGTAACAAATGCGGAGGTAAATACCAAAAAAGCAACGTCAATCATTTCACTACACCTCCACCTTGATAATTTTGCGAATGAATATCCAGCCGATTACAATGGATATGGCTGCTAAAGCAAGCATCAGCCAGCCAAGCGGATGTTTGAGCATTGGCGTAAAATATCCATCCCCTAAAAAGAATAAATATAATCCTAGACCAACTGGCAACAATGTAATAATCCAAGAGGACATTCTTCCTTGTGAGGTTAAGGTATGCAGTTCTTCTAATACTCTGATTCTGCCGCGAATCGTTTCTTCCATTGTCTCCAACAATTCAGCCAAATTCCCGCCACTTCGACGCTGAGCAAGGATTGCCCTGATTACAACCTCCAACTCTTTGTTTGGTAAGCGTTTCAACATACTTTCAAATACTTCCTCTATTGGAACACCTAAACCAGATTCTCTTACAGCTCGTTCCAATTCCGGCCCTAGAGGCTCAGGAGTTTCTTTTCCTGCTAATTGCATAGCCTGCATAAAACTAAAACCCGCCCTTAGTGAATTTGACATGATGCCTAATGTTTCAATTAATTGATAAGAAAGGATATTCAAACGTTTTTTACGCTTGCCTTTCATATAGAATTGTGGATACATAAATCCAAGCACACATATCCCGATAATTAGAAAGATATTGAAATCGATCATCCATGAAATCAACCCTGCCCCGAGGCAAATTAAAATACGCAGAACAAAATATTCCTCAGGTTTTAACAGTGTCCCTGCTTCCGATAGTAATCTTTTTGTACTTTCACTAAATGAAATTCCCTTTAATAGTTTACTAATGGAAGAAATGAATTCTCTCATTGCACTTTTCCTTGGAGAGTCCTCAGCATCCTTCTTAGAAGATTGGTTCTCAGGAACGAAAACCTCCAACCGACGATCGACTACCTTTTTTCGCTGTATTCTAATCAATACTAAAAAAAATAAAGCAAATGAAACGAAGAATGTGAATATTAATAGTATCCATATTTTCATACCCATTCACCCGCAAACAATGAAGGTTGTAAGGTAAAGCCATATAATTCAAGCTTTTCCACGAAGGTTGGACGAATACCAGTGGAAATGAATTTCCCTTCGACCTTTCCATCCGTATTTAAACCCTTTTCACGAAAGCGGAACAAATCCTGCAAAACGATGGTATCTCCTTCCAGCCCAATTACTTCAGTTATACTAGTAATTTTTCTTGTTCCATCACTCATCCGGGATTGATGAACAATCAAGTCAATGGCACTGGCTATTTGTTCCCGAATCGCCTTTTCAGGTAAATCAAAGCCTGCCATCATGACCATCGTTTCTAATCTAGCCAGCATATCCCTGGGAGAATTGGCATGACCCGTACTTAAACTTCCTTCATGTCCAGTATTCATTGCCTGTAGCATATCCAATGCTTCTGCACCACGGCACTCTCCAACGACAATCCGGTCCGGGCGCATCCGTAATGCGTTCCTTACCAAATCACGGATGGTGATTTCACCTTTTCCTTCGATATTGGAAGGTCTACTTTCCAAGGAAACAAGATGATCTTGTGACAATTTCAACTCTGCCGCATCTTCAATTGTAATTATCCTTTCATGGGATGGAATAAAGGAAGACAGTACATTTAAGGTAGAGGTTTTCCCTGAACCTGTACCTCCTGAGATAAAAATATTTACCTTGGACTTTACACACATATCGAGAAATTCTGCCATTCCTTCACTTAGAGTATCTAGTCTAACTAAATCCTCCATTTCAAAAGGCTTAACTGAAAATTTCCGAATTGTAAGTGTTGGACCAGTAATAGATAATGGAGGAATAATTGCATTTACCCGTGAACCATCCGGCAGACGTGCATCAACCATTGGTGAACTTTCATCAATACGACGACCTAACGGGGACACAATCTTTTCGATGACCCTAATCACATGCTGGTCATCACGAAAGGTAATATTGCTTGAATACAGTTTCCCCTTTTTTTCGTAATAAACTTGATTAGCACCATTAACCATTACTTCGGTGATTTCCTCTTCATTTAATAGAGGTGTAATTGGTCCATATGCAAGTAATTCATATTCAACATAAGTTTGAAGCTCTTGTTTTTCCTCGAAGGTAAGCCTCGCTCCCTCGTACTCAAGGAAGGATTGGCATATATCATCAATTCTGGATTTTTCATTTTCAACCCCCAAATTTGGGACACGCTTTAACTCCTCAACAACGTGAGAATGCAATAATGATTCCAACTCCCAAAATTCCTCGGTTTTTCTTTTACCGAAATTTCTATTTTCTTCCTTTGTTTTTTCCGTTGATATAACTTCATTTTGTTTTATTAGAAATTGTTCTTCACTTTGCTTAACATCCTTCTCACCGGCAAATATCGTGAATAATGACATTTATCCTCCCTCCCTTTCTTTATTTCTTCGAAAAAAATCCATGTCTTTCTTTTTTACGAATCTGACTCGCCTGTTCTTCCTTGTTCAAAAGTAATTCTGCCAACCCAAGTACTGCTTTCGATACTGGTGCTCTTGGTTGGGAGAGAATATAAGGAATACCTTCATTAAGTGAAGCTTTGACTATCGTTTCTTGATCAGGCAAAGAATCAAATACGCTCATCTGCAAGATTTCCTCGATTCTTTTTCGTTCTAAACCCTTGCTTTTCATTTCCCGGTTTAAAATTATCTTTACTTTTCCTATGTAATTTAAAGAGTTCAGAATATCGAGGTAAAGTTTTGTTGTACGTAAAACTGGAATATCATTAGTCATGATGGTTAATATTTCATCAGAATTCTTTAGGCAAACTAGATGAATTTCCGATAAATATGCAGGGGGATCAATGAGGATCACATCAAATAATTTTTTTAGTTCTCCAATGGCCTTATTTACATGCTCAAGATGGATGAATTCAAAAAACTCAGGACGTGGAGGGGCGGCTAAAATTGAAACCCCTGATGTGTGTTGAAGTAAATACTGTTCAATTGAATATTGAGCATTTCCATAGGCCTCTTTAACCCATTCATAGATCGTGCGTTTTGGCTTCAAATCTAAGTAAAGAGCAACATCCCCAAATTGAAAATTCGCATCGAGGATCGCAACCTTTTTCCCCTGCTTCGCAAACGCAATTGCGATATTTACAATTAATGATGTTCGGCCCAAACCGCCTTTTGGGTTACACACAGAAATGACACTGCCATCCTTTTTCGATTTATTTATACCATAACTTGTGTCTTTACTTTTCCGATGCATCATATATTTTTCAGCCTGAAGTATGATTTCTTCAAGCTCTCCATTCATGCAGGAAGTCTTAATTAAATCCGAAGCACCAACTTGCATCGCTTTTTTCATGTTTTCTAAATGATCAGGAACAATTAAAACGATATACACATGGGGATAGAGTACTGAAACTTCCTGACATAAATCGTAAACATCATATTTGGTTTCAGCCTTTAAAAAAAGGACGGATGGATTATGCTCCAAAAAATGCTGTTGCATTTCTTCAACATTAAAAATTTGGATCAATGTATATTGTTTACTATTAAACAAAGAGTCTAATTTTTCAAAAGGGGTATTGTTGTCAGAGAAATAGTACCAGTTCATCATGACTAATCGCCATTCCCTTCCTCAATCACTTCTCTAGTTGAACGCTTCATTTCCTCAATTTTCCCTTTATCCTTTGTATTTCGAAGCATGAAATAGAAGCCGTCTTTATCCTTTGAAGCTAAGCTTAATGTCAACCCTTGATCAGGAGTGACTTCGAGTGTAACTGTTTGATAATCAAGTGCTTCCTGTGGTGTATCAGATGATTTCCCAACTGCCAAAACTTTGATATCCTGAAGGATTAATACAGAGGATTTGAATTTTTTGTTTGTCGCTGCGTCAATCGTTGTTTCAAAGGCAATGACATCCACTTTTGAATTTGCCTCAATATATCCTGACACTCCCGCTTCAAGTACTGTTTTTAATGAAATGGCCCTTTTTCCATCGCTTACTTTAACCATTGGATTTTGAATGATGTCATCATTTGCTTTAGCTGTGGCTTTTGTGGTAACTTCTTTTTTTACCTCTGTTGTTTTCTTTTGAACGTCGTTAGAGACAGAGTTGGAATTGTTTGCAAAAAAACCAATATAAACAACAAAAGCCATTAATAGTCCAAATATTAATGACATTATCCAAATCTTCTTCACGTTCATTCTCGCCTACCCCCTTCCGGCAAATTTCTTTATTCTGTTAATTTAACACCATATAGGCCAAAGTCTTTCGAGTCATCAAACAGTTCCTCTAACTCTCCTTGGGTCAATCTTGTTACGAATTGACCAGTTATCGCAAATTTATTTTCCTCTTTATCTTTTTTACCTTCTTTGTCCTTTTCATCATTTGGAACTTTCACATTCTCATAATTCAGGAAGAAGACCGCAAACCCAATAACATCCACCTCTTTAGCTCCAGTCAATATTTCTCCATCTTCATCGGTCCAGCTTTCGATAATAGGTACATAGACTAATCGCTTACATGAATAATCCGCAGTCTCAGCACTGCCACATTTATCTGAATTGTTTAGCATATCGTATTCAATTCGAGCTTTAAATTCATCATAGGCTCCATCTGTTTTACCTGTTTCGGTATATATTCCGTCTTTTTCGACGTCAGGACTACTGGTTGACACCGATTCGGAATAACCATTCTCGATTCGATGAACCAAATCATTGGCACCTCCGCCAATGGTTCCGTCAAGATCGACGAATCCAACATTCCCTGGTACCAAGTTATCAACATAAACCATTGTTAATTTGTCATACACATTACTTGGAATGGCATCCTTTTCCACCGCTACAGGTACTAATCCTCTTAGTCCACTAATCGGTCTTATAACAGCTTTTGCTTTCGCTTTAATCGTCATGGTTTTATATCCTAATACTTTAGCAAAATACATTTCTACTTCTTTTTCTTTTGTTGCTTTAACATAGTAATTTACACTCGATGCTTCCACTTCGGTCTCAACGCTTAATGGAAAACCATTATTGTTAGAAATTTCTGCAGCCTTTGCTTCTGATGCACCCTCTGATTCAGTCATTAATAGTTGTGCACCACCAAGTACAGCTGCGTCCAAAGCTTTTTGCATTTTACTTTTTTCTAAATACACATTTCCAACATCAACGGCTAGAGCGGTAATTCCGAGAATAGCAATTAAAATAGCCGCCACTAGCACTGTGGCCTGACCACTATCGTTTTTAAGGTATTTCAATATTTTTTTCATTACTCAACCCTCATTACAGTCTTATCCGTTAGGGTTAATGGACCAACAATATCTCCAATGATTGGTGTGAGAAAATTAATTGGATAGACAATTTTAATTTCTACTTCATCCCCAGAGGAACGAGCGGTTTCGTTAGGATTGACAGTTACTTGATCTGTTTTTAAATTAATGCTCACCCCATAATTAACCGCCGTGCTTTTAATAATCGTATCTGGCTTACCAATGCTTGCCACCCTGGCAGCTTCACGCCCTGCGTGATCAATCGTTAAATAGGCATGGAAAACTCTTCCGAAGTCGACAATGCCAAACAACAATAATAACAGTAAAGGGAGAACAAGGGCAAATTCAACTAAAGACTGGCCTTTTTCAGATTTCATGATGGTCCACCTTCTAACAGATAAGCTAAAACTGTACCGAGTACAATTGCCACACCATACGGAAAAGCGATCTTGGATTTATTTTTATTAACAACTATCTCTCCAAGGTCGCTCCGTAGAAACAATAGCCTGAAGAAGAAAGATTTTAATACAAAGCTCATCGATTTAAGTAAATTCCACAAACCTTGAGATTTTATAATTAAAATCAAAGCTATGATTCCGCCAATCAGTCCGGTATAAATAAAGGAATAAAAGGTAAATGTTGTCCCCATTAACGCCCCAATTGCAGCCATCAACTTTACATCCCCAGCACCCATTCCTCCTAATAAATAAGGAATCAGCAAGAAGCCAAGTCCAACTAGAAATCCCTTTCCACTAAACAAAAATCCCTCCCAACCTAGGGTAATCGTATTGTATACAAAACCTAGTAAAATCGCTGGAAGGGTAATAATATTTAAGATTCTTCTTTTTTTTATATCTGTCACAAAGGAAATAGATAGTACAAGGCCGAGAACAATTATTATAAACATGTCAATCCCCCCTATTACTTTAAGAATAGGAGCCCTACCTAAATAAAAGTAGGGCTAAAGAGAAATTATAAGTAATAATTCTACTTTCTATTTTTAGCTAGCAGCAGGAGGATTTAAAGCATCCCCAATTTTTTCAAATACTTTTGCTATATCATCTTTAAGGAATCCTAATGCGGCAATTAGTGCAATTGCAACCAAAGCAATAATCAACCCGTACTCTGACAAAGCTTGTCCTTCCTCATCCACAACCAATCGCTTCATTTTTTCTAACACGATTTTTTCCTCCCTAAAATAATTAATTATTTATTATTTCAAGCAGTGTGAAGGGGTGCCCTATGTATCCTCTTTACACTGGCTTGTCCCCAGGGAAAAAATATTGTGTGCGTTTTATGTAGTGACTAAACTTGTTTAACCTATTCGATTATCATTAGATATATTAAAATAACCTTATACGTTCAGAATAACGAACAACCACAAATCTGTAAATAGTTTTTTCATATTTATTAGTAAAAAAGAACTATTAATATTTCGACATTTTTTTCGTATTTGAGAACAGAACGATAAAGGGGAAAGTGAAGGAAGTATACTAGGGCAGACAGCACCTACTGCCACGGTGCTTTGGCTTTTTTTAATGTTAAATCGAACCTATAAGACGGCCAAAAAGTTGAAATAAAATAAATTTAAAATGACCCCCTGGCAAAACACTCCAATGGCTGCCGACACTACGAAACAATAAGCGACATTTATCACTAACTTAATACCCAGGACAAAATACCTTATCAAAAAACTAATTCAATTAACGCTTTATTATATCGAAAAATTATGAACCGTTATGGTTAATTAATTGAAAACATTTAAAGATGGAGCTAAAATTGTTTTATATAGTGAACATTTTTTCGAAACAACGAGTTTTCTTTAAAAAGAACACTTTTTGTGTTGTTACATCCCCACGACTATATCACCAAATAAATTTATCTATTTGGAAGTGATATAAAAATGATATGGAAAAGAAGTTTAATCGTAATCGTTTTTCTTTCGTTTGTAATGCACTCTATGAACATCCGAGCTGAAAGTCCATTAGTTTCGCCCTCCCGGATTGAAGGAGTATTAGTTGTGGACGTCAGCAAATCGATGTTAGA
This sequence comes from Neobacillus terrisolis, assembly GCF_051233475.1. Taxonomy (NCBI): domain Bacteria; kingdom Bacillati; phylum Bacillota; class Bacilli; order Caryophanales; family Bacillaceae; genus Neobacillus; species Neobacillus terrisolis. Next base: position 102,901 of record NZ_JBKFGH010000006.1, on the reverse strand, counting down.
CAGTGACGCTAATAAAATCAGTAATGAAGCGATGAAGATGTTTATTGATATGGCATCACTTCGAGGCGATAAAATTGGAGTCATTGCTTATGCCAATGAGGTGGTCAGTAAGATGAACATTACAAAACTTACTACCGAACAAAATAAAACCGATCTGAAAAATTTTATTGATTCACTTGAAAAATTCCCCAATACTGATATATCGGTTGGCATCAAAGAGGCTTTAAATGATTTGGAGAAAAGTCACGAGCAGAATTACCGCCCCTTTATTGTTTTATTTGCAGATGGTAACAATGATCTTAAAAATAATAGTAAAACTTCTCAGCAAGCCACAGATGACCTTAATGCAACTGTTGCTGCAGCCAAGGAAAAAGGAATTCCTATTTACGTTATAGGTTTAAACGCTAATGGCGATTTAAATAAAGAAGTTCTCCAACAAATTGCCGTGACAACAAACGGAAAATTTTTTGAGACCAGTACAGCGGATCATCTCCCTGGATTCTTAACCGAAATTTTTGCGGATCATTTAAAATTAAAAGTTCTTCCTGTTAAAGATCTAATTGGCAATGGTGACTTTCAAGAAGTTTCAATTGATTTCCCAAATGAGAACATTTTGGAAGCAAATATTTCTTTTGTTTCACACCAACCTATTGAAGTAAGATTATTCGGCCCTACTGGCAATGAGATTGCCATTCCCTCGGACAATATACATCTATCTAGATCTTATGCCTATTCAATGCTGAAGCTAATTAACCCGGAGCAAGGGAATTGGACTCTTAAAGTAAAAGGTGTACTTCAAGATTCCATCGATATCAATCTTGTTTTTAACTATGATTTACAATTAAAGCTAGCACCTTTTAAAAAGAAGAACTATAAGGAAGGTGATGTAGTAAAAATAGCTGCATCCTTTCAAGAAAATGGAAACTCCATAAAGAGCCAAGAGCTCTATCAATCCATGAAAGCTACTCTATTTGTGAAGGATTTAGAGACAAGGAAAACAGAAGAAATCAAATTGGACCCAAAATATCAAGGATTTACCGGACAGTTTATTATTGGAGATTCCAAAAATTATCAAGTGATCGTGAAGGCGGAAGGAGATAGTTTTTATAGAGATACCACTCCTGTAAAGATTTCGATCCAGAAGTCTGATGCCGTGCCGGTAACATCAAAAGCGAACTCAACTAGTTTTTTCCCACATTCACCTTGGCTCTATGTAGTTAGCGCTTTGCTTGCTTTGACAATTGTGGCGGCTCCGTTTTACTACTATTTTAGGAAAAAAAAGAAAGAAAATCGTGTATTTACTGGGAAGGTTATTGTGGAAATAAAAGATGATAATACAGGAGAATTTTCAAAACCTCATTATAAAAAGCTAACAGCTTTGAAAGGCGAATTTACTGTACGTCAGCTGTTTAAGCTTGAACCGGAGTATTCAGAAACAGATTTAATTACATTCGCTCCCCTCACTGATAATGCATTAGCGATTTTTAATAAATCAAACTGCAAAATTGAAAGGAATGGTGTGGTACTTAATGGGGAAACCTTTCACCGATTTAGACGGAACGATCAATTACTCATTCATTTAATTGAAATAAATAAATCCATTTCCATAAAAATCACTAATTAAGAGGAACCCAGGTACATTAGTAGAAGTCCCATTCTACGATGTACCTTTAGACCAAACTAAACGATTGGAAATTTATATTTCCCACTAATTCAATAAAACCTCAGAAGGGTGTTCCAATTTGGGACACCTTTGTTTTGCTCCCCGCATCATCTCTTGATAAAAAAAATATAGCTTCGAGATGTATTTTTTCCTTCAGCTGCTATCCAATCATATTATTCTGCCCAACCTGTTCTTTATACAGGAAAACACCCATTGTAAAGAACATTTTTGTTCTATATAATGTAATTAATTCTATATACAGAACGATATCGTGCTATAATAAGAATAGGATTCAGCATTTTACCTTCTACATAAACAGTAATAATAACATTTTTCTGGCTCTCATTTGGAAGTAAATTCATGTTTCTTGATAAAGAGTAATTTGTCAAGTGGATTGGATTTGTTATCTTTCTTTGTTCTTTATAAGAAACATTTTGTATCCCTTAATGAACTACTTTTATCTTGAGCAGTTTTAAAAAAGAAGAAACATAGATTTACTTTTCATCAAAACATATTTAAAGAGTTTGGAATTTAGCATCAATAGATTGGAAGGAGGAAAGGTGTGCATTTAATTTATATGGAAAGAAGGGGTCTAAAGTGGGAAAAAAAATGGATTACAAAAAAAGGATGAATAACAAAAAAAAGCTAGCATTAGCAATGAGAGCTACAGCTATATTAGCAACTACCACCTTTGCGATAACACCACATCAAGCATTAGCAGAGCTTAAAAGTCAAGGCTCCACCTCACCTCTTGTAAATCCAGCAGTTTCATTTCAACAGTCTAATGCAGAACAGAAACCAACTCTACTGGAAGTAAATATTTTAGACAAAGAGCGGCTATCGGCAGATTGTGATTGTAATCCCGGTAAGATCGGTTTAATGTATCATTCTGAGGGAGTTTTAGATCTTTCCATCTTACCTAATAAAACATTCATTATGTTTAAAATGACTGATGAATTTAAAGGATTATTGAATGAAAGCTTTAAAAATTCTTTAACTGCATCCTTCAAGATAGGGAATAATAATTGGGTCCCACTTTCACAGGGTAATATTTATGTAGTACCTGAAAAAAATATTGTTTATGTCAGTTTAGGCGATCCAATTGTATCTTCATTAATAATTGGATCAAAATTCTCGTTAAAGCTTGAAATACCATTAACTGAATTTCCAGATTCCTCTACAGGTATGTATACTTTTTATGCTATTAGTACCAAAAATCCATTGATTGATGTTAGTTTGCTAGTTTCCAATGGGCTGAAGGCTGATCTCCCACTCCCAGATGAATGTGACTCAGACGCCGATGCTGATGCTGACGCCGATGCCGACGCTGATGCCGATGCGGATGCTGATGCCGATGCGGATGCTGACGCCGATGCCGATGCCGATGCGGATGCTGACGCAGACGCCGATGCTGACGCTGATGCTGACGCTGATGCTGACGCTGACGCTGATGCTGATGCTGACGCTGATGCCGACGCCGATGCCGATGCGGATGCTGATGCGGATGCTGACGCTGATGCCGATGCGGATGCTGATGCCGACGCTGATGCTGACGCCGATGCCGACGCCGACGCCGATGCTGATGCTGACGCCGATGCCGACGCCGATGCCGATGCGGACGCCGATGCCGACGCCGACGCCGACGCGGATGCCGACGCCGATGCCGATGCCGACGCCGATGCTGATGCCGATGCTGACGCCGATGCCGACGCTGATGCTGACGCCGATGCCGACGCCGATGCTGACGCCGATGCCGATGCGGATGCTGATGCCGACGCCGATGCTGATGCCGACGCCGATGCTGATGCCGACGCCGATGCCGATGCGGACGCGGATTCCGACGCTGATGCTGATGCTGATGCCGACGCTGATGCTGACGCCGATGCCGACGCCGATGCTGATGCTGATGCTGATGCCGACGCGGATGCTGACGCCGATGCTGATGCCGACGCTGATGCTGATACAGATGATGATGATGACGAAACAGTTCTTCCAAATACAGCTACCAATACCGGAAACATTGGGTTATTAGGATTATTATCTGTCTTATCAGGATTAGTGATAAGAAAATTTAGTCGCAACAAACAAGATATTAAGTAACATCGTTATAGGCTGACTCATTTAGGGAAACATTCTTATTGAAGATTTCCACTTTGAGTCAGCCTTTTTAATAAAACTAAAATCTTTCTCTCTGTTAATATCCTAATTCATGTATGAATAATAATAAAAAAACAGCATTTTGAATGCATCCAAAATACTGTTTTTATTAAATATTATTAATTTTTTTACTGGTAACTATATTCATCTAGTACCTTCCTTTTTAATTTAAGCTTCGATATGTGGTTTTGACTCTTCTAAAAAAGTTCTGATCTCTTCTTCTGTAACACCCATTTCAAGCGCCATAATTATTAACCCAACCCATTCGTAGTCCAAATCTTGGTGATCTCCAAGATTTTCGACGTTCATATATAAATCCTTCCCTTCACCTTATTGAATAGAACTCAAGAACCCCCCCATCTTTATTTAAAATTCAACTTCTCCTCATTCTAGGAGTGTACCACCAAAAAAATCACAAAAAAACCACTTTCACAAAAAGTAAAAAGTGGTCGACAATTAAATGTATTTTCTGATTACATTATACATTTTCTAGAGAAGGGATTTCAATTATTTTCACACAATAGAAACATTTTTAATATATTACAATTTTTAGTTTATTCATTCCAGTGTTACGTAAGTTCCGGCAACGAAATCATGGATGGCTCTTTTGTCCTTGCGTGTTCCGACCATAATTGCACTAACAATGAGGGCTATTCCAAGTGTCACCGCATAAATAAGGCCGCCAACTACTGAACGCAGCAACATTGTTCCAAACCCAATTTTCTCCCCATTTACTTTTACTATTCTTACACCGACAATTCTTTTTCCGATGGTATAACCTGACCATATTACTGGGAGTATGATGGCATATAATATTTCAATAATGGATGTGACAGTACTAACACTATTTGAATCAAGGAATGCTCCAAAAATTAACGAAATCGGTAAGCTAATAATTAATCCGTCTAAAATGTTTCCAAGCAATCTTCTCCAAAATCCAGCGGGATTTGAAATCATGTTGTTTTCTCCTTTCAGCTAAGTGTGGAGCTTCTCCGTAGAATAGGAGTATCTTTAGATGTACTGCATGGATTAAGGCTGAATGATGTGGTTCATCTGCTTCAAATTAGTACCTAGTTCTAATTTATTAGATTCTTTACTACTTTATTCACCACACGATAAAAATCATTTAATTCTTCATAATGATGGGTCTGCCTTGACTCCAAAGTACTGAAACATTGATCCCAAAAAACTCTGACATCAACCGCTCTGAAAAAATATCAGTTGTTCGGCCAGACGCGAAGACCTTACCTTTTTTAAGCAGAAGCGTGTTTTGAAATACAGGTAATATTTCTTCAGCGTGATGGGTTACATAAATAATCGTTGGAGCATTTGATGCACTGGCAATTCGGTTGACAGATTCTAAAAGCTGCTCTCGAGCAAGGAAATCCAGTCCGTTTGTCGGTTCATCCAAAATGAGCAAGTCCGGTTCTGCCATTAAAGCCCTGCCTATTAAAACTCGTTGTCTTTCTCCTTGTGAAAGAGTTTCATAGTTACGATTGGCATATTCAAAGCAGCCTAATTCTTTTAATAAAGAAATTGCTTTATCGCGCATTTCATCTGTTGGAGTTTCGTATAATCCAATCGAAGCAAATGCTCCACTTAAGATGATTTCAAAAGCATTATCACCTGGGTGAAATTTTTGCTGTAAGGAAGCAGATACAAGCCCTATTTTCTTCCTAAGGTTTTCAGCTAGGGGCACTTTACCAAACTCCTTTCCTAGCACCGTTACATTTCCTTTTGTGGGATATTCGTAAGCATTCAGCACATTGAGTAATGCGGTTTTTCCTGCACCGTTTAAGCCAAACAAGACCCAGTGCTCCCCCTGATTCACATTCCAATTGATATCTCGCAAAATCCAATTTCCACTTCTTTTTAATGAGACATTTTTCAGATTTAGAACCATAGCTAATCTCCTTACACATTTTTTAAAACTCATTTAGTTGATTGCTTTCATTTTTGAACCAATTTTTCGAAAAGTCAATATAATTTCGCCGATAAAAAAAGAGCAACACAGCTGTGTCGCCCTCTTGTAGAAAAGTTCATTTGCTTCCATCTATATATAATGTCTGAAAAAACGTTACTACACCGCAGCTACTAAGTCAAAACAAGGATCATTGAAATAAATTACTTGAGTTAGAAATTTGCATCCACTAATTTGCTTGAAAGCTTCCCTTGCTTCCTTCTCAGTGTCAAATTCGAACATCTTTGTCTGATCCTTTGAATAGACCGTAATTACCCACATTATTAAAGGTCTCCTTTTTTTATTTACCCCTGGAAACAAAAAGCTGAAAAGCTTAGTTTATCACCGTTTGAAGAGATAAATTATTTTGTAACGGACTCATTATAACACCCTTTCCACGAATATTTTGTGACGAAAATTTGACAATTATTTCTAGTGTTTTAGTCTACTTTTTACCAAAAGATGTATGAGGATATTCAGGAATTTCCTCCTAAATAATAAGCGAATAAAGACTCATTCCTTCACAATATCATTCCGATAATGCGAGATTTTTTGAAGCACAGCTTCCACTTCCTGTTCACTTAATTGGTGCTGAACCATCGTGTTTCGCAAATGCTCAACAATTGTATCAAAATGTTCTCCCTTCGTATTTAAGCCCTCATGAGCCTTCGCAAGAGATTTACCTGTATATTGGTTCGGGCCCCCCATTACAAAACTAAGGAAATTCGTTTGATGATTTTTTTGCTTGTCCATATCGATCTGATGGAAGAAGCCACGAATGGAATCGTCTTTCATCACGCTTTGATAAAAATCCTCCACCATATCTCCGATTTTCTGTTGTCCGCCGATACGCTCATACAAATTTTCTTGTTGATCCAAAAAATACACCCCTTATTCTTCACTAACTTGATCTGTTTTTTGAAAAAAGAAATAAACAATGATTGCTGCGACAAACATAAACCCTAATGCACCAAAATAATAAATCAACTCATCATAATGTTCGGCTAAATAAACCTCTACCATATATTGCAGGAAAATAATTTGAATCGACAGTAAGGCAATAAAGAGCCACCAAGCCATTCTCATCTTGTTTTCAGCCTCCTTTTCCAAGCATTGAGCCAAACCTATTTCATTAAGGACTCTTTGCTATTTTCCTAAACTGTTCGTCCCTTCATCCCTACTGCATAAATTCCATCCTTTTGTTTTTCCAAAAGGATTGACGGTAATGGTCTTTGCGGGGGACCTGCCAAGACGGATCCATCATTCACAGAAAAGTAACCCTTATGGCATGGGCAAACTAATTTATTTGAGGGTTTATCAAAGTACACAGGACATTGAAGATGCGTACATTTTATATTGTAAGCACGGAATTCCTGTTCAGAAACACGAATCAGTAATGCCGGCTCATCTTCATCCAGATAAGAGAAAGGCTTACTGTCTCCAATATTTAGTTCATTTAAATTGGCAATCTTAACTTTTTTAGCATCGCCTTCCTGCTCTCCTTTAACCGCCTGACTTACCAAGGGAATCGTTGAGAAAAACATCACGCCCATCAACCCTAAGCTAGAGCCAATAAACCCTCTCCTGTTAAGATCTATTTCCTTATCTCTGCGAATGTTAAACGCAAGCTTTTGCAAGAACTGATCGAATTTTTTCATGTGTGCTCACCTTGAGTGTTATAGTATCCATATTTATGAGTTTCTGTATCAGGAACCCCGATAACTGTCCGCGTTTCAATCAAGGTACCGCCAAAATTCCATACATATTGAACCGGTTTCTTCGATTTTTTCTTAATCTCCTCTTCATCGAGAAATTGGATCGTATCGGTAGGACAAACACTGACACACATCGGCGGTCTTCCCTTTGAAGTGCGATCATGGCATAAATCACATTTATACATGAGCTTACGGTCATCATCTACCCTCGGGATTCCAAACGGACAGGCATACGTACAATTTTTACAGCCAATACATTTTTCATGGGATGCTGATAAAACCGTTCCGTCAGCGGTTAATTGAATCGCCTGAACCGGACAGGATTCCGCACATGCCGGTGTATAGCAATGCATACAAGGAGTTGGCGATTTAGCTACAGTCTCCCCAGGCATGAGCTCATCGACAAACATTCGGGTTAAATGATCATGACCGCTACACTCTTCACATCCAATCATGCAGGCTTTACATCCAATACAGCGTTCAAAATCGATATATAAAACCTTTGTCATGAGGTGCTCCCTTTCTCTGTTTTTTCAATTTTAACCGCACAAACCTTAAATTCCGGTATTTTCGACTTTGGATCTAAGGCCGGATTGGTTAAATGATTGATCGCCATCGTTTTTCCCCAATGATACGGTACGAAAAAGGTATCTGGCCTAATGATTTTGGTGATTTTAGCTGGAACGGATAGCTCTCCTCTACGACTAATAAGCTTAACAACCTCTTGTTCTTTAATTCCAAGTTTCCGGGCGGTATCCGGATGAATCTCTACATAAGGCTCCGGGCAGAATTTCGCTAACGCTTCTATTCTTCTCGTTTGGTTCCCGCTCAAATAATGATAAACAACTCTTCCTGTTGTTAAAATATACGGATATTCTTTGTCCACCTTTTCATTTGGACCGGTATAATCAGTAGCCAATAGTCGTGCTTTTTGATCCGGAAACGGAAACTTCAAGTCCTCAAACAATCTCGGTGTCCCTTCATGCTCCTCAGTTGGACAAGGCCAGAATACTCCGTTCATTTTTTCAAGCTTTTCATACGTAATTCCATAATAATCAGCCTTTCCACCTCGTGAAGCTACCCTTAATTCATTAAAGATTTCTTCGGGAGAATCATACTTAAAGTACTTCCCTCTTCCAAGACGGTCGGCAATTTCACATAAAACTTGCCAGTCTCGTTTTGACTGCCCCGCTGTTTTATTCAAGCCTTTTAAAAGAACCACTCTCCCTTCCACATTGGTCGTGGTTCCTGTATCTTCAATCCAAACGGTTGAAGGCAAGACGACATCCGCCAATTCTGCCGATTCAGATAAAAACATATCCATCGCCACAAAGAAATCCAGTTTCTCAAGATATGTTTTTACATCTCCTACGGTGGGTGCCGAAACCATCGGATTACTGCAAAGCAACAACAATCCTTTCACTTCTTCTCCTAAGGAACGAAGCAGTTCAAACGCCGACATTCCCGGACCTGGTATCTCTGATTCTTCCACGCCCCAAACTCCAGCAATATATTTCCTCGCTTCAGGATCGGTAATTTTGCGATACCCTGGCAATTGATCCGCTTTTTGACCATGTTCACGACCCCCTTGTCCGTTCCCCTGTCCGGTAAAGGTTGCGAACCCAGAACCCTTTCGGCCAATTTTTCCAGTTAGCAGGCAAAGATTCACATAATTAGACACTGTATCAGAACCGGTTGAGTGCTGCTCGATTCCTCGCGCAAACATCACCATTCCATTTTTAGCCCGGCCAAACAACCTGGCTGCCTCGATAATCTTTTCTGCTGAAACCCCCGTGATTTCCGCCACCTTTTCCGGCGTATAGGTTTCTGTCATTTTTTCTAGCTCTTCGTAGCCAACGGTATGTTTTTCAATAAAGTCTTTATCGATCATATTCTCTTTAATCAATAGATGGATAAATCCATTTACTAAGGCGATGTCCGTCCCAGGTCGAACATCCAAATGAACGTCTGAAACTAATGCCGTTTTGGTTTGCCTTGGATCGACGATAATAAGTTTTGCTCCTCGATCACGTGCTCCCCATATGTATGGCATTGATAACGGATGACATTCTGCTGTATTGGAGCCAGCAATTAATAAAACATCAGCGGACTTGATGTCAGACCATGGATTGGTTGACCCACGATCAATTCCGACGCTTTGGTTAAACCCAACAGCAGCAGAGGACATGCAATATCGTCCGTTATAATCGATGTTTTTCGTTCCAAGCCCAATTCGTGCAAACTTCCCGACTAGATAGCATTTTTCATTGGTCATCGATGACCCGCTGTAAATACCAAACGCATCTTTTCCGTGTTTACTTTGAATTTCTTTTATTTTCGATACTATAAGGTTGATTGCTTCTTCCCAAGAGGCTTCCTCGAGCTTGCCGTTTTTTCGAATTAACGGATGAAGAAGACGGTCACCAAGTTCAACCTGACGATAAGCAGCCACTCCCTTAGGGCAAAGCCTTCCTCCGTTCATCGGAAAATCATAGCGGGGCTCTACCCCTAACACCTTTTCCGTTGCCTTCTCCACTCTGATGTTCATGCCACATTGCATCCCGCAGAAACAGCAATGTGTAGCGATATTCTCTTCCCCTTCTCGTAAAATCGAATCAAATTCTCTTTGTGAATAATCAGCGTTTTGAGGATGCCCCATCTGCTACATCTCCTTCTTTTTTCATAATCAGTCCGTTTTGTCCATTCGTTGAAACAAGTACATCCACTTGACCAAAGTGAACAGGGGTACCGAAAGCAGCTAATCTGTTCGTAACTCTTCGACATTCAGAGCATAAATCAGACATATGAAGCTTACTCCCCTCAATAGGAACAGACAAACGTCTTTTGCTTAAAGCAAGCTGAACATCCGCAATTTGTGTTTCAGTTGCATATTCAATTCCACAACGGGAGCATTTTTTCTGATTGGTCAATGCATGATAGGCAGGAATAACAATGGCAAGAAATCGTAAAGGGATATGCCAAAACTTCCCGAACGGAAAATAGAGCAGAAAAACGATAACGGAGATTTGATGGGCAATCGAGATTCCCGGGTAAAATCTCCCTTCCATATAATAGGCGGAAAAGGTAAGGAGGGAGCCTGTAACCGAAATAGCAATCAGTAAGATTAATGGAAAAAAATCATATTCTTTCGCTTGCTCTACTAATGTTTTACTTTCGGAATATCTTCGGTAAATAGCCATGACACTTCCAATAATAACAGCAATTCCAGTCCAATTAAGTCCATGATAAATCAAAAATGCCGGGGTAGAATCAACTGCCATTCTAAATGCAGGTATTCCAAAAATCACTACTTGATAAGTACGTGAATCTACTAATTCAAAATGAAGCCAACTAAATACCAGAGAAAAGGTAATCGCAAAGGACAGTAAAACTCCCCATGAAATCAGCATGTGCTGTGACCAGCGATACAAAGACCGGCGAGAAATAAACTTCTGGGCTCCAATATTTTTGGATAAAGTTCCGAGCAGGAATTTCCACCCTCTCTTACTAAAAAACATCTTAAGCCCCTGATGCCATAACCGTCTGGCAGGTGGTCTCAATGACCACGCTGTGATCCTAATCGTTAGTATAATAAAACATAGAATGGAAGCCCATAAATATCCATAAAGTGCCATATCAAAATATCCAAATGCTTCAGAACCAATATAGATGGATAAAAAAAGGATTAAGACTACGACAAATGAATTGATTGTTGCTTTCTTTGCAAAGGCACCCTCAGAAACGGTGAATGCTTGATAACTGCGTGCATTTTCCTCCATCCAAATTCCCCCTAGTCCGCATGGTGAATGACTTTATTCTCTCAATTTCATTCATATATTATTCTAAAAAGGAAATATGCTACTTTCATTCCAATCGTGATCCATTTAGGCTTTAGTGTTAACCTTTTCCTTTGGGAAAGGCTCTATTAAATATGGCTGATGATTTCCGCTCCAGGTGCTCCAATCAACAGAGTACTTTCTTTAACATGCCTTTAGAAAAGAAAAAACCTAAGGCATTTAGCCTTAGGCAACAGGATTTGAGCTGAACTTGACTTATAGTCAACAGCTCGACATATATTATTATTTTATAAAATTACAAGGAAACCTTGTGACGATCCACTACTCCAAGCTGACATTTTACTCCTCTTACCATTTCCTCGAACAGTAATTCCAAACCAATGACAGTCAGTGATGCGAAATTAGCATAAAGCTTTTTCGTTTCCCATTTAAGCTCATTTTTGCCACAAATACTATGGCGATTGACCTCGATAACTTCCCGCTTAATTTCAGCAAGCTTCATCTCTCTTTCATCGAGTGGCAATGCTAAAATTTCATCAATACGGTCGATAAATTCGAGTGATTTGATTATCTTCATCTCAATGTCATCATATGCCGGCTTATCAATCAATCCATATTTCAGTTTAAATTGATTTAATAATAGCGCAGAATCATAAGTTCCTTTTACTATTTCTTCACGAGTCATTTGCTCTGTTTCATAGCTGAGCATATATTTCCATGATGGTTGGAGCATGGCCTGTCTGAAATCCTCAAGCTTTGAGTAGATCTTTTTGTAACCGTATTTCTCAGGATTTTCAAATGCTGGGCTCCCCGGATCCAAGAACGGGGAAAGTGGTGCAACAAAGTATGCAAGTCTCGGATCATTATTGCATATATTGTGAACTTCTTCACAAAACGTAATGTTGTCGATTGCACTTTGATAAGTTTGCCCCGGGATACCAACCATAAAGAATAAGTCGATCTTCGCACAGCCGTTGTTCAAAGCGTGTTGCAGTGTTTCAATAATTTTTTTGTTTGTACAAGGAAGTTTTCCATTTAAGCGGCGCAGGTTCTCATCGGATGTTTCTAGCGTTAATTCGATGCTATACTTTGGAATCGCGTCCTGGAGCTGCTTGAAAAAGTCTTCATCAGCAAATTGAAACAGTTCAAAAACAATTTCATTTTTTAAATCTAATTTCTTTAGACCGGACAAAAATTCTTCTACATATTCGGGTCCGCCCTGTCTAATATCATTTAATAGAAAAATAGGAGCACGGCTAAATCGTTGAATGAAAGCAATGTCCTCAAGCATTTTTCTTGGTGATTTCATGACAATCTTTTTACGATTGCAATTAAGGTCATATGCCGTTCTTGAGCCGCCACATATTAAGCAATTATATGTACAACCCTTCGAAGTAAGCAATGCGGTGTTTGGATATTGCAGCCAGCCTTTATATGGTAAAGGGTCTAGTAGATTTCCATACTTAAACACCGAACGAACAATATAACGGTATCCTGGAAAATCAAATTCATCCAGATCATCCGGTACGTAAGTAATTGGATTATAGAAGTATTCATCGTCCTTTTTCCAAGTCAGGTTTGGAATGGTAGAAAAATCATTATGCTTATTTTCAAGGCGGTTTAACAGCATCAACAATGGTTTTTCTGTTGTATCGCCACGCATAACAAAATCAATCCACGGATATTCGATTAGTTCCTTATGAAAGTATGTGGACGAAAGGCCACCGAAAATAACAGGGACTTCCGGGTGCAGCTTTTTAACCACCTTTGCCAGCTCTACACTGCCATGGGCATGTGGGAGCCAATGTAAATCAATCCCGAAGGCTTTCGTTTTGATCTTTTTAAGTTTTTTCTCGACGTCGAAGTTAGGATCTAGTAGCATCCGGTTTGCGATGTTAATAATTTTTACCTTTAAGCCAAAGCGCTCAAGATAGTCACCAATACTCGTTAAACCAATGGGATACATTTCAAAGACCGGTGATGAAGGGACGACGTCACTGATGGGACCGGTAAAGATCATTTCCTTCCGAAAATCATAGACTGTCGGTGGATGCAACAGGACCAGGTCATAAATCATTGGATCACCCTCTTATTTATATTTTGGAAACATAATTTTCCTTAAATTTACTATACTCCAACTGTATAAAAAAAAGCAGTGAACATTCGTTGAATTATCTAACAATTTCGATAACTTTGTAACGTTTACAATAGGATTTAACAACTAAACATAAGAAAAAGACTGTCTCCAAACAGTTCTTTGGAAACAGCCTTAAAGCATCTCTTCATCGCTGACAACTTGCGGGTTCTAGCTATTAAAGAAGTGAAAAAGCGCTATAGCTTTTTCCGTAAACACTGCCAACTAATTGCTGGTTAGTTGCTCCTCCATTCCCTTTAAACGGCAGAAGTGGAAATAATAATTCAGCGGTACGATAGGCCTCTTCTAAATGCGGATAGCCTGAAAGTACAAAGGAATCAATCCCTAAATCCGCATACTCTTTTATACGTTGTGATACTTGCTGCGGATCTCCAACAAGGGCGGTACCAGCTCCGCCGCGGACGAGTCCGATCCCTGCCCATATGTTGGGACTAATTTCAAGAGACTCTCTATCAAAATTATGCAGCTGGGACATTCTTTTCTGTCCAACCGAATCCATTCGAGCCCTACCTTCCTCTGCTGCCTGGATGGTGTCTGCATCTAGATGTTGGATTAAGCGATCCGCTGCTGCCCAAGCCTCTTGTTCCGTTTCCCTAACAATCACATGGAGTCTAATCCCAAATCGAACCGTTCTCCCTTCTCGCTCGGCCCGCTGGCGTACATCTTTAATCTTCTTTTCCACTTCAGCTGGTGGTTCTCCCCATGTTAAATAGACATCTGAATGCTTTGCAGCCACCTCATGCCCAGCGTGTGACGAGCCTCCAAAATAGATAGGTGGGTGGGGCTGTTGAACTGGAGGAAATAAAAGCTTGCCATCATTCACTTGTAAATGTTTACCCTTATATTGAACATTTTCCCCTGCCAAAAGCCCTTTCCAAATCGTTAAGAATTCATCTGTCGCCTCATATCGTTGATCGTGATCCAGAAAAATGCCGTCACCCGCTAACTCGACCGGATCTCCACCGGCTACCACATTAATTAAAAGTCTACCCTTAGAAACCTGATCAAGTGTCGATGTCATCCTTGCTGCAACCGAAGGAAGGGTTAATCCTGGACGCACCGCCACTAAAAATTTCAATCGTTCTGTTTCTGTAGCAAGTGAGCTCGCTAAAATCCAAGGGTCCTGGCAAAATTGTCCGGTTGGAATTAATACCCCTGTATAACCTAACCGGTCAGCAGCTTGAGCAATTTGCCGGAAATACGTATAATCTGCTGGACGCCCTCCTTTCGTTGTACCTAAATACCGAGTATCTCCACTTGACGGAATAAACCATAAAATTTCCATTTTGTTAGCTCCTTTATAAAATTTTCACATCTTTTACTTGGTTTTAGTCAAAAGTTAAATGTCATATTAATTGCTCGGGTTATTACCTGAAAAATGATCGCGCCATTTTAACAGTTTTGATTCTAATAAGCGAACGGCTGAGTCGGTCCATTTCCCGACCAAAGCAAAAATAATAATTCCTACAAAGACAATTTCCGTATTTGAAAACTGCCTCGCATCCATGATCATATAACCAATCCCCTCACTCGAACCCATTAATTCTGCGACAACTAAACCGAGCCAGGCTACCCCGAGTGATAGACGAACCCCTAAAAGGATATTGGGCAGGGCTGCTGGGATAATTAATTTGGTAATCAGTTTTAAGCGTGTGAATTCTAAAACTCTTGCAACTTCAAATAGCTTTCCGTCCACCCCTCTGATCCCTAAAAAAGTATTAACGTAGATTGGGAAGAAAGCTCCTTTGGCAATAAGCAAAATTTTCGAGGTTTCCCCAAAACCAAACCACAGGATAAACAATGGTGCGACCGCCAAATGTGGAACAGTACGAAGCATTTGCAGGGAAGGATCCATAAACTGTTCTGTCTTACTGGAAAAGCCAACAAGAAGACCCATCAGCAACCCTAAGCCTGCCCCAAGCACAAAGCCGATTGCTGCACGCCAAATACTAATTTTCAAGTGACCCCATAGTTCACCTGTTAAAATCAATTCTGCAAAAGACCTTACTATTTCCACCGGCGTCGGCAATAACGTCGGTGACACGATCCCAATGGTTCCAACAAATTGCCAAATTATGATAACAAATGTGGGTAAGATAAAACCTCGAAGTATCGCTCTACATTGGTTTAGAAAAGATGTTCGGCGACTTTCTTTTTTAACAAACAAGGGGGAGCGAACTGATAATACAGGTCGTGTTGAGAGTGAAACATCCTTTGTTTTATTCATTTCTGTCCACCTCCCTATTCTTTTGTTTCTTCTTTGAACTCTTTTAAGGCTTTTTTGATATAAGAATTGTCAACGACCTGTTTTGTGTCAATTTTTTGATTGATTGCTTTTAAGGAATACTGGAAATCGGCAGTTTCTTGTTGAGAGTTTATAATTTTCTTATCAATAGGAACATTGATTGAAGTCGTGTTTTCTAATACCTGCTCAACGACCTCAGGAGCCAACTTTTTCTCTTCAGCAAAAATTTTGATCGCTTCTTCCGGATGCTCGTTTTGCCATTTTAGTGCTTTTTCATAAACCTTTAAAAATTCAACTACGAGTTCAGGATGTTCTTTAGCAAACTTTTCCCTTACGATAGTAAAACTAGGAGATACAACATTTACGGATTCACAATTGGCCAACACTCTAGCACCGTTTTTCAATTGCTGCAAGCTAATGAATGGATCCCAGATTGCCCAAGCATCAACCGCTCCTGTTTCAAAAGCAGGCTGAGCCTCATCTGGCTGAAGCTGAATGATTTCCACATCCTCCGGCTTCAATCCTGCCTTATCGATGGCTTGGTACAATAAATTGAAACCGCTGCTTCCTTTTGCCACCGCAACCTTTTTCCCTTTCAGATCCTTTAGTGTTTTAATCGAGCTGCCTTTTTGAACAATAATGGCATTCCCCTTTAAACCTTCACTAATACTAGCAATCTCTTTAAAAGGGATTCCGGCCGCTTGAGCAGCCAAAACTGGGGAATTCCCAACTTGCCCAAAATCTAATCGATCTGAAGCCATTGCCTCAAAATGTGGCGGACCGCTTTGAAATTCTGACCATTTTACGTCAACACCTAGTTTGGCAAACTCTTCCTCAAACCACCCTTTGTTTCTCGCTAGCATAAGTGGTCCCAAAATTTGTTGAATTCCAATTGTAATCGTTACTTTTTCATTTTTTACACTTGCTGTCTCCTGTTTCTTACCGATTGAGGAGCAGCCTGCGAATAAGCTAATGCTCAAAAATAGAATTAGACTTAAGATTATTATTTTTTTCATATAAATTTCCCTTTCTATTAAATTCCAGACCCTTCAACTAAAATAAATTCGTCCGCCTTCTCAAATTCTTCTAAAACCTTTTGGCGGAGTTCCTGAAATGACCGATTCACTTTCTTACGGGGAAAAGGTAAGTCAATTGGAATAATATTACTCACTCTTCCAGGTCTAGGACTCATAATAACGACCCGTTTACCGAGGTAAATTGATTCATCCACATCATGGGTAACCAGAATCATCGTTGTTCCTTTGTTTTTCCAAATATCAAGCAACACATCCTGCAAATGCGTTCTAGTAAAAGCATCGAGTGCACCAAACGGTTCATCGAGAAGGAGCACCTCCGGATTACGAAGCAATGCTCTGGCGATCGCAACCCGCTGCGCCATCCCTCCGGAAAGCTCACGTGGATATGACTGCTCAAATCCTGTTAATCTCACTATCTCAATAAGCTCATCAACCTTTCTTCTTATTTCGGGATCACGTAAGGAAAGATCTGCTGCTATGTTTTTTTCTACCGTCATCCAAGGAAAAAGACGATGCTCTTGAAAAATAAATCCTTGTTTGATTCCTGGACCTTTCAAATCGGCATTTCCGATTTTTACTGACCCGCCGAAATGAAGATCAAGTCCAGCAATAATTTTCAAGAGTGTACTTTTCCCACATCCGCTAGGACCAATAATCGTGATAAATTCTCCTTTGTTAATATGTAAATTTACATCCTGCAATGCCTGAACTGTCTGATTGGATTTAACAAATGACCGATTTAACGACTTAATGCTGACACTCAATTTGCTTTCCTCCTTTTTGTTTGTTTTATTTTTCCGTAACAGTCACACATCGGAGCATCACCACCCTTCAGAAGTTTTAGATAGGCTCTGTTATTTAATCACAGCCAAAAATAAAAAGGCTGCTATCTTTTATTAAAATAAAAAGATTAGCAGCCTTCAGTTGTCTGATCAGCCTCAGTATGAATTGGTTTAACTACTACAGCTTTGACACGAACAAACCTTTCGTTTTCGAATTGGCGTTGTTTGTTTTGTAAATATTTGTCAACATCGTAATATTATAACTACTTTTCCGATATGTCAACTACGAATTAAATAAAAAATAATTTAAGGTTACTTAGTACCACTAATTTTTTCATATTCTTCCTCAAGATCAGTTAAAGTTAACTCAAACAACTGGTTATCACCTTTTTTGTAATAACCCATCCCAATCAACTGTTCAATAAGATATTGTCTTCTTTTTTCTATTGCTCTCCGAATTATTTTTCCCATCTGTCTGCACCTCAATTTAATAATTGTCTCCCAGTGGTTTTCGGCTCCTGACTAAATTTTTTGAAGGAAAGCGATTCTTTTCAGTGCGGTCTACCTGGGTAATTTGACCATCATGAATGGTTATTACAACAGAACCATATTGTAATCCCTTTAACGACTCCAAAATAAATTTCTGTTTTTCTTGATCAATAACTGCCATTTTATCATTCTCCTTCCAGCTTCAAATCCCATTTTGAGGATAAAAAAGCGCATACCCTTTTAGAGTATGCGCCTTTGGTTTATCCAATCAGCGTTTATTAATTTTTTAACATAACCTTTTTGTAAATATGTTAACATTACATACGTTTATTTTATTCACACTTTTCCTACCTGTCAAGTGTGTTTTCGGAAAATTCGGGCAATAAAAAAAGACAAGGTGCTTGCCTTGTCTTCGAGTTGTTTCCCGTATTTATCTCATATCGATTACTATTGCTTATAAACTATTAGACAAAAACCTCATTAAACGGACTAATGGCTTTATTACGGATCGGCCGGACTTCTTTATCAGGAGCAGCTTCGAATATGGATTCAAAAAAGCGGACAGCCGGGATAGAGACCATTTGATGGATATTCCAAAATAGTTCTCTCGCTTTTATTCCTGACCAATCTTTTGGCAATAAATCTCTAGGAAAACCAGGATCCTTAAACAAAAATTTACGATACTCATGGACAATCAGTGTTCGTTCAATAAAGCATTCTTTATCGCTTAACGAGTTCGTTAACGCTTTCTCTTGGAGTTCTTCAAACTTTGCGGAGAAGTGATTGATAAATACATCGTATTCTTCAGACACGTTCTGCAGGTTCCAACCACGATCAATTATGCTTTGGGTTGAATGAGAAACCACTGAAGCAGAACTAAACAGGATTGCATGCTCTTCAATTTTATACGATTGAATCATTTCGATAACCTGATCTTCTAACGGATTTGGACTAACCCATGTACTGTTGGAGATCATCCCAAAACCAGTCCAGCTTAACTCTTTCCTGATTTCATTACGAAGATCACGTTTTTCCTCTGGAAAAGAGTAGGTTAATATTCTCCAAAACCCATCCCATGAATGTTTGGGAGTCATGTACACCCTTTTTACTCCATCTTCTACTCTTCTACCACCTTGAGGCGTCACAGAATAGTAGCTTTTATTCCCGATCTTCCTTACATTAAGGAGGTTTTTTTGAACCATTCGTAGGATGGCGCCACGGACTGATGATTCAGATACTCCAAATTGTTCCATTAATTGAATTAAGCTTCCGACCCAAATTTCTCCTCCGTAATATTGGATATATTCCCCGTATATTGTAAACATTAATGACCTTGGTTTCACTGATTTCACCATCCAATATCTAAAGTTCAGTATTTTTTCTCTTGTTATAAAAGATTACATCTATTATAGTTTATTTTTCAGAATTTTGCATAAATATTAATTTTGAACTTATTTTATTGGCATGAGCGCGAACAAACAAATGTTCGTCTTTCAGTCTTCTTTCTTTCGATTCAGGACTTCTATCCGTGGATTACAGCTCCTAATCCGTGGATTTCAGCTTCTAATCCGTGTATTTGTCCCTCTAATCCGTGGATTTCAGCCCACTATCCGTAGATTTGGGCTTCTTATCCGTGAGTTTGGGCCTTTTATCCGTATATTAAAATAATTCTAATCCTATAATCTAGCAGAGAACTTCGCTTAAAAGAAATAAATCCCACTTTGTTAAAGTGGGATCAACATCTTACAAATTGTTTACCATTATTCCGCCTTAAGTAGTTGCATTAATTGCTGTTGCAGTGAGACTTTCCGTATTTTCCCGCTCGCAGTCATAGGAAACTGATCAACAATAATCACTTTATCTGGCACCTTATTGTCGGCAGCTCTTGTTTTAATAAAATCAATCAGTGTATCGCTATTCACATAATAATTCGGCTTTAATTTTACACATGCACAGGAAATTTCACCAAGCACTGCATCAGGTAAGCCAACGATAGCAGCTCCCATGACAGCTGGGTTTGTATTCAGAATCTCTTCAAGTTCACGTTGATTAATAATAAAAACCCCCTTAATAAATTATTTGTTGCTAGAAATTTCCTCGTTGTCATGCACTCACCTTGTAAGCGATTTCAACTAACTCCAAAACAAAAAATTCTCAATGTTTTTATAAAATTTAGAATATTCCCACTTAATTATATTATAAATTGTATTATTTTTATACGCAAAAAAGAAGTATTAATAAAAACAGTTTTTATAAATAGAAAAAGTTGGTACAATTAATGACAAGGTTTTATATTTACAGGTGGGATTTTCAAAAAACATGGAGATTCCTCTTTCTCAAATCAAAGAAATAAGAACATACGCTGGTCCAGAAAAAATATCACGTCAGGAAGCAAAAAATATATTTGACGCACGTCCGGTTGACTTTTTTATGGAGAAACCAATGTTTGAAATCGATTTAAAAGAACCGTTGAGAGTGGAATTAATGTACGGATTTAAAAGAACAGTCGATCGAGTATTATTAAATATTGACGAGCCAAACGAGTTTTTCTCCGCAATTCAAAATGCCATTATACAAGCAAACACCGAGTGCCAATAGCATTCGGTGTTTATTTGCATTGGTACCTAGTCTAAACCGATAAATCCATACTGTTCAAAAACCTTTTGAGATTTTTGATTATGAAGATAATCGTAGAATAATTGGGCTTCTTCCAAATGGGAGCTCTTTTTTACGACACCCACTGGATACACAATCTGAGTATGAGTGTTTTCCTCAGCGGTTGAAACAATCTTTACTTTTGATGAGATTAACGCATCTGTTTTGTATACAATACCCGCGTCCACATTGCCTGTTTCTACATAGGTTAGCACCTGACGTACATCCTTAGCGTAAACCATGTTTCCTTCAACAGTATTCCAGATATTCATATTTTCTAAAGATTGTTTAGCATACTCTCCTGCCGGGACAGACTCAGGTGTCCCAATCGCAATTTTCTCTGCCTTGGTAAGGTCTTTGAATGTTTGAATACCTTTATTCGAATCCGTTGGAACGACAAGGACAAGTTTATTCCCAACAAGATCGGTTCCTTGTTTCTTGTCAATGTATCCATCTTGCACTAATTGATCAAATTTATCCTCTGCAGCGGAGAAAAAGAGATCTACTGGGGCACCCTGAGAAATTTGTTGCTGAAGAGCGCCTGATGCTCCAAAGTTATAAATTACTTTCACATTAGAGTGTTCTTTTTCAAAATCGTCCTTAATTTCATTTAGTGCATTTTGTAAACTTGCAGCGGCTGAAACGGTTAACTCAACCGTTTTATTCTCATTAGGCTTTTTACTTTGTTCTTTTGCAGAACAACCGGTAACGATTAGAATGAACAGTAGCATCGAGTAAAAGTAAATATGTAAATACTTCAATTTCATAGTTTTCCTCTTCCTCTGTCTTGTTAGAATTAATCCTAATTATACTTTATTAAACTTAGCTAATTATGTAAAAAACGTCACTTATGTAGATCAATAAGTGACTGTGAATGGATTGACTTATATCATTAATAATTCGCGGATATCCTCGTCTGTAAGAGTTGAGGATGTTTTTCCATCTGATTCGATGATTGCTTCAATCAAATGTCTCTTTTTCTGTTGCAGCTCGTTCATTTTTTCTTCAATTGTTCCCTTGGCAACCAGTTTGATTACTTGGACGACATTTTCCTGGCCAATCCGATGGGCTCTGTCTGCTGCTTGCTCTTCAACAGCCGGATTCCACCAAATATCGTATAGAATCACCGTATCGGCTCCGGTTAAATTGAGCCCTGTCCCTCCAGCTTTCAACGATATGAGGAATAAATCCCGTTCCCCTGCATTAAATCGATTGCATATTTCCAGTCGTTCCGCTGATGGAGTTTGGCCATCAAGGTAGAAGAACGATTCTCCCTGCACGGACAGCTCCCTGCCAATGAGTGCAAGCATCTTCGTGAATTGCGAAAATATTAACACCCTTCTCCCCGAAAGCTTTGATTCTTTTAATATTTGCAGAAGCTGTTCAAATTTCGCTGATCGACCCTGGTAGCCATCCACAAACAACGCTGGATGACAGCAAATTTGGCGTAAACGGGTTAATCCAGCAAGAATTTTAATTCGATTTTTCCGCATCGTGTCCTTGTCCAAATGCTTTAATGTATCATGCTTCAGCTTGACCAAGTAAGCTGCATAAAGCTTCTTTTGGTCAGGGAGCAAGTCTACCGTTTCCATTGACTCCATTTTTTCTGGGAGTTCTCTTAAAACATCCTCTTTCTGTCTGCGCAGCAAAAATGGACGAGTTCGTCGGGCGATGGCTTCCTTTGAAAGATGACTGTATTCCTTTAGTCCTTGGAAAAGCTCGGGAAAGACAACATGAAAAATCGACCATAGCTCCTCAAGCGAGTTCTCAACCGGTGTTCCAGTAAGCGCAAAGCGATGCTCTGCTTTTATTTTTTTAACGGCTCGAGCTGTTTGGGTTACAGGGTTTTTAAAGGCTTGAGCCTCATCAAAAAAGACTGTGTGGAACGCTTGTTTCTTAAACCAATTGATATCCCTCCGCAATAACGGATAAGATGTAATGACTACATCCACATCCTGTATGGCCTTTTGCAGTTCCAGCCTCTCAGCCTGTTTCCCATCGATTACCAATGCTTCGATTTCTGGAGTAAATTTCATCAATTCACTTAGCCAATTATAGGTAAGGGAAGACGGACAAACGATTAGAACCGGGAGCTTCCGTTTACGAATATCAGAATGCACAGACAAGATAAACGCTATACTCTGCAATGTTTTTCCCAGCCCCATACTGTCAGCAAGAATTCCTCCAAATCCATAGCTGGCAAGACTTTTCATCCATTTATAGCCTTGCTTTTGATAGTCTCGCAATATAGAATCTAAGCGTTTTGGAACTTCAAATTCCAAGCTGTCAGGGTTCCGGAGCTTTTCGAGAAATTGCCGAAACGAATCCTCTATTTTTAAAACATTTTGATCCTCAACAAAATCTAAAAAACGGAGCCCACTGACAATCGGCATATTCAAACCACTTTCCAAATCTTCAGCCTGGATCGGTTGTTCATTCAGAAACCGTTTAATAGCTTCAAACTCTCTTGTCTCTAACGATAGCAAGGATCCATTCCGCAGACGATAAAACTTTCGCTTTTCTTCAAGAGCCGAAAGAACATCACGAATTTGTTTTTCAGGGATGCCATCCATTTCGAATTTAAACTCAAGCCAATTTGTCCGCTCTTTCTTGACCTTAATCCTTATTTGCGGAGGTTGATTTCCTTTGAAAATTCGGTTTCTAACTGCGGTAGTTGCGTAAATTTGAACGAGCTTTTGCAGTTTAGGAACAACATGGTACAAAAACTCGTACTCCAGCTCTTCATTATGCAAAAGGTAACCGCCGTCAGTCTTGGCAAATGAGCTATCCTCCATCAACTCCAGAATTTCATCCTCTTTCTCGAGATCTCTAACTAGTACAGTGTTTGTCCAAAGTTCCCGATTCTCCAGTGGATTAATCACAATATTTTCATAGTGAAACTCAAGGCCCGCAAGCAGGCGATTTTTAACACGATCCAAATATAACTTTGGGATTAACGGTGTCTTTGGTAGAAGAGTTGTTATTTCTCCCGATAATTGAACATTCCCTAGTTTTTTCAATCCCGGCACTACTTTTTCAAGAAAAAAGTCTTTTTGTTCGTGTCGAATTGGAATTTGATTCGTCCCAGAAGCATCGAGTAGCTTGATAAGATCGGCAAGTCGCTCACTGTCCTCTTTTTCAAGCTGAATGAATTTCCCTTTATATATGACAGATTGATACGAATTCAGGACAATAATTTGATCCAACCCTTTAATCTTGAGGAGATAGTCTGTCCCCCCCATCGTTTTAGTAAAATCAAACTGTAGGGGCAATGATTCTCTCGAGAGGTTAAGGCCCTTATAGATTTTTCCATCACACTCTAACGTCACCAAAGGTGTTCTTAACAAATGAGGGATAAGTGATTCCCATGAAGTTGGCGGGATCAGTAACAGATCGTTTTGGTTATGGAATCGATAGTCAGAACGATCCGGAAGTGAATTTTTAAACACCTTTTCATCATGAACCACTTCGATAAGCTGCTGAATGACAGTATACGATTCTTTTTGAAAGCAATATAGGCCCGGATCGAAGGTGAAGGTAATCGAACACATACTGGGCTTCCCTTTTGCAATATCCTTCAGAAAATCCCGGATGTTCATTACCTTTGCATCACCGACTTTGAGTTCAATCCCAAGCATATTCTGCCCAGGTTTGATTGGTACAGGTTTACAAATAAATTCAGCCTCAAGCACTTGCCTATTTTCAAAGTGGAGTTGCTGCCCACTGGAACGCTTCGGCTGATTATTAAAAAGTGTCAATAAACCTTCTGATAAGTCTTGATTGGATGAAGGCGGAAGTGTTTCCGTACTTATTTGAAGCGTTTCTCGACGCTGATGTTCGTATATCGATATTAAAACCGCCGCAATATGCTGGCAATCCTTTTGAAAGGAAGCAAGCTTAGGACAGCTGCATTTCGTGCGAAGATTTCCTTTTGTATCGGTTTCAATCGAAACGTGAAAATTCTCTGTTCCAACTACCGTTGCGTTACAAACATTAGGACTATATTTTTCAATGATGACTTTATTGGCAAGATAAAAAGAGTCTCCTCGTTTGAAGGAGACTGTACCGCACATTTCTTGAATGAGTTTATGAGTTAACTTTATATTCAATTGGCTAGCTCCTTCACGATGACGTTAATCCTCATTATATCATATGGAAGGATGATTTTTTAGCGAGATAATCCGTTAAATACCCCCTAAAAATAGTTTGCGTTCATAGTGCCCGTTAATCTTTTTATGAGGTCATTCATTTTTCTTATAGAAGTTTATAGTTTTTTCATAATTTTCAATTTTTTAGAATAGATGTATAATTGTATAAGTGCAAATTACATATGGTAAGGAGATTGAAAAATGGACGAACTAGTAATAAAATTTCAAGGTATTCCTACTACTGCTATTTCCGATGCAATGGATGGATTGAATAATTTAGATCCTGCGATTAAGCCTTTAAAAGAAGAATACAAGTTTGCTGGACGAGCCTTAACAGTAAAAACTGCCGTTGGGGATAACTTGGCTGTACAAAAAGCCATCCGCCATGCAAAACCTGGCGATATCATTATTATCGATGCTAAAGGTGACCAATATCGGGCCATGGCAGGAGATTTCGTGGTTGGAATGGCACAAACGATGGGTGTTGGCGCCATTGTTGTAGACGGAGTAATTCGTGATATTATCGGGATCAAAGAACTAAACTTCCCTGTTTTTTCAAAAGGAACAACCGTCGCCGCTAGCGGTAAAGCGGGTGTTGGTGAAATTAATGTTCCTATTTCATGCGGTGGACAAGCCGTCAATCCTGGCGATATTATTGTTGGGGATGCGGATGGAGTTGTAGTCATTCCACAAGCCATCGAGCAAGAGGTATACACAAAAGCCATTGACAAAATTCAAAAAGACCAAGCTCGCGAGGAGAAAATTTCAGGGAACCGTGAGGCAATCATTGCCCACTTGGATAAGATGCTCGGGAAATAGAAATGGGTAAGGGTGACCGTTGGTCTTAATGGTCACCCTTTTTTCAATAGGAAAGATTGAGGTGTCAGTTTAATGGATCTGAAGACAAATGGTGTGGAGGTTATTCCGATAATCGTTCCAGATCAATCAGGATTAAAGAGTATAAATTTCTATCTCATTAAGCATGGACAGTCGCTTTCGTTAATTGATGCCGGCTGGAATAATAATGAGTGTTGGGATGCTCTGATTAAAACGCTGGGAGACAACGGGTTCAGTTTACGAGACTTAACCGAAATTATCCTGACTCATCATCATAATGACCACGTTGGGTTGGTGAACAGAATAATCACAGAGCATCCCATCCCCGTTTATGCCTCTCCCCTATCCATTCTCCGTTTGAAAAGAGACCAATCCTTCCTAGAAATGAGAGCGGATTTTTACGCCAAGCTTTATCGGGAAATGGGCTGTGGGGAAAGTGGCGAAAAGCAAATCACGTATTTAAAGTCTGCGATTCAAAAAAATAAACACAATGCCGTAGTTGCAGATATTACTGAAATCGTTGATCCTACATTATTGAACTTTGACGTCATCCCGGTTCCCGGTCATGCTCCAGACCAGCTCTCCTTTTATCAAAAAAATAATAACTGGCTTTTCGTTGGTGATTTATTGATCGAACATATTGCTGTAAATGCGCTAGTCGAACCGGGCTCTGAAGGACAAAGAATGCCTACATTAGTTCAACATATTGATTCACTTAATAAGGTATTGAAGCTTAATGCAGATGTAGCATTTTCAGGTCATGGTTCTTTGATTCACAATCCAGGTGAGCTTATTAACAAGAGATTAACCGGAATTGAGGAAAAATCCCGACGCATACTCGAGTTAATTGAATCAGGAATTTCCACCGGAAACGCGCTTGCCCTTATCTATCATAAAAAACGATATGATGGGCAATTTTCACTGGTGATGTCAGAAATAATCGGACATTTGGATTATTTAGAGAGTCAAGGGAAAGTGGAGAAGGATTTTGTCGGAGGTATATGGCATTATTCAGTGAGTAAGGTTTAGTTGTTTGGCAGCTGAATAACAAAAGAAGCAAATATCCCAGTTTAACAGGAATATTTGCTCACTTTTACTGTTCCTTTACTGATTCAACTAACGCCTTCAAAAAGTTAAAAATTACTGTATAGGCTTCACCGATCGACATTTGTTCAGTAAATCCTTCAACGTAATTAAACGGCAAATTCAAATCCCAAAGACCGTCATCTTGATTAAACATTAAACTGAATTTTACTTCTTCGCCGTGTAAATTATGTTGAAGAAATTCATTAATGTTTGATTGGAATTTCTTCTGAAGTTTTAATCCCAACAATACATCATATGTACCAAATACATCATCAACTTCAAACGATACAGCATCAACGTTGATGCCTTCAAACAAACTTGATTCCAAGAACATAAACTCATTTTTGTGCTTGTTAAAATAGTCGATTGGCTGGTCTAGAAAAGCTGCATTTTCAACAGCCAATACCTCTTCGGATTCTTTATCGCAACGCTCGATATATGCTTCTGAAAAATCGGGTAACATTTGTTCTGATCCTCCCATGTCTACGTGTATTCCACTTTTGTATACATGAACAGTATATCCTATTTTGGGGGCATTTTCTCTATTGAAAGAAAAAGATGCTGGGCCTGAGTTGTACGGGTTAATAAGTTAAAGTGGCTAGGATCAGAGGATTAGGTTAAACGCCAATATGGGCAAATATAATTATATGGGAGCATATGTGCCTAATTTTGTACCATATAGTTAAAACTTGTCTCATATTTTTTTAAACTTGTCCGATAAAATTTTAAAGTTGGTCCATATAATTTTAAAAGTTGGTCCATATAATTTTAAAGTTGGACCATATATTTTTTTACTTGTACCATATACACAATTCAAAGGGCATAAACTCTTTTTGGTGGGCATTTTTTTTGACATTTTCTCTTTTTTTTATAAAAATAGAGGAATTTTTAGTGGAAAAATAACCGCTAAGTTAAAAACGAAGCAAAAAATCGGGGCATTTTCAAAAATTCAGGGCAAAAATTAGCATTATTTTTAGAAAAAACCGAAACTCCCCCTAAAAACTGCCGGAATCAAAAAAGGCTGCCCCTTAATTCATTCAGGAGACAGCCCATTATTAATATTAAACTTATGACTCAACTGCAACTCTAAAACTAGCCTCAGTCTTCTCAATAACTTCCTCCACCGTCACGCCTTCTTGAGTTTCTACAAGAACCATTCCTTCTGGAGTGAAATCAAATACTGCTAAATCAGTAATTAGGCGATGTACCACTCCCTTACCAGTAAGTGGAAGTGTGCACTCCTTCTTCACTTTGGATTCGCCATGTTTGTTGACATGTTCCATGATGACCACGACGCGTTTCGCTCCGTTTACTAAATCCATGGCACCGCCCATTCCTTTAACCATTTTCCCTGGAATCATCCAGTTCGCGAGGTCACCGGATTCGGAAACCTCCATTCCACCCAAAATTGCCAGATCGATATGGCCGCCGCGAATCATCGCAAATGATTCGGCACTGTCAAAATAAGAAGCACTCGGAACAGCCGTAACGGTTTCTTTTCCTGCGTTAATTAAATCTGGGTCTTCTTGTCCGGCAAAGGGATATGGTCCAATCCCTAGTAAGCCATTTTCTGATTGAAGCAGTACATTATAATCTCTAGGAATCTCGTTGGCAATGAGTGTTGGGATTCCAATTCCTAGATTCACATTCATTCCGTCTTGAATTTCCTGAACCGCACGCTTGACGATGATTTGTCTGGTGTCCTTCATAAACTCTCTCCTCGTCTTTACCAATATTTTTTCGCTTTCTCTAATCAATTAAGCCTGCACAACCGTGCGTCTCTCAATACGCTTTTCGTAGTTTGTCCCCAAAAGAACACGCTGTACATAAATTCCTGGAGTATGAATTTCATCCGGATCTAGTTCCCCGACTCCAACAATTTCCTCAACTTCAGCAATTGTGATTTTACCTGCAGTAGCTGCCATTGGGTTGAAGTTACGAGCTGTTTTACGGAACACAAGATTTCCTAGCGGATCTGCTTTCCATGCTTTCACTAAAGCAAAATCGCCGACGATGCCCTCTTCTAATAAATACGTTCTTCCGTTGAATTCTTTATGTTCTTTGCCTTCAGCGATTGGGGTGCCGACACCTGTTGCTGTATAGAAACCAGGGATTCCAGCGCCGCCAGCACGAATTCGTTCAGCAAGCGTACCTTGTGGAACAAGTTCTACCTCAAGCTCGCCACTTAAAAACTGTTGTTCAAAGATTTTGTTTTCGCCCACATAGGAGGAAACCATTTTCTTAATTTGCTTGTTAGCGAGGAGCAAGCCTAGGCCCCAATCATCGACGCCACAGTTGTTGCTGACAACGGTTAAGTCCTTAGTTCCTTGGTCTTGCAATGCCAGAATCAATTTTTCAGGAATTCCGCATAGGCCAAATCCGCCTACGATTAGCGTTGCACCGTCTTGAATATCTCGAACTGCTTCAGCAAATGAATCTACTATTTTACCTTTTTTCACAGGACAAGCCTCCTTTTTAAAACTAAAATATTAAACCGGATACACCGGGTGTTTGCGTTCAGAGAAGATTAAGTATTTGGATGAGTATGCTTCAAAGCGATTGATTAACTCGTCGCGCAATGAGTTTGCCGGAATGATTCCATCGATCACCATTTCAGAAGCAAGGCGGTAAATATCGATATCCTCTTTGTACTCTTCACGTTTTTCAGCGATGAAGGCTGCTCGCTCTTCTTCTGGTAATGCGGCAATTTTATTTGCGTATACTGCGTTAACTGCAGCTTCCGGGCCCATTACCGCAATTGAAGCAGAAGGCAATGCGAGACACGCATCTGGTTCGAACGCCGGGCCGGCCATTGCATAAAGACCTGCACCGTATGCCTTACGAACGATGACAGAGATTTTCGGTACACTTGCTTCTGACATCGCCGAAATCATTTTCGCACCGTGGCGAATGATTCCTGCACGCTCTACAGCCGTACCAATCATGAATCCAGGAACATCAACTAGGAACAATAACGGAATATGGAAGGCATCACAAAGGTTGATAAATTTCGCTGCTTTGTCAGCCGTATCATGGAACAGTACGCCACCTTTTACGCGTGGTTGGTTGGCAACGATTCCGACAGGCTTGCCATCCATGCGGGCAAGACCCGTAATCAGTTCACCTGCAAATAGTTTTTTGATTTCAAAGAATGAGCCCTCATCAATGATGCCATTGATTAAATCCATCATATTAAAAGCAGAATTTTGATTGGTTGGGATAATCTCTTCTAACGTTTTCTTTAATTGTTTTGGTGCTACCGCTTCTCTAACTGGCGGCTTTTCTGAGAAGTTGGCTGGGAAGTAAGAAAGATAATTTCGAGCTAACGCAATCGCTTCTTCTTCATTTTTCGCAAGAACATCGCCACAACCGGATACGGAGCAGTGCATGCGCGCTCCGCCCATTTCTTCCAAAGTAACCTTTTCACCAATAACCATTTCGGCCATACGTGGTGAGCCAAGATACATAGAAGCATTTTTGTCCACCATGATCACGATGTCACAAAATGCAGGAATATAGGCACCGCCAGCTGCTGAAGGTCCAAACAAGATACAGATTTGCGGAACTCTGCCGGAAAACTTAACTTGATTGTAAAAAATACGGCCAGCACCGCGGCGACCTGGGAACATTTCCACCTGGTCCGTAATCCGTGCCCCGGCTGAATCGACTAGATATAGTAAAGGAACGCGAAGCTTTTCAGCTGTTTCCTGAATACGGATGATTTTTTCAACGGTGCGGGATCCCCAAGAGCCTGCTTTAATGGTAGAATCATTGGCCATCACACATACTAGCTGACCATTGATTTTTCCCATTCCTGTCACAACGCCATCGGCTGGTAAATCACTGGCTATGCAGTTTGCAAATAGCGCATCCTCAAGCTCAAAACCAGGATCAAATAATAACTTTAAGCGGTCACGAACAAATAATTTACCTTGTTCTTGGTTTTTCTCATGATATTTAGGGGCCCCACCCTGTTTAATTTGTTCTACTCTTTCTTCAAGTGTTTGTTGAAGGGGTTTCACATCGACGGACATTTTATTTCCTCCCTCTATTAAAAGTATTCTATTATTCTCCAACATATACCGGCGGTCTTTTTTCCTTAAACGCCTGCAAACCTTCTAAGCGATCCTTCGTTGGAATCGTGATTTCATAAGCGTTTTGCTCAATTGATAGACCTGTATTCAGGTCAACGTCATAGCCTTTATCGATCGCGAATTTAGCTTGTGTGACGGCAATTGGGCCGTTTTTAACAATCTGATTCGCAATTTCCATTGCTTTATCAAGTAGGGAATGAGCAGGAGTTACATATTCTACTAACCCTATTTCACGCGCTTCCCATGCATCGATACGTCGTGCTGTAAAAATAAGCTCTTTGGCGCGGCCTTTGCCAATTAATCTCGGTAGGCGCTGTGTCCCACCTGCTCCTGGAATGATTCCGAGCGCTGTTTCGGTTAGACCCATCTTGGCTGTTTCGGAAGCAACACGAATGTCACATGCGAGCGCTAACTCTGTTCCACCGCCAAAAGCAACGCCATTAATTGCTGCTATAACTGGCTGCGGCAATGCTTCAATCGCATTAATGTTACTGCGAATTAGAGTAACAGTTTTGCGGACTTCGACTGGTTCCATTCCTGCGCGTTCTTTCAAATCGGCACCTGCACAAAAAGCTTTCTCACCTGCACCAGTAATAATGACACAGCGAACGGATTTATCAAATTTAATATCATTAATCGTTTCCTGAAGGATTTTCAACATTTGTACGGATAAAGCGTTAGCTGCTTCGGCACGATTTAACGTAATCACAGCAATACCCTGTTCTGATTTTGTTACCACCACAGGATTTCCCATGTATTTCCCCTCCTAACTTCAAACCCTTCTATCAGTCTTGATTTACGACCGAGCATGCGGCTTGAAGACTTTTGCTCGGCAATGGTCTGCCAATTTTTTCTTGAATAAAACGGGATGAGTTTAATAGCTTTTCTTGATTAATCCCTGTCTGAATCCCCATGCCGTCAAGCATATAAATTAAATCATCAGTTGCTACATTACCGGACGCTCCCGGTGCATACGGACAGCCGCCCAATCCTCCAATCGATGAATCAAACGTGGTGATGCCCATCTGTAACGATACGAGGATGTTGGCTAGTGCTGTTCCGCGCGTATCATGGAAGTGCATCGCTATTTTTTCGGTCGGAAAACGTTGCAATAGTACCTCTAGAACTTGCTCGACCTGCTTTGGATTTGCCACACCGATGGTATCCCCAAGCGAAAGTTCATCAATTCCCATTTCAAATAATGATTCAGATACGCGAATAACCTGTTCGATATCAACACTGCCTTCATACGGGCAGCCAAACACCGTTGAAACATAGCCTCTGGTTAATTTCCCGGCAGCAATTGAATCCTGAACTAGCTCCTTTAAGATCGGGAAGGTTTTATCAATCGATTTATTAATATTTTTAAGATTATGAGTTTCACTTGCAGACATAAACACTGCAACTTCATCGATGTTTGCTGCAAGGGCCCGCTCTAAACCTTGTTGATTTGGAACAAGAGCCGTATAGGTAACACCCGGAACCCGTGTGATTCCTGTTGTTACAGCAACTGCATCCGATAGGGCTGGAATCCATTTTGGATTAACAAATGAAGTAATTTCGAGATGTTTTAGACCAGTCTCAGATAATTGGTTGATCCATGCGATTTTATCTTCTGTCGAAATGAATACCTTTTCATTCTGTAAGCCGTCCCTTGGCCCAACTTCTTTGATTGTTACACCTTTTGGCCAGTTCATCGGTCTTCCTCCTTATGAAAAGCGGAAGCGCCCTGCTAAAGCGTTGTCCACTTGGAGCTGGGCTGCTTGCGCTCGAAACTCAGCTTTTATGCCGCTAAATTATTGCAAATTCTATTAATCTGAAGAAGTTTTTAAAAAAATAGCCGAATTTGCTCCTCTTTTTTACTATCTTTAAAGAAAAGTCTTGTTATTTTTTAAAAAATTAAAGCTTTTTAAGAAATTTACGCCTTTTTTTAAAAATTTTTGCTCATGGGAAGGCCTTTATGCCCGGTTAAATGTGGATATGGGACAGTTCCAAAAATTTATGGACCAAGTTTGAAAATATATGAGCCAACTTTTAAAATATATGGACCAAATTTGAAAATTTATCGGACAAGCTTAAAATATATGAGACAAGTCGGGAAACATATGCCCATGTTTCCCGATATATGCCCAAGTTCAATTTCCAGAATGAAAACATGCCACTACTGCTTAAAGCCCTTAATTGTTTTCGCTTTGTTATTCAACTTCGACGATGACGTCGCCTTCATTGACAAAATCACCTTCGTTTATTTTTACGTCTTTAACCACTCCATCAACCTCAGCTGCAATCGGAATTTCCATTTTCATCGATTCTAAAATAACTACATCTTGACCTTCTTCAACTTGGTCACCTGGTTTCACAAGAACCTTCCACACATTTCCTGCCATGCTTGCAATAATTTCGTTCATATTATTTCCCCCTATTAAACGCGTTTTGCGGTTTTTTGATTTGCTTTTAAGTACTTGTCAACAAAATTGGTTTGTGTATCACCGGATTGGAAAGCCGGGTGACTTGCAACCTCTTGCAGCATCGGAATATTGGTTTTAATTCCTTCAACTTGATATTGTGCAAGAGCATTTTGTAAATTTTCAATTGCCTCTGTGCGATCATTCCCTTTTACAACGAGCTTTGCAATCATCGGATCATAAAATGGGGTTACGGTAGATTGGTCATGGATCGCTAATTCATGGCGAACCCGAGGTCCTTCTGGTAAAACTAATTTCGTTATTTTACCTGGTGATGGAAAAAATGTTTTTGGATCCTCGGCATAAATTCTAACCTCAATGGCATGACCTTCGCGCTTCACTTCATCCTGTGTAAACTCTAATGATTCACCGAATGCAATTCGGAGTTGTTGTTCGACTAAATCCAAACCGGTAATTTCTTCGGTAACTGGATGTTCTACTTGAAGACGAGTATTCATTTCTAAAAAGTAGAAATTTTGGTTTTCATCTACTAAAAACTCGATCGTTCCTGCGTTTTTATAGCCAATTGATTTTGCTGCGGTAACAGCAGCGGCTCCCATTTTACTGCGCGTTTCTTCTGTTATGAAGGATGAAGGAGCCTCTTCAACCACCTTCTGATGACGGCGTTGAATCGAACATTCACGTTCCCATAAATAAACGGTATTTCCTAAGCTGTCTGCTAAAATTTGAATTTCAATATGTCTTGGATTTTCCACAAACTTCTCAACATACATGGCTCCATCACCGAAGAAATCGGTTGCGCGTTTTTGGTTACCTTCAAACGCTTTACGAATTTCATCATCACTGCGAACGACCTGCATGCCAATGCCGCCACCGCCTGCTGAAGCTTTTAGCATCACCGGATAACCAATTGTCTTTGCCACTTGAACCGCTTCTTCAGCATCTGCAAGAGGATATGTGATCCCAGGAACAACAGGAACACCAGCCTCTTCCATCGCTTTTCGAGATTCGATTTTACTTCCCATTTGCGAAATGACCTTTGGTGAAGGGCCGATAAACACAAGCCCTTCTTGCTCGCAACGGCGAGCAAACTCTGCATTCTCAGATAATAACCCGTATCCAGGATGGATCGCCTCTGCTCCAGTTAGTCTGGCAACTTCCAAAATTTTATCGATATTTAAATAGCTTTCAGCAACTCGTGAGCCACCAATTAAATAAGCCTCATCAGCCAACTTAACGTGTGGCGCCTCTGCATCCGCTTCGGAATAGACTCCAACCGTGGAAATTCCTAAAACCTTACAAGTTCGGATAACCCGTGCTGCAATTTCACCCCGATTAGCGATCAGAACTTTTTTGAACATTCTTTTTCACCCTTTTCTCGTTTATTTAATTAGGTTCAAAGCCTTTTCAGCATTTTCACGAAGCTTAAACTTTTGAATTTTTCCAGATGCCGTCATTGGGAATGACTCACAAAATTCTATATATCTTGGAATCTTAAAGCGTGAAATTTTCCCTTTACAATACTCTCGAATTTCTTCCGCGGTTGCTGTTTCGTTCTCTTTTAATCGAACCCAGGCCATTACTTCTTCACCGAATTTCGGGTCCGGAACGCCTACTACTTGAACGTCTAACACCTTTGGATGTGTGTATAAGAACTCTTCGATTTCACGCGGATAAATATTCTCGCCACCGCGGATAATCATATCTTTAAGGCGACCGGTAATTTTACAATAGCCATTTTCATCCATGACTGCTAAATCACCTGTATGTAGCCAGCCCTCTTCATCAATTGCATCAGCGGTTGCTCCGGGATTTTTATAATAGCCTTTCATGACGTGGTACCCTCTGGTGCATAATTCCCCTTGAACACCGTTTAGAACTTCTTCATTTGTAGTTGGATCAACGATTTTTACTTCAACATTTGGCATTGCACGTCCGACTGATCCTACCCGAAGTTCAATTGGGTCGTTTGTTCTCGTCATGGTAATACCCGGCGATGATTCTGTCTGACCGTAAGTAATCGTAATTTCGCTGGCTCCCATTGTCTCGGTTACCGCCTTCATTACTTCCTCAGGACAAGGCGATCCCGCCATAATTCCAGTACGTAAGGATGTTAAATCAAATTTATTAAAATCAGGGTGATTTAATTCAGCAATAAACATCGTAGGAACTCCGTGTAAAGCCGTACATCTTTCTTGCTGTACCGCATTTAGAACAGCCAACACATCAAACTCCTGGGTTGGAACCATCGTTGCTCCAACTGATACACAAGTGAGTGTTCCAAGCACACAACCAAAACAATGGAAAAACGGAACCGGAATACACATGCGATCTTCATAGGTTAAGTTCATACATGCCGCAACGTTTATGGCATTATTTACTAGATTGTTATGAGTGAGCATAACGCCTTTTGGAAAACCAGTTGTACCTGATGTGTACTGCATGTTAATCACATCTTCTGGATCTAAAGTAGCTGCTCTTGCATCTAGTAATTCGTCGCTAACTTCATCAGCCATTGCTAGTAAATCTGACCAATTGTACATGCCTGGATAACGTGTTTCACCTAAAACGATTACATTTTTTAAGTAAGGAAGTTTTTCAGAGTTAAGCTGTCCTGGAGCAGATGTTTTCAGCTCAGGAACGATGTTATAAACAATATCTATATAGGAAGTGCCTCGATATTCTTCCATTAATACTAATGTAGTAGCATCAGACTGTTTTAATAAATATTCTAGTTCGGATGTTTGATAACTAGTATTAACGGTAACAAGAACCGCACCCATTTTACCCGTTGCAAATTGTGTCGTAACCCATTCAGGGTAATTAGTAGACCAAATAGCCATATGGTCGCCCTTATCAAGACCTAGCTTCATATAACCCTTGGCTACTTTCCGACAAAGCTCATCAAACTCTTTATACGTATACCGGAGATTGCGATCAGGATAGACGAGCGCTTCATGATCAGGTCTTTCCTTTGCAACATTTTCTAGCAACTTCCCAACCGTAACATTCATTATCTCAGCCATTATGAAGATCCACCTCTTATTAAAAATTTTTAATTCAACGCAAAATTTCATTGTGAGCGAAAGAGCAACAGCCCTTTCGCTTTAAGAGATTTCTAACACCCAATCTGTTTCGCAATTACCATACGTTGAACTTCAGATGTGCCTTCACCAATTTCTAAAAGCTTTGCATCACGGAAGAATCTTTCTACTTGATATTCCTTCATATATCCATATCCGCCATGAATTTGAACCGCTTGATCACAAACCTTCATACAAATTTCAGATGCAAATAATTTTGCATACGCGGCTTCCTTCTTAAACGGACGGCCTTGATCCTTTAACCATGCTGCTTTGTATACCGCAGTACGAGCCAGATCAATGTACATTGCCATGTCGGCTAGCTTAAATTGAATCGCTTGGAAGTTTGATAGACTTTTTCCAAATTGCTTTCTTTCTTGTGCATATTGAAGAGATTTTTCATAGGCACCTTGGGCAAGTCCAACAGCCATTGCACCAATTCCAATTCTGCCACCATCAAGAGTTGCTAAAAATTGCTTGTAGCCATTTCCTTCCGTTCCAAGGAGGTTTTCTTTTGGAACTCTAACGTTTTCCATAATTAACTCGGTTGTATTAGAAGAATGCAGCCCCATTTTTTCGTAATTGCTAATAACAGTGAAACCAGGTGCATCAGTAGGAACGATAAAGGCACTAATTCCGTTGATTCCTTTTGAACGATCTGTGACAGCGGTTACAGCAAGATGTTTGGCATAGCTTGCATTGGTTATAAAGCACTTAGACCCGTTAATAACCCACTCATCGCCTTCAAGAACCGCAGTCGTTTGCGTTCCGCTAGCATCAGAACCAGCATTCGGTTCAGTCAAACCAAAAGCACCAAAGGACTCGCCTGTACAAATTGGCGTTAAATACTTTTCCTTTTGTTCATGAGTACCAAATAAATTCAGCGGTGCCCCACCTAAGGAGATATGCGCAGAATATGTAATACCGGTTGATCCACATACACGGCTTAACTCTTCAACAACGATTGCAAAGCTAGTTGTGTCAGCTTCTCCACCACCGTATTGTTCTGGAAAAGGCAAGCCCATAATACCTAACTCAGATAGCTTTGCGAAGATCTCTTTTGGAAATTCTTTAGTGCGGTCTCGATCATCGGCACCTGGTGCCACTTCAGCTTCAGCAAAATCACGAATTAATTTACGGATCATTTCTTGTTCTTTTGTTAAATCAAAATTCATCTATCAACAGCCCCTTCTTTTTTCTTAATATTCTGACTCTTTTCGACATGAATTCCCACTTTGCTACAAAATAACCTTTTCTCTCTTCTTTAGTGGTGCTGGAATTTGTCAAAACACCACTAAAACCTTATTTCTCAGCTCCTTTCATTATTTTCTAAACTTTCTTATAATTATAACAATTGGTTGATAGATTGCTATGTTCATTCCGCTGAATATCAGCACCCTAAATTTGTGTGATTTACACAAAAATTCAAAATTGTATAAATTTGGATATTTTACTACAGATAGGGATGATAGAAATTGCAAGATTCATTAACACATCGTCAGTTAAAGTCATTAATCCATGTTTCTAACGTCATTAACTCATCATTCGATATCGAAACGATCATTGATTCTATAATGATTGAAACTATTTCAGTAGTTGAGGCCGCTGGTGGGGGCTCGTTCTGGCTATATGATAAGGAGCAAGACCGGCTGATTGCTCAATCGGCTCAAGGAAATTTTTATCCGCATATCTTTAGACAAATTAAACTAAAACCTGGTGAGTCGATGACCGGTTTGACGTTTAAAGCACAAAGATGCTTTTGGTATCCAAATGAAGACGAAATAAAAAAAATGCTTTCTACTTTAACACCACATAATCATCGTCTGTTAAAACAGTCGATACCAAACAACTTTCATTTTACATCGGTTATCTCTTCACCCATCATGTTGAAGGGTGAATGCATCGGAGTAATAACATTAGACTCCTTCCAACATTCATTAACCTTTAAGCAAGAGGATATTAAACTATTGGAAGCGATTACACATCAAGCTGCCATCGCGCTAGATAAATCAAGTTTATATCAGGAAAAAGAGAAAACTGTAAGGAAGCTATCCAACTCAATTGAGATCCATACGAATTTAGCGAATCTTGTTTTAAATGGGGAAGGGCTTCAATCGATTATGAATTATATACATAAAACAACCGGTGAACCCACTCTCCTATTTGATGATCTAGGTGAGCTGATTGCTTCAGCATACGATTCATCTCTTTCGATTGAAATGATTAATTATTTGAAACTGCAGGCAATCCAAATTATTCTGTCACTGGAAAATTCACGGTCTGTTACTGAAATCGAGTTATACGGTGATTCGTATCAACTTGTCGCCTTATCACTGGGTTCAAAGCCAAAGTCGCTCGGGGTGTTAATTATTCTTTCTAAGAAAAAAATGGATGATATGAACATTGCCGCTCTTGAGCATGCTTGTACTGTTATATCACTAGAGTTAGTGAAGGAACAAGCTATTTTTGATACTCAGCAAAGGTTACGCGGCGAATTCGCGAGCAAACTATTCTCAGGTCAAATGGACGATACCATTATCCAAAAGGCGAAAAATTTGCACCTTGACCCAAATAGAAACTATATTACCTTGATGATTAATTTTGGTGAATCGAATAAGCTAAAGATTAATGAGGAAAATATGATGAGGAACTTACTTCATATTGCCAATCAGATCTTTCTTGACCAGAATCCACAAGGTATGTCCGTTACAATAGAACAGCAAATTGTTGTCCTTCTCTCCTACGAGTCGAAACGATCAACAGCTTCTATTGTTTCGCAAATTAATTTGCTCGCAAAAACATTTTTAAAGGAAATTCATTCAAAATTTAAAATTGAAGCTTCGATCGGCATCGGACGAGTTAAGTCAGGTCTGATGTATGTTCACCATTCATTTAAAGAAGCCACGCAATGCATTAAGTTTATGCAGAACTACCATTTTGAGGACCATGTTCTCAGTTATACCGATCTTGGGATTCAGAGATTTATTCTCCAAAATTCAGAGGAAGAATTGATTGATTTTATCCACGAAGTACTGGGATCCTTGATTGAATATGAAAAGTCTCGAAAAGGGGAACTATTAGTAACACTATTTGTTTATCTGGAGCAAAATCAAAACATGAAGAAAACCGCAGATACACTTCATATTCATACAAATACGTTAACTTACCGTTTGAAAAGAATTGAAGACATTCTTTCCGTTGATTTAACAGATAGCAAGCAGCTATTTAATATGCATTTAGCCTTGAATATTTATCAATATGTAAAGGAACACGCGTCCTTGCCAGAGGTAAAAATGCTGGGGTAGGATACGGCGAAGATTGATAATTGTATAAAAGAATGAAAGACTCCAAGTTTGAAGTAGCTTGGAGTCTTTTTTATTGAATTGGATAATAAACGGAAGGATCACCAAAATGTAAATAGGTAAAACTATCTTTACATGCTAATATAGCCAAGATAAGCCTTATGTCGCTTCGAATAATGCTTCGAAACATCCAACTTTGTGTTGCAGTTGTCACACTTCACTACATTTTGATCGGTTTTTTTATTAAGATGATAGCATTTTGCACAAAATACCTTCTCCTCTTTCATTCCAATCCCTTTTACTACCATTTCCTCTTCCGTGAAACCGGCTTCGATTGCAAGCTGTTTGAGATCCTCAATCATCTCCCATTCTCCAATCAAGAATAATTTCGTTCCTATCGGTTGCTTGGTTAACATGGAAGAAATCGAATCATAAGACCTTTGTTGAAAAAAGATTACATCTGTTTCAAGGTTCAATTTCATATACCGAAACAGTCTTTCATCCTTCATTTCCTCAGCTAAGTATATGGTTGAGATATCTTTGTATGTTTTTATTATTTCGAAGAAAGCGATACTATCAGAAATGGACATGCCCCCAATAAAAAAGATAAACGAATGTCCTCTTATATTGATATTTTCACCAATATCTTTATCCTTTAATTCAAGCATCCCATCACCCTCTTTCTTCTAAGCTAGTAATTTCGTTTTCCAAATACGCCAGCATCTTTTCCTTATAGGACAAAAACCCCTTATACTCTGCCATATAGTCAGGAAGATCAAGCATGACATGATAAAATCTCTGCAGCCATTGTTTATTTTTTCTTAGCTCATCAAGGGGGATCAGATGGGTGTGAATGCTAAACAGGATCCCGTTACTGCGGGGCATTCGGAACAAGCGCTGGTCCTCTGTTCTAAGATGGATTAGTTGCCCAGCATTTTCAATCGTAATGTTCTCTTTTTTTACACCCCAATCCTGATAATTTTCAGGAAAAGTATCCAAAATGGTGTCAACTGTTAAAGTCCAATTTAACCTGGTCCACGGTTTTCCAGCTTCCATTCTCATCAGGAAGCCCTTTACCTTTTCCGCCAAACCACTATCAGAGAATACAGGTACGGGTGAATGCCATTCCGTGAAAGTCATTCCCGCATCAAATACAATCGACCAGTTCGCTGGAAAACAAAGCTGTCCTGCATCCATGTACAAATCGCCATCTCTTTGGGCAACATAGACTAAATCCTCTTGAACATGTCTGCCAATAAAATCTAGCGGTTCGTAAGGTAAGGTTGCGGCATCACCCAAAATGAAAGCAGTTTTTTCGTTTAAAAGATGATTCTCAAACACCCATCGGTCGCCCTTTTTTTCTAAACTGAAAAATTGAGGATACGAGGTGCATAATTCATTCATGATCATTTCCATTGCTTCCCATTGGGCTTCAAGTGAATGTGGAAAGGATTGGTAAGAACGGTTATGATCGGCGGTTAACAATTGTCGTTTTTTGCCAATCTCCGCGAAATATTCTGAAGTGATTTCTAAGATTTTTCCTGATTCAAGCGCTGCCGAATTATTGGAATACCGATATGAGTCACCCTTAAACGGAAAAGGATACCTCGATATTAGGGGAACATCATCTATTAAACGATTATCCGGTGTAATACTTGATTCAATCATATTGTGACTCCTTTCTATATAGTTAATTATTTATGAATCATTCGGTCTTAGCTATTTAACTTTTTCAAGCACTCGATAAAGAGTTTGCCACCCTAGCAGCTGTTCAGCTTCGATAATCTGATCTTTTTTGATTAGCAAACGAATTCTGCTCGAAGAGATAACTGTACCCTGGCCGCAGCAAATCGGCTCCAACACATGGACAGAAAACCGATTCCTTAAAGTGGCTAAATCCCCTTGTTTATTTTTTCCAAATCGAAAATCTGGACCAGCCCAAATTTCCATTGGATTTAAGTTCGCCAATTCATCAAGGAAGGACTCCGCATTTCGATTCAAATAACCGGTATTAAAGGGTGCAACAACAATATGATCTACTTCTAGCAGCTTTAATCTTTCAAC
This sequence comes from Neobacillus terrisolis, assembly GCF_051233475.1. Taxonomy (NCBI): domain Bacteria; kingdom Bacillati; phylum Bacillota; class Bacilli; order Caryophanales; family Bacillaceae; genus Neobacillus; species Neobacillus terrisolis. Next base: position 61,206 of record NZ_JBKFGH010000006.1, on the reverse strand, counting down.
CTTTTCTGCCAGTGAGGTCAAAGCAAGCGCATTCGAGAAAAAAACTTTCGGAGGAGGGTCAAATGTATACACAACCAATGGAACCCCTAATTCTTGAGCACGTGTTCTTGCTTTCGCAATTAATGTTTGATGGCCGCGATGCACCCCATCCAACGCACCAATGGTTAACACTGATGCGGGAAGGTGCAAGGATTGATCAGTGTGCACGAGCAACTAAATCCCTCCTTATTGTTAAACCTACATTTTATTACCACTGTTAACGCATATCCGAAATCAACCCAGTACTTTGAGCTGGTTTGGAGTTTGGTGTATGAAGCGGTTCATGAACAACATGATTGTAGGCAGGTTCTTCGTGGAAGCTAAGATCCAAGCCCATTAATTCGTCTTCTTTGCTTACACGTAATGGGGTAAACAGGCTGATGAATTTCAAAATCACAAATGTTCCAACGATTGCTAACGCTAAAGTTACACCGATCCCCATCAATTGATGCAACAGCTGTTCCGGATTTCCATATAGCAATCCATTATTACCAGCAGGATTTACCTCTTTCGTGGCAAAAATGCCGGTAACAATCGAGCCCCAAATACCGCCAATTCCATGAATGCCAAAAGCATCTAATGTATCATCATATTTTAACCGAGACTTCAGGAAGTTTACGCCGTAATAACAAACTAACCCTCCAGAAAAACCAATAATCAGAGAAGATGCTACCGTTACATAGCCAGCTGCTGGAGTAATTGCCACCAAACCTGCAATGGCACCTGTAGCAGCACCAACAAGTGTTGGGCGTTTTCTCATGATCCATTCAATGATTAACCAGCCGATCCCCCCAGCACTTGCAGCTACTTGTGTGTTAGCAAAAGCAAGTGACGCTAACCCGCCTGAAGCAAGCGCGCTTCCTCCGTTAAATGCAAGCCAGCCAAACCAGAGCGTTCCGGCACCAATAAGGAAAAGAACAATATTATGAGGCGCCCCTTCACTTTTGCGATGTCTTGGCCCAATCATCAAAGCAGCCACTAAAGCACTTACTCCGGATAAGACATGGACAACTGTTCCCCCTGCAAAATCTAACTCGCCAATTCCAGAAAGCCAGCCTCCGCCCCACACCCAATGAGCCATAGGAGCGTATACTAAGGTTGGCCAAAGGACCGCAAACATGATCCAGGCTGGGAAGGCAATTCGACCAGCAATTCCGCCAGAAACGATGGCAACAGTGATGGCAGCAAAGGTTGTTTGGAAAATAGCAAAAATATAATGTGGAATGGTTAATGTTCCAAAGGTAGCTTCTTCGCCAACATCCTTGAAGCCAAGGTAATCAAGTCCACCGATAATCCCGCCGATATCTGTCCCGTAAGATAGCGTATAGCCCCACAGCACCCATACAACGGTAACCACCAGTAGGCTTGCAAAGCTGTGCATCATTGTTGAGACGACGTTTTTTTGACTGACTAAACCTCCGTAAAAAAGAGCCAGACCCGGAACGTGCATGAACATGACAATCGCCGTCGCCGCCAAGATCCATGTTGTATCCCCTGTATCGATCTTAGCGGTTGGCCCTTGGGCGAATGCAGCCAAAGGAAAAATAAATAAACAACATAATGTTAATAAAAGATATAGCGAAGTTCTCCCTTTAAATAATCGCCTCATGTTTAGATCACTCCTTTTTATGGTGCTTTTAGAGGAATAGTCTTCCTTATTGTTAGTCAAACCAAGGTACTTCAACTAAAGTGCGGCCAATCCATTCTCTTAAGATTTCATTTGTCGGTCCCATTAACGCTCCTGCTCGACCATCGCGCAAGAATTTCTCAATTTGCCCGGTTAAATAGCCTCTTCCCCCTGCAACCTGCATCGCTTGATTGGTTACTTGAATCACCATATCGGCAGCGTACGTTTTCAATTCCCAAAGTGGATAAAGGCTGGTTGATAATAATTGACCCTTTTCAAGGCAACGATCCATTTCATCTGCAGCACGATAAAGCATACTTCTGGCGCTATCGATCAATATTTGTGCCTTGGCTAATTCATGTCTGATCACTTGATAGCTGGCGACAGATTTCCCAGTATCTTGGTGCACTTTTTTCTTTGCGCCGCCGACCGCTGCGTCCACAGCTCCCTGTGCAATTCCAATCCAACATGCTGCAGAACCTAATAAAAACAATGGATCGACGACATTGTCGTTATAATAGTTCATCCCGCCTTCAGTTCCCAAACGATTATTAACTGGAACATATACATCCTTAAACTTCATCGGTCCACTGGAATTCCCACGCAAGCCCATCGCTGAAAATGGGAAAAATTCAATTCCATCCTGGTCTTTTTCAACAATTAAATACATGAGCTTATCTTCGCTAACCGCATCAGGGGAACTTGTGCAGACGACATACCAGTCAGCAGCACCTCCGCTGGTAACAAACGACTTATCTGCATTTAATAAATAGCCGTTTCCTTGTCTTGGAGCAGAACTTACTACATTCCAAAAGTGACTTCCTGTAGCAGGCTCACTAAAAGCTAAGGCGCCAATTTCTCCTTTTAATACTCCAGGAATAAACCGTTGCCGCTGCTCATTCGTACCAGCTGAATAAAGCGTTTGGACAGCTGCGGTATGCATGACCCAACACATGGCCGAAGATGCACAATACTTTGCAAACGTTTCTGCTAATACTGCAAAACCGGTAAGCCCTTTTCCAAGGCCACCTTCTTCGGCAGGAATTGTAACGGCACCAAATCCTGCATTAGCGATCGCGGTTAAACTTTCGATTGGATATTGACTCTCTTGGTCAGAAATCGCTGCTCGATGCAGCAGTTCTTTCTTTCCGAGCGCGTGTGCCGCTGCAAGTAATTCTTCATATCCGGATGGACACTTCCACCAGCTTGGGATTTCCATCACTCCATCAGTTACCACAGTATTTTCAATTGCCATTATCCTACACTCCCTTTTTTTAGACTTTGTTAAATTAGGCTGTTGATTTCCGCTACAGGTGCTCCCTTTCCGCGGGGGAGTCCGGGAGCCTCCTCGGCGCAAGCGCCTGTGGGGTCTCCCGTGACACCTTCTCCCGCAGGAGTCTCGCACCTTCCGCTCCAATCAATATTGTTCTTTAACAATGCCTTTTAATTAGTAACGGATGAGGCAACCGATCTTTTTGATCGATTGCCCCGTTCTTCCCTAAGTATGTTCCGAATATGCTTAACTTGTTATGAAAGGTTTACTATTACATAAATGAAGGTTCAGGAAGACGATGGCCTGTGTAAATAGCCTCTCCATCACTTTCTTTATCAAAAATAACCGTTGTATCTGGCGTAAAGATTAATACATCTCCCGCTTCAGCTACATATTTAATGCCTTGATCGTCACGAATGACAATCTTTCCTTTTAGAACGACCTTTACTTCTAAATAAGTATAAGTAAACTCAAAATCCTCGGAAGGCTGCATGGAGAAATATCCCATCGAAAGTGCATTTTCCTTTGAACAAATCGGCACATCAATGATTTGGCTTTTTAATGCCGGAATACCCAGCAGACCATTTAATTCTTTCTTTTCATAAGTACCAGCTTTAATTAGCTGAACACCCGGTTTTTGACTCAAATAACTGTACTCCGCTGTTTGTGTAACTGTTTTTTCACTCATTTTCACTTCACCCCAGTAAATTTTTTAGCCTAATTTTTTTCGCTTCTTGAGTTGTTGTTTTAATATTCAAAATATTTAAATTAGGATGTCCTTATAATCACATATATTTCGTCTTGTTTAAATTCGATTTTCTCGTTTCATGAGATGAAATGAGATTCTCTGTCATATATCCTAACAATTTAATAAATTATTTATATTTTCATTCGAGTTAAAAACGGGAATTGGAAGATTTCTTGACAAAAGTATTGCTTATTTCCCAATAGGTAAGAAAACAAAGTATGGTTTTTTTTCTTGGTGTGTGATGATGAAACAACAATAGTAAAAATAAGTTTTGGAAGGAGGACGTGTATGCACACGACCAAGATGATTCAATCCGAACAATTCTCATTCAAAGTAAATGGACATCCTGCTACAATTGAAGATGTTTTTCTGGGTTTCAATAAACAAGATCGGATCGGCATCATCGTTCGAGAGCCCGGAGGCAGTGCAGGTGTCAGCAGTTTGCTAATGGCTGCGATCACGAAATTTTATGATTTTTACCGTTCACAATTAGGAGCTGGTCAGGACCAGTTCTGGATTTATCCGGAATTCTTTATTTTTCATATTGATAAGTGGCATCTCGATCATTATTGGTTGGATGTTTGGCCCCCACATAAAGAAGTAATTGTTGAGAATGACTCTGAACAGATCCTCGAAGCCATTAATGATCGCGGCATCACCCGCTTAATTGTCGAGGATATTCCACCAGTGCCGGCTACTTACTTACGAGAAACGATAACAAGCGCAAAACAAAGAATTATTAGCGCAGTCGCTTATTCTCCCACCGGAAGAGTCCAGAATGGGGATATTGTACTTAAGAACAAGTCTATTTCTGAACGTTATTTGCTTGATTCGTTTAAACGTACAGAGGGAATATTAGAGGACCTATATCTTCAGTTATGTAAAAGCAGGGAATTATTAAGCTCGGAACGTGGTGTAACCGAAACGTATCGGCGCATTGCTGTCGATGATGCCCTCTTTATGCTGACGAACTCAACGGTAGTAGGCCCAACGACGAAACGATATATTTCTTTACTGTAGAAAATTGTTTATTTCTTATTAAAAACAAGAAGCTGGCATGAGCCAGCTTCATTCTTTGTTATAAATCCAACACAATCGGACTATTTCTCCCTCGCGATACACAGGTCAAAATGACTTTTTTCTCTTTTTTCTCTTTGTCTGTTAAAAACATATCCCTATGGTCGACTTCACCTTCAAGAATATCCAGTTCACAGCTGCCACACCCTCCAATTTTACATGAATAAGGAGCTTGAACCCCATTTTTCAAAAGCACATCTAATAGGCTTTCATCCTCAGCAACCGTAAGCAGCTGGTTACGCTTCTTTAATTTTACCTGGAATGACTCGGATGGCCCAAAATCTGGCGGCGTAAACAGTTCGAAATGAATACTTTTTTCGGGGTAACCAATCGTTTTTGCATCATCAGCAAATTGACGAACCATCGATTCAGGACCACAAAAGTATACATGGGTACCAATCGGCTGACTTTTCATGATATCTGTGCTCATTCGATTCTTTTCTTTAGAAAAATAAAAATGAGTCTGCGTTGGAAAGTTCTCTTGCAGAAATTCATAAAATGCGCATGTTTCCTTAGAATACGTTGCATAATGCAATTCAAACGTTTGACCCTTCGCCATTAAATCCCTGGCCATAGCTAAAAATGGAGTAATTCCAATTCCTGCAGCAAAAAAAACATGATGTTTCGCCTGAAAGCTTAAAGAAAAATGATTTTTTGGTAAGCTAATTTCCAATGTTTGTCCCTCACTGACACGATCATGCCAGAAAATGGAGCCCCCTTTAGACTGTTCACTTCGATTAATCGCTATTTCATAATAATCAGGCTGAAGCGGATTATTAATTAATGAATAGTGGCGTTCAATCGACTGTTCAGCATCGTTAATATAGGTAGTGATATGGGCACCTCCACTAAATTTGGGCAGCGGTGTTCCATTTTTAGAAACGAGCCTAAATCTTTTTACTTTTGGCGACTCTTTAAAGATTTCACTAACGAACACGGTGACCCTTCCTTGTTTAGCATTCATGTTAACTTCCCCCTTTTATTAAATTTTAGGATGAGCGTTTTTATGTTTTCTGTTTTGTTAGATACCCGTATCGTCACAAAAAAAATAAGACCCTTCAATGTTGTTTTCCCGGATATTAGGAAAACAACAAAAAGAACGGCAGCTTCCCTGACAATCTTTGTTCTTTTTTTGAAGAAAAACTCGCTTCGTTCCGTTTTGTACTATATTTACCTTAGAAAAATTTTTATTTTTATAAGAGAGGAGCAAAGTGGGTGAAAGGAGTGTGAAGCACTTTGTCGAGTGTTATTCAAAAGTCGATGATCCTTCTTGAAGCAATAAAGCCTGAAAGAGATAAGGAAGAATGGAGCGCTACTGAAATAAGTAAAAAATTAAATCTTCCTGTGCAGACAGTTCACCGCCTCCTATCCTCCCTTTCAGATGCAGGCTTTGTTTCGAAAAGCAGAGAGACGAGGAAATTCCGGTTAAGTTTTAACATTATTCAAATGGGATTTGCTTTGCGAAATAGTCTACCAGTGTATCAATATTCCCGCCCCGTCATGGAAAGGCTCGCTGAAAAAACAAAACAATGTACTTGTCTAACTGTATTAGAGGGTTCGGAGGGAGTTATTGTAGATTGGATTGACACCAAAAATGAACAAAACATTGAACCGTTTTTATTACGAAATCCACTTTATATTGGGTCTGCCAATAAATTATTATTAGCCCATCTACCATCAGCCATAAAAGAAAAGACGATTCTCTCATTATTAAACAACGGTCACCACTTCTCAAAGGAACATTTAGATACAGAGCTTAGAATGATTAAAAAACACGGATTTTCGATCACTTTTGGGGAGATGAAAGAAGGCATGGCTGATATTGCTGCGCCGATTTTCTCATGGGAAGAAAAAATTGTTGCCACGATCAGCTTGTTTATCCCTGAGTCATTGGTTAGAAATCCAAGCGCAGAAGACCTAGTGTCCTTAACCATTAAAGCAGCAGAGGAAATTTCTGAAGAGTTAGGCTGGTATAAATAGGATAAAGTCGAAAATGCCTGTCCCCCGATGGATTAACGCGTTAATCCGCCGGGGGACAGGCACCTTATCTTCCTTTTGCCTGACACGCGAGTCGAAAGCCATTGTTTAATAAATTCTGCAATTTCTTCTCCTCTGCTTGATTGGCTTCAGTGAGTAAATTCCTGCCATTGATAATTTTCACTTTGCATTGTCCACAGGTTCCCTTGCGGCATTTATATTCCAGTTCGATGTTTTGTTCAAATGCTGCATCTAGAATGGTTTGGTCTTTATTAACTTCGATCTGATAACGGGAATGATTTTGCTCAAGTTGTAATAACCTTTTGATTACCTTGAAGGTCTGTTTATCCAACGGTGCTGCAGCAATTTCAATATCTCCTCTTCTGCTGGAATCCTTTAATGAACCAATCGTTAATTTCCTCATTGATTCTCCCCCTTACCACAAAAAATAAATTAACAAAATCGACACGAAAAAACCCATTGACCGAAATTATACTTCCTTGTAAAATAAACTTATATTGAAATTGATAATTATTCTCACTAACATAAATTAAACACCTAATCTAGGAGGCTACATCATGAGCTACCAAATAAATGGCCTGAAAGATATCCATAAACTGCTTGTTAACGAAAGAAAAATCGGTGGTGTTATTGAAGTTAATACTCTTCGTCTTCGTACTGGGGAAACTTATCAACATGCCGTTATTACCAATATCGATTTAATCGGCTCATCGATCTATTCAATTGGATTTGTAACAGAAGATGGGCAAAATTTGATTGTCAATATTACCGAGCTTGGCCTACTTGATGAACCTAAACATAAAAAAGTATATGAATTGAACAATCAAGCCTATAAAAAAACGAAAACAATTGAAAAAATGAAATACTTAAAGCGATTATTTGAAGTAAATGATGGCAGCACATCTCCTATTTTCCGTGAAGAAGCCCAAATGATTATCGAGGATATCGGCTTACCAGCAGCTAAAAAAGAAGTAGATACGAGCATAATTTATTCAGAGAAAAACGTATATAGTATTGCTTAAGAATACAACGAATGGAAAAGAGGCTGACTTCCTATAGGTCAGTCTCTTTCACATTTTTGGTGTATTTTCCACTTAACTTAGCGAAGCTGCAACGCCCAAGACCATGAAACCGTATTTGGAGCGCATTTTTCACTCATATTTTCTTATTTTGAATGTTCCTCTAACGTACAAATGGCAGTTGGACGCTTGATTCTTGGAACGATTGCTTCATAAACACGGAAATGATAGTTCAAATTATCAACATCTAAAAAAACCGTGTCAAAGTCACTCGCAATCGCAAGATCAATATTTTGTCTGCCGGCATCTAGAACAACACCCGTTCCACCCTTTATCATCGGGGATTGAAAGACACCCGCCGTCATTAGCTCACGAATATGCTCAATTTCTAATACATGTGTCCCTTGATGAACACGGTGAACAAGGGCATATAGTTCAGGTGACAAGACAAGAGCGTATGGACCGGTATGCCCCATTCTTAATAACTTATTGCGCGCTTCAACTACATCACTAAAGGCATTTCCAGATTCCATCCAATCTGTACGGATATGAGATAATTTTCCTTTTACCGTCATAATTCCATCAAGATTAAATTCTGATGAGCCATTAAAAATTAAATCATCCTCAAGTAGAGCACATTGCTGGGCCGCATTGGCAGCCGGTGAAAAGTCAATGGGACTGTTTAATGTTTTCGCTTGCTGGATATCGCGCCAGTATAATACAAAATCCTTATATAACATAGGAACAGTCAGCGTAACTCTTCTTGAAGGCACTGATAATTGTGAATCCTCACCGTGAAAGCTTATCGCACCTCGATCAGGTGAATCGAAAATATCATTCGTTATCGATTGAACTCCTTCACCAAGTGGTCCATAAATATCAATAAACCGCCTTCCCACTAGTTGTTTTTTTACACTATCAAAAACAGTTTGATCTAATTCATGCCATTCCCCCATCGTTAAGGATGCTTCAGGGTACATAGTTGTTTTATTCATATTCTTCACTTCCTTTATCTGTTTTGTTTTAAGCTGCCAACCGTTAAGGTCTTTTTCATTGTTTGTGCTGTTACTTGCTGAGCTGGACTATGGTGACCGTGGTTATGCCCATGGTCGTGTTCGTGGTCATGATCATGATCATGGATATAAGCGGCGATTTTTAAACTTGAACCAATTCCGTCCTTCTCGTCAGTAGGTATGGAAGTATTAAACTGCATACCACCTTTAAATTCCTGATTTAAACGCTCGAGAATTCCCTTCATGCTTTGATAGTCCTCATAAGTAAAATCTCTTAACGCTTGGATTTTTCCTTCGTACTCTGTGCCATTGAATTGAAACAAAGACAAATCAAGATGTTCAAGAAAATTATGTAACCCAAACTTCTCTAAGCTTATGTCTTGTAATAAATGAAGAAATTCCCCCTGATGATCCGAGATATTAATCTCGTTGGCGATTACCTGCTTTATTTTTGGTAGCAGAATATCAAGCCGGTCGGACCGATGATCTTCCTCTTCGTAGATATGATGCCAATATAGACGCTCATGATCATCTGCTGAGTTGTTGATAATTGGTGTAATAATCTCCATGAATTCCGATAACGCCTGTTTCGTGCGTTGGAAAATGGAGTCCATCTCATTAAAGGTTGTTTCCAATAAATGCCCCTCCCGCTGAAAAGTAATTATTAGAAACTTTATCCATTTTTCCCGAAATATAAACCTAAATTCCCTATCTTCTTCACTGACCCTAAGATTTGCTGACCTTTTATTGCTTTTAGAAAAATTTGGTTTTTGAGTTCACAAAATTGGTTCATTTTTGTAGAAATATTGTAATAACCACTGCCGTTATAATTTTTTCCTAACTTTATAATGAAGGAAGTAATAGAAAAAATGTTAAACTCTATGCCAATAGTGTTTGGACACAATAAATAGTATAAGGTTTGGTGATAAACATGCATGGAAAAGGACATCCACACGGAATGGGACATCCACATAGTATGGGACATCCCGGAGGTCATCCTGGCGGACACCCTCATGGAGCAGCAACTCAAATTGATTATAATGAAAATCCATTTATTGTTATTTGGGAAGTAACAAGAGCCTGTCAATTGAAGTGTGTTCACTGTAGAGCAGATGCGCAAGTAACACCTGATCCACGTGAATTATCACATGAAGAAGGTCTTAATCTTATCGACCAAATCTATGATATGAATAATCCAATGCTTGTATTTACCGGCGGCGACTGTATGATGCGTGAAGACTTATTTGAACTTGCTGATTATGCAGTGAAAAAAGGTATGCGCGTATCAATGGTTCCAAGTGCAACGGATAATGTAACTAAGGAAAAAATGATTCGAGCAAAAGAAGTTGGCTTATCTCGTTGGGGCTTCAGCTTAGACGGGCCTACACCTGAAATTCATGACCAATTCCGTGGTACTTCCGGTTCATTTGATTTAACAGTTGAAAAGATTAAGCAATTAGTAGAATTAGGTATGCCGTTGCAAATTAACACCGTAATTTCTCGCTATAACTATGACCATCTTGAGGAAATGGCGAAGCTTGTTGAAGAGCTTGGGGCAATCATGTGGTATATCTTCCTTCTTGTTCCAACTGGACGTGGTCAGGAAGACGCTTGTATTACTCCTGCCGAGCATGAAAAGGTTTTCCGTTGGTTGTATGACCTGAGCAAAACCGCTCCTTTTGATATTAAAACGACTGCTTCTCAGCACTACCGCCGTGTCGTTTTCCAACAAAAAGCAAGAGAGCATGTCGATGGTGTAGACAAGCACGAAATTAATTATGAAGATACATTAACAAAAGATATGGCTTCAAAGATTGATGGATTAAAACGTGCACCAAAAGGAGTAAATGACGGAGTAGGCTTTATCTTCGTTTCTCATATTGGTGAAGTTTTACCAAGTGGACTATTGCCTATCGTCGTTGGTAATGTTCGTGAAAAATCACTTGCTGAAATTTACCGTGAATCACCAGTTCTAAAAGAGCTGCGTAATCCGGATCTTTATAAAGGAAAATGTGGGGTATGTGAATTCCGCCATGTTTGCGGTGGATCACGTTCAAGAGCATACGGAGTAACTGGAGACTATTTGGAAAGTGAACCATACTGCGTGTATATCCCAGAGGCTATGCGTAAGAAAGAAACAGTAAAAGCTTAATCACTATTAAGAACGCTTATTCATTTGAATAGGCGTTCTTTTTTGTCAGCAAATCGACAAAAACAAATCGCTAATCCTCACAAAACAATTCAATTATTCGGAACGAAAATAAGTAATCGCTTTCAATTCGCCAGTTAACTAATTTGTCACATTTAAAACCCAAAATACCTTGTAAGAAACCTATTAATATCGTAATCTAATATCATCTTAAATGTGAATCGTTTCACAATGCGTTATTATTCTATTATTTATTTTCTCATTTATTTTTTCTTCTATCTTGTGAATAGTTTCACATCTTTTATCCGTTACATACCATTTATAAAGGAGTAGATAACGATGACTAAACCGAAAATCGTCATTTTAGGATCAGGATACGGCGGTATTATGACCACAAAAAATCTAGAAAAATTACTTAAATCTGGTGAAGCAGATGTAATGTTAATTAACAAGCATGAATATCATTATGTCACTACACAGTTACACAAAACATGTGCTGGAACTGCAGCAGATGATAAAATTACCATGCCAATTCGTGAGCTGATCGATGAAAGCAAAGTTACTTTTAAGAAAGCAACAGTTTCTTCTCTAGACTTCAATCATAAACGCATTCTTTTAGAAGGCGGAGAATCTGTAAGCTATGATTACCTATTAGTTGCATTAGGTTTTGCTGTTGAGACGTTCGGAACTCCTGGAATTGAAGAGCATGCATTTAACCTTCGAAGCTTCCAAACTTCGAAGCAAGTTTTTCCTCACATTCTTAAGCAATTTTCTTTATATAAAGAGGATAAAGATGAATCTCGTCTAACATTTGCGGTTGCGGGTGCAGGCTTCACCGGAATTGAAATGGTTGGGGAATTAATTGAAAAACTTCCTGAATTAGCAAAAACTTATGATGTACCATTTAATAAAATTAAAATCGTTAACATTGAAGCAGCACCAACAGTTTTACCAGGGTTTGAAAAAGCTGCAGTTGACTACACTACAAAGCTGTTAATTGAAAACGGTGTTCAAGTAATGACTTCAACTAAAATCCTTGAAGCTACTGAAAATTATGTTAAGGTTGCACCAGGTACTGAAATTCCAACCAAAACATTGATTTGGTCTTGTGGTGTTCGCGGACATAAACTGTTCGAAGAAGCTGGACTTCAAACTGTACGTGGAAAAATGGTTGTAGATAAGTTCTTGAGAATCCCTAGCGTAGAAAATGTTTTCTGTCTTGGAGATAATGCAATGTTCATGAAGGATGAAAAGTCTGCTCTTCCTCCAACTGCACAGGTTGCACTTCAACAAGCTCCAGTTTGTGCTAAGAACATTGTAGCGACTATTCGCGGTCAGCAATTAGAAGCATTTGAATACCATCACAAAGGTTCAGTTGCTTCAATCGGAGACGCTTTTGCAGTAGGTAAGGTTGGTTCTGTTGTAGTAAAAGGAAAGCTTGCTGCTTTCTTAAAACAAGTAATTGAAATGAGATATTTGTTCTACCTTGGTGGCCCATCACTTATGCTTAAGCAATTTATGAAGAAAAAGCCACACCACACTGTTGCAGAAGTTAAATAATTAACAATAATAAAAGGCTGACTCCCCTTGTTGGAAGTCAGCCTTTTTTGTATTGTTTAATACGTATCGTGTTGATTTTTGCGAAATCCGCTCCCTTTCCGCGGGTTCGCCGTTGAGCCTCCTCGGTCGTTCCGCCCTGCGGGGTCTCACCTGGCTCTCGTTCCCGCAGGAGTCTCGCAAATTTCGCAAAAATCTATATTATTATGCCTTGTCTTTACAATCTAAGCTCCTGCCACAATCCTCTGGCTATTGCCAAACTCGCTTATTTTCAACGCGTTTCGTATACCCTTTGGCATCGAGCCGTTCTAAAAATGGAATCATATACTTTCGGGATAAATCTAATACTTCTTTGGCATCCCCTACTTTAAAATCAGCGCCGGTTTTACTGCGCAAGGAAGAAACAGCTTCAGTAAATAACTCACCATGCCAATAGTATTGATCATCAAGGGGGACAATTAAGCCCTGTTCTTCCAAGAACCGTTTTAGATCTCCGGTTAACTGTTCAGGAATACCCGCTTCCTTAAAGTAGTCTTGTAAGTAGCGAACCTTATATCCCTCTTTCTTAATGACTTGAAGCATGTTTTCTGTACGCTTTTGCCAGCTTGGCGGTACGTGAGGTACAAATTCCCCTAGAAAAACAAACTGATCCTTACGGCCAAAAGTGCCATGTTCAACACCTTGTTCAATAACATAATCCAGCAAAGCTTTTGGATAAAGCTTTTGCATCGTCTGCAAAATCTCAGCCTTGTTAATACCTTGCTTCATCGGATATTCTTTATGGAAATCGCCCAGTCGATCATACAATTCATCTTCGATTAACAACACTAAGGATTTTAGTGTATATTCCTTGCCGTTATAGAGCAGGAATTCTTCATTATTAAGTTCCTCTAACAATGTTTCCTCATCTAATGCAGTTCTCTTAATTAACTCAGGCAGGATTAAGCTTTTTCCTTCTGTTAAAGCAGCAATAATCCGTTCTTTTGGTGTGCCAACTTTCTTCTTTTCAAGCTCCTCAATGGTTTGCACTCCAAAACGATACTTTTCACCTCTAGGGTCGATCACCCAGCCTCCCCCAACAGTTTCCTGCGGGCTTGGGCGGCGAATAATAAACCGGTCTCCCCTTTTTGTAACGATTTCTTCATCTAAGCGGAGCTGGCACAGGATCTCACCATTTTCTTCTTTTAGTTCATTACGGTCAAAGAAGACAATTCGCCCCATAACCTCAGCCGTTCCAATATGACATTTAATCGGCATCCGCTGTTTAACCATATATTCCAAATCTTCAACAACACGGATGGCTACATCAATCGTTCTCGTGACATTGAAATGCTCAGAAGAAACAATAACGTCTCCTCGTTCTAAATCTTCTTTTGATACATTGGAAAGATTAATCGCAGCCCGTTGTCCTGCAAATGCCTTTTTGGCTGGCTTATGGTGCACCTGAAGCTGACGAGCACGAACTTCAATCCCTTTTGGCATAATCATCAGCGCTTGTCCTTCTTCGACTGTCCCTTCATAGACTGTGCCGCGGACAACCGTCCCCTGACCTTTCACCGTAAAAACCTGGTCAATCGGAAGTCGGAAAGCCCCCTTTGCATCCCGCATTTCCTGGTCCTTTAATGTATCAATAATCAAGTTTTTCAACTCGTCGATTCCTTTTTTCGATAGGCTGTCTACAAGAACAAATGGAGAATTCTCAAAGACTGTCCCCTGTAATTCTTCAAAAATATCATCCTTAACAAGATCAATGAATTCCTCATCAACTCGATCGATCTTCGTAATCGCAACGATTCCATTGCGAATTCCAAGGAATCCGAGAATATCCAGATGTTCACGTGTCTGCGGCATAACGCCCTCGTCTGCGGCCACAACGAGAACAACCAGGTCAATTCCCGCCACACCGGCAATCATTTGGCGAATAAACCGTTCATGTCCCGGAACATCAATCACCGAAATTTGAATTTCATCATCCTCATAAAGCGGTGCAAAACCTAATTCAATCGAAATTTGTCTTTCCTTTTCTTCTTTTAAGCGATCGGTATCCACATTCGTTAATGCTTTCGTTAAGGATGTTTTCCCATGGTCGATATGCCCTGCCATACCAATTGTAAAATATCTTTTCTGTTCCAAATCGACACCTACTTCTCTATCTAGTTCATAAGCTGAAATTCAGTTCGGCTACCTGTTTGAGTAGCAAAGACCTCTAATCGGGCATCCATTCGTTCCTTTAATTCTGGAACATGCGATATGATCCCGACAAGCCGGCCGCTGCTTTGTATATCAATTAATGACTCAATCGCTTGGTCTAATGACTCAGGATCCAGTGTCCCGAACCCTTCATCAATAAACATCGTCTCTAAAGACACGCCGCCTGCATGGTGCTGTACTACCTCGGCAAGACCAAGGGCAAGTGCTAACGCTGCCTTAAAGCTTTCCCCGCCTGATAAGGTTTTAACGTGTCTCTCTTGTCCAGTATATTGGTCAAAAACAAGCAGTTCAAGCCCGCTTTGACCAGCACCCTTTGAGCGGTCTGTCTTTCTTAGTAATTGATAGCGTCCGCTCGTCATTTTCGTTAAGCGAACATTCGCCTGTGCAAGGATATCATCTAGAAATGCAGCCAGAACAAACCGTTCAAACGTGATTCGATACGTATTTTGCCCCTTGGATATTTCATATAAATGTCCAATCAGCTTATAGCGCTCTTCTAAATCCTTTAATTCCATGTTGATTCGCTCTACCCGATCAAGAATTTCCTCATTCGCTCGTTTTTTCATAAATAAGCTCGTGGTTGCGTCTTGGATCAAACTTAATTGTTTATTGATTTCTTCAAAGGCTTCAGTTAAGGTCGCGAGATCTGGGGCTTTCACATTTTTTAGTAATTGGGCTAATTCAAGATAGCGGTCAGAAACAGAACGAAGCTCTTCCCGATAGGCACGGATCAATTCTCCTAGCTGCCGGATTTCATTCTCCGTTCTTTTGGCGGCTTGATACTGGCCATATTTTTCAAATCCTTGTTCTGCAAGCTTTTGTAAAAACGCTTCTCTTTCCCTATCGAGTTTTTGGGTTGTTTCGGCTACCTGGATCCCCACTGTTTCAAGTCTTGCTTTTTCCGAGCTGTAGCTTTCTCTTGTTTCCTGATATTGCTGATTAGCATTTTCAAGTTGTAACTCTAATGATTTAGCTGCATGAACCGCTCGTTTTAGTTCCTTCTCGAACGCCTCAATCGTGCGAAGCGGTTCGGGTATTTGCTCCATCATTCGGGCTAAGGTCGTCCTTTTTTCCGTAAACTGGATCGTTAATTCCTGAACAACTTGGTTTAACTGCTGGCCTTTCTCAGTCAATTGCTGCTTTGTTTTTTCATACCCTTCCAGCTGGGTTGTGATAAAGTCGAGTCTATTGATTTTTGCGGTTAATTCCTTTTGATCGTGAATAAGCTTTGTATGCTCCAATTCAATTTGACCTTTTATTAACTGAAGTTGACTGATTGAAAAATCCGGACGTTTTTGAATAATCTCTTCCAACAGTTCAGATAATGATTGCTGAAGAGCCCTTTGGTCCGATTGAATTTCATAAAGGGCAGACTCAGCTTTTCCCTTTTCGGTCTCAAGTTTACTAACCTGCTGTTTGGCAGACTTAATATCCTCTTGGGATGGTACGGAGCCATCTAAGGCTCGAGCTGGGGCCGGATGATGACTGGAGCCGCATACTGGACATTCCTCTCCATCCTTAAGAGAACCGGCAAGAATGGTTGCCTGATTATGAAGCCATTTCTGCTCAAGCTCTTCCACTAAGTGCTTGCAATCTTGCAATCGTAAAACACTATTCTCGTAGTAGCCTTTTCGGGTCTCGAGAATGGATGTTGATTGGTTAAATCGTTCAAAAAGGCCTTCATATTTCGTCAATTGCTCTAGTTCTGCCTCTAACAGTTCCATTTTTCGTTTATTCTCAATAAAAACAAGCTGACCTCGCTCAACCCCTTGTTTTTCCTCCTGAAGCCTCTTCAACAGTTCATCTGTTTTTTTACCATCTTCCTCAGCTTTTTGTTGCTGCATTTTAGCTTGTGAAAGCTGTTGTTCTAGTCTTTGAACCTCTGTCTCCATGTTAGCAAATAAGTACACATCATCTTTTATTATTTGAAGCCGTTTTACTTCTTCAGCTGCTTGCTGCCGTTCAGGTTCTTTTGCCTTTTCAGCTTCAAGTAACGCTTCCCGCTCTTTCAGCAAATTCGTCAACTGCTCTACCCGTGCCTGAAGAACCTCTGCGTTCTTTTTAGCTTGATCTAATTCCTTTTTTAAGTGATGACAGATTTCTTCCTGTTGGGCTAGCATTGCTGCTTTTTGCCCAAGCACCATTTCTGTTTCCTTTTGCTCGAATTGTTCTTTTTGGCTTTCTAATTCCACCTTTTTGGCTAACAGCTCGTCCTTAGTTTTCAATTGTTTGACGACTAATTCAGCGTCGTGAATACTTTTTTGAAGCTTGTCCCGCTCATCTTGCATGGCCGCAGATTCTTGCTTTATTTTGACAAGCGCTTCCTCTATCGTCTCTATTTCATTTTTTAATAAAGGTAAAATGAATGTATCATTGACACTGTCGGCATCAAGATAGCTTTTTAATTCCTCGCCGTTATAAACCTGAATTCCACGGAGCGCCGTATTTCGGTCCTCTATTTGCTTTTCGACCGTTCGCTTTAATTCTGTTGCTTCCTCCTTTAGCTTTTCTTCCACCCTTTTATAGATTTCAGTGTGGAATAAGCGCTGGAGAATTACTTCTTTATCCTTACTGTCAGAAGTTAACAGCTTCCTAAATTCTCCTTGTGGAATCATTAATATTTGACGGAATTGATTACTGTCAATCAGCATAATTTCCTTTATTCGCTCATCCACATCCCGGACATTCGCGGCAAGGAGTTGCTTTTCCCCTTCATGATCGAAAAGATATAGCTCGGCCTTGGCATTAATTGAAGTAAAGCCATCACCGCTTTTTTTCTTCTTAAATTGCTGAGGTGCACGCCAAATGAAATATCGTTTCCCACGAAGGGTAAACTCCAGCGCCACTTCAGTCGGTAATTCTTCGTTAGCAAACTGACTACGCAACTCTGGTCCGTTTCGATCTTCACCACTAGCTTTTCCGTATATCGCATAGCTAATCCCATCAAATATCGTTGTTTTCCCTGATCCTGTTTTTCCAGAGATGACAAACATCGTCCGATTGCCAAGCTGGGAAAAGTCAATTTCCTCTTTACCAGCATAAGGTCCGAAGGCTTGCATTATCAGCTTAATCGGCTTCATGTTAAGCCCCCTCCTCTTTGTGCACTTTTTCGATCACAGTCGCCATAACATCCCGCTTTTCTGAACTAAATTCAGCTGTGGTCATTTCTTTATAAAACTGTTCAAATAGTTCAAGCTCTGATTTTCGTTCGTCCTTTTCCACTGTAAAGGACAGCTTCTTCTTCATATCTGTTACAGCGATTTTCCGCTCCAAATGAAGAACATTTTCGTAAACTTGACGAAGCTTATTAATCGGGTCAATCAGTGCGCCTTCATCAAGCAGCGTCACCTTCAAATAATCATCACATTTTTGCTTTTCATAAAAGCTTGGATCAAGCAATTCTTCAAGATGCCCTTCAATTTCACGCATATCAAGCTTAGGTGCTAGGGAACGATAGCGATGTTCGAACTCACCATTATCATTCATTTCGATAATCGAGATTGACTTTTTCTGGCTTGCTTCAGAGAAAGAATACTTTAGCAGTGAGCCTGAATATTTCACTGTATTATGACGAATCGCATCTGGACTGTGCAAATGACCGAGTGCCGTATAGGAAAATGGAGCAAACAAATCCGCCCCGACACAGCCTGAACCTCCAACCGAAAGGGTTCGTTCCGAATCAGAGGTTTGTCCTCCTAAAACGAAAGCATGGCCGACAAAAACATTCGGCTCATTATGGTTCATTGTTTTTTCAATTTGGTCAATGATGGCCCGCATCGCCTCTTGGTGGGAATGAATGGAATCATCATCGAGGAGCTGGCGCACAACGCCAGGTTCTGCATAAGGAATTAAATAGAAATTTACGCCATTTATATGAACAGGACTAAAGTCTTTTGAAAGCTTTCCTGTTAAGTAAAACTTATTATTTCGATACCATGAGCTGCCAAAAGAAAGGCGCTCGGCACTATCGTGGTTTCCGGAAATCGCCACGATCGGGGTTTGCAGTTCAACATTTAGTCGATAAAGTACTTTATCTAATAGCTCTACCGCTTCAGTAGGCGGTACAGATCGATCATATAAGTCCCCAGCAATGACAATTGCATCTGGCTTTTCCTCGGCAACAAGCTCAGCAAACTGATTAAGTACAATTTCCTGATCCTCTGTCATGTATTTACCGTGGACTAGCTTGCCAAGATGCCAATCAGCCGTATGAATGAACTTCATGCCCTTCACCTCTCTATTTTAATCACTATCTTTCATTATATCAGACTTGCTGTAATGGGTAGGTTTTCAAAATAAAGATTTTAGAGCTCTGGTTTGGCCTTTTAACCACCAAAAAACAGCTCAACCATATTGGCTGAGCTGTTGAGGTTAAATTTAATTAATTATTTCTTTTGAACGTTTGCAGCTTGTGGTCCACGAGCACCTTCAACAACTTCGAAAGATACTTCTTGACCTTCTTCTAATGTTTTGAAACCTTCTGATTGGATTGCAGAGTAATGAACGAAAACGTCGTTTCCGTCTTCAGCTTCGATGAATCCGAAACCTTTTTCTGAGTTGAACCATTTTACTTTACCGTTTTTCATGTAAAAAAATCCTCCTATTGGCTGGCGCTCGACGGAGAGGCCATGTGTAAATTCACCAATTTACAACGTTGATAGCTTTACCTTCATTACTTATCCAAACGTATTCATAAACATTAGAACAAGCTTTTTCATAAATCTAACACGGTGCAACGGCTACTTAAAATTTAACATTTTTAGCCCAGAATGTCAAGATTATCAATGGTTTACATTCCCTCTTTCATGCGTTCTGGAAGGCTCTGAATCGATAGAACAACGGTATCAAGTTTTGCTTCAATTCGATGCAATAAATACAGTGTCACCACGATTGGAAACCCGACATCACTTATGAAAGGTATGAACTGGTCCACGAGTTCTTCCTCCCTTCTAGGATAATCGTTTTTCTAAAAACAAGACCGGTATCATCGCTGAAAACCGGTCCTGTTCCTTATGGTTTATACTAGCTCATAATCGGTAACATTTCGTTCTACAACTCTAGCTCCGCTAACGGCAGCTAAATTTCCATTTGCCGTAAAAAATGCGGTTGAGGCAATGATCTGCTCCATTGCTAATTTCACTTGAACAGGATCAATTGGCTCTACAGGCTGTTCAATTGAAATTCGAGCTGACTTCCCAATATCTGTAACAAACAGCAATTCTAATGTTTTTGCCATACCTTCCACCTCCTATTTATTCATTTTGTCGTGAATTAAGCAATGATATCAAAGCTATCATTACGTTCTACCGCCGTGAGAGTGTACGCACACAATCCGGCAATTGCCTGTGCTGCCTGGTAAATCTGATCAATCGTTGCTTCCTTCTTCACATTGTTGAAGGTTTTGCCTTTTAGCACCGGTTCACCTTTTTCATCCAGCCCGGTTTCAAAGAAAAGACGCATTTGCGTATCCTTAAGCATCCCTTGAGCCATATCCATCACCTCCCTTCACCTCTTATATAGAGATAGAGGAAGGAAAAGGACATAGTATAATAAAAAAATTTCTCTATTGTTAATATGCAACTCAGAACAACCGAACCATTCTTTAAAAAAATGAAAAAACACGGTTATTTAAAGGTTTTCGCATTTTGAAGATTATGGTTTGCATGCAAAAGAAACCCAAAATATTTTCCGGGACATTATGCAAAAATAAGAACTGTTGTTGGTGATTTTAATAAAGGGAGTTGGTTTCAATGAGATGGCACAAGAGGGTTTTATCCATGATTCAAGAGCGTCATGATAAAAAAATTGCCTTGGCAGTCGATACCTCTTCAACGGAAGTTAATACCATTTTAATCAATAACATCGTTAAACTATTTGAACAGGTTAAACCTGATACACTCCTCGTTCAAGCAGATTATAAAATCCGCAGTATAACTCAAATAAAATCTGATTCGATTAAGTATTATACACACGGAAAATCTTCCTATACGCTTGTACTTGAATGGGCCCAAACGGAAAAAATTGATACATTGTTTTATATTACAGATGTTACGGGCTTCTTTTATGAAGATATGGAGCAAATTGACTTTGAAATGTTTTGGCTTGTTCCAAGCGACTTCATCCCAAAAGTACCTTTTGGAAGAGCAATAAAAGTGGCATAATGTGAGGTTTAATTTTTTTTCATAAAAAATCATTTTTGTCCAAACCATTCACTTCCTTCCTCCATAAAATACTATTGAACGAGTGATAGGAGGTGAATCTATTGGACTTGCTTGATTTTCTTAACCAAAATTATTTAATTCTTATTCCAGCGTTATGGGTAATCGGCTTTGCTTTAAAACAAACTCCTCGTGTTCCTAATTGGTCCATCATATGGATCATTACAATCGTTTCACTCGGATTTGCAACTTATATTTTTGGATTTTCAGTTGATGCAGTTGTGAATGGGTTGATAGCAGCGGGTGTTTCCGTTTATGGTCATCAGCTTTTTAAACAAACTACAACGCGAAAATAAACTAATCCTATCTGCTTTTATAAATTTGAAATTATCCCGTGCCCGATGAATAATAAAAAAAGAACGAGGCTAAATAATTTGCCTTGTTCTTTCTTTTTTAGGAAATTGAAGGATAAAAGTTGTACCCTCATCTGGTTTGCTTTTAATTTCAATCGATCCGTTCAGAGCTCTTAAAATACTATGTACCACCATCATTTCAAGGCCAGTTCCTTTTCCTTCATTGATAGCATAAAAAGGTTCACCCTGGCGTTGAATTTGCTCCTCTGTCATTTTAAATCCCGATGCAGTAATGCAAATAGTGGTGGCTTGCTTCGTATCAAAAGAAATGAGATATACATCTCCACCAGTCGGCATAGACTCAATACAATTTTTTATAAGGTTAGAAAAACATTGGTGGAGCATCTGCTTGTCCCCAATGATAATTCCAGATGAATTAAATTCCTTTTCAATAACAATATTATTGATATTTATCATTGGAGAAAGTTCGGTCAAAACTTGAACTAATATCCAATGAACATTGAGCTCTTCTACTCGTTCCATCGCTGGTTTGGCAAAGGTCAAATAATTTCCGATTACCTCTTCAGCTTGGTCCAATTCTTTAATAGCAATTGAAATATATTCTTTCTGACTTTGTTCAAGATTGTTTCCTTCTTTAAGAAATTGAAGAAATCCTTTTGCCGCCGTTAATGGATTCCGAATTTCATGTGAAATGGCTGCCCCCATTTGGCTAACCGCTTCAATTCGTTTTGTTTTCCATATTTGTTCTCTTAATTTCATATTGGAGTACATTGATTCAAGTGCATAGGCAATGATCCCTGTTCCAAGCGCAGATATAATAAAATACGGAACCCACATGTCTAATCCATAATTTGGCTGATCAAATAAGAATAAAGCTTCAAAGAAAATCATCGACGACAAAATGCTGAATCCGATGGAAACCGATATTCTATTTTTACTGGATAATAATTTTTTAAAAGATGGTCTTGCCAGTAATAATAGTAATCCAAGTGATAAGTTTATACTTACAGTTACCCAAAAGCCAGAATCGATTCCGAAAAAAGCCCGAATCACAATAGCAACTCCGGCAAAAAGAAAACTTGAGCCTAAATAGAGACTGCTGATCACCAATGGGACAAATCGCAAATCAACCCTTACCTCAGGATTAATGGAAACCGAAAAGAGCATACATAATAATATCGCTATTATTCCAGAAACATAAAGAATACTAATTGACTTTTTAATAGGCATTTTTCTTTCAAACCAAATTTGCAGAAAGAAAAGTAGAACAAGCAGTAAGGATAAGTTAAAAAGCAAGTGTTTTGCAATTCCCAAAATAATCACCACCAAAAGGTCCATTGGTAAAATTTTATGCTGTTTCCACCAAAATGGCAATAACAAAACCACTTTTTCTATTTAAAAATAATATTAATAATATTTCAACATTAGAGTTTTCTAGACAAGGCGAAAAGAAACTCTAGTGTATAATACTAGTAATAGAGAAATTTATTTATCGAGAGAAAAATCATTGTTGGGAGAAGGATTATGAAAGCACATGAAATCATGAACAGATTAGTATATAAAGTGAAGGAAGAGGACACAGTGCGGTCTGTTATTGAAAAATTTATTGAATACCAAATCAGCGGACTACCGGTT
The DNA here is from genome assembly GCF_051233475.1 of Neobacillus terrisolis. NCBI lineage: Bacteria > Bacillati > Bacillota > Bacilli > Caryophanales > Bacillaceae > Neobacillus > Neobacillus terrisolis. The sequence goes on along the minus strand of NZ_JBKFGH010000006.1, from coordinate 38,328 downwards.
GTAAATGACCGAAACGAAATAGTCGGGTATATAAGCGACGGAGACATTATGAGATATATTGGAAAGCATAAAGATTATGTGGTAGATAATTTCTATTATGCTTTCGTAATCAAAGGGGATGATGAAGAATTTCAACAAAGAAAGCAAAGACTATTAGATTTAAATGTCCTCGATATAGCCAAAAAAAAGGTTTATAAAGTTAGCTGGAATGAAGATATAGAAAACATCGCAGCCATCCTTGGAAACAAACAAATAAAAAAAGTTCCGGTTGAGCGGAACGGAGTATTACTCGGTATTATTAGCAGAGGAGATGTAATTAGGCATACCTTTAAGACCCTTCTTTAATATGGTTGGAAGGGAATGAAGCCTCTATAAACTGACCACATTATATTTTATGGCAATTTCAATCCAATCAAAACGTTTTTGTGTTTTAAGCTTTTCACCAATTTTTTGACAGTAATTTTCTACCGTCTTAATTGAAATACCTAGTTTTTCTGAAATTTCCTTTTGCGAATACCCTAAAACCGTAAGGGTAAATACTTCTTTTTCACGATTTGTTATCGGAAGCTCGAGCAGATCCAATTTTTCTGTTTCGACTCCTCCATTTTCTTGAATAACTAATCGACTAAATACCTTCTGGCCTGCAATAATTTGATCAAGGGATTGGATCAAATCATCCCTTTTTAGCTGTTTAATGAGGAACCCATCAGCACCCATACCATATGCTTTTTTCTGAAAAATGATATCATCAAACATCGAAAAAATGACTATTTTTGCATCTGGTAACAGTTTTCGCATCGCCTTAAGGGTCTCAATTCCATCTAAGCCACCAGGCATTGAAAGATCAAGAAGAACTAAGTCTGGTGTAAATTCCTCTACTAACTCTATTGCTTCATAGCCGTCTGAAGCACATTTCTTTGCATCAATTAAATACGCTTGCTCTAAAATCATCAGCAGTCCATCACGAACTACTTCGTGGTCATCGACAATTAATAATTTCATGTTTTGAACTCTCCTTACTTTTTGCCCATTGTAACAAAGCCTTCTACTCTGGTCGGTCCTCCCTCCTTGCTTATCCAACGAAGTTCTCCGCCCATCATCACACACCGTTCGAACATGTGTTTAACACCAAGTCCTTTCATTTTTCGAGGATCTTCACTATACCCATTTCCATTGTCTTCGATAAAGAAAAATAAGTAAGAATCAGACGATCTTAAATGAATGGAAATAGAGGTAGCCTTCCCATGACGAACAGCATTTGCTACACCCTCTTGGATCACACGGAAAAGATGCAGCTCTTTTTCTTTATCAAAGTGTTCGCCGTCTATTATGTCCATTTCAAGTGAAATATTAATTTGATAAAGGTTAATCCAGTCACGGACCGCTTCGGCAAGTGCGTCCTTTATCCCCAAATGGTAAACCGCTTCCGGTCTTAGATTTTTTGTTAAAGTCTTAATATCAGCTAGCGTCCGTTCCATTACCTTAATCATTTTATTTAGATGTTTTTCATGTTTTTCATGATTAAGCGAATATTTTATCCCCTCTAGTCCAAGGAATATACTGTATACACTCTGACCAATATGATCGTGAAGCTCTCTGGCAATTTTTCTGCGTTCAAATTCCTGGGCCAGCATCGTCTCTTGTACAAGTAATTCATGAAATTTTGCTTTTTCACTATTTTCATTTTCTACAGTTAACCGGAGCCTCAGAATAAAATATTCCTTTTCCATATATTTCTGCCTCAACAAGCGCATTTCAAAAGCTTGCTCAATTCCAGAATAGATCGCCAGATGGGAATGAAAGTATGGGAGTGGATCTTCCGCTGTCAGAATACAACGCTCCGTTCCATTTTCAATTACCCTTTGCTGGCAATAGGTACAATAGGGCACCTTTTCCCCAACCGTCCATCCGGTTAAAGTTTCTGCTGCCTCATTCGTGTAGAGGATGGTTCTTTCTTTATCCATGATGACGATACCATCTGGTGAGGATTTGGTGATTTCTTCAAAAAAATAGGCAGGAAATTTCATATGATTTCTCCAGTACACATATAGTTTTTCGTTTTTACGCCTAAATTAATTTAATGAATATCTCTTTTCTTAAACCGGCCGCCCCGAACTTCGGTAATATCGGCAATAGCTAAAAATGCTGTAGGATCTATCTCCTCAACAATTGTTTTCAGCTTTGATTCTTCAAGCCTAGTGATAATCGAGAAAATAACTTTTTTATTATCACCCGTGAATGCCCCTTCCCCTTGCAAATATGTGACACCACGGCCTAGCCGAGCATTAACGGTTTCGCCGATCCGCTCTGCCTCATCACTAATAATCCAGACAGATTTTGATTCCTCTAGTCCGGCTACTACTGTATCAATTGCCTTAGTAGCAATCACATAAGCTAATAGTGAATACATAGCTCTGTCCCAGCCAAATACAAAGCCGGCAGAACCTAAAATAAACACATTAATAAACATGATAATTTCACCGACGGAAAACGGAACTTTTTTGTTAATGAGGATGGATAAAATCTCTGTTCCATCGAGTGCCCCGCTGTTACGAATGACTAATCCTACTCCAACGCCTAAGATCATTCCGCCAAAAACGGTGGCCAGGAGAATGTCATCTGTAAACGCCGGTATAGGATGAAAAAGCGTTGTAAAAATAGATAAAACAATAATTCCATATATAGATGAGATCGCAAAGGTTTTACCCATTTGTTTAAATCCCAAATAAACAAACGGCAAGTTTAATAAGAATAGAAAGATTCCTAGTTCCAAGCCAGTTATATGTGATAGCATAATGGAAATCCCGGTAATACCGCCATCAATAACATGGTTTGGAACTAAAAATATTTCTAAACCTGTGGCCATTAGGATGGCACCAAGTGTAATCGCAATTGCGCGAAAAATCTTTTTTCGAGCAGTCAGTTTACGGTGTTGAATAATGGTTCTGGTCAATTGTGTCGTATTTGGCAGTTCTGTCACAATCATGCCTCCTCTTTTTTAGTTATTTCTATATCTACCGTTTATTATATCAAAATCTACTCACCATTAGTGAAGTGGATGGTCTAATTCTTCAAATGAATTCGTTCTGGATTGGCGGAAAGTTTAAATGATGGTAAGATAATAGAGGGTGGTAAATAATGGAATGGTTTGGCCGTAGTTATCAAAATTACGATTTTGAAATGTTTTCAGCAAGTCACTTTATCATCATCGCTTTGTTACTGATCGGTGGGTTTACCCTCTATTATTATCGGAACCGGCTTATTTTACAAAATGGAAGAAAGAGCGAGATAGGAATTGCCATTTCATTAATCTTATTTGAAGGCACGTATCATTACTGGATGTTTATTAACGGTAGTTGGAATGTGAGTCATGCGATCCCCTTAGAATTATGCAGCATTAGTCTTGTCTTAACGGTACTCCTACTATTGACAAGAAAAAAGATTATCTACGAAATCTTGTTATTTACAGCATTATTAGGTGCTTCGCAAGCAATTTTTACACCGTTAGTCAATTATGATTTCCCGCATTTTCGGTTTTTCCACTTCTTTTATACTCATTTAATGTCGATTTGGACCGTCCTTTATTTTACTTGGGTAAAAGGATTCAGACCTACTATATGGTCTGTCGTAAAATTATTTGTTTTTCTGAACCTTCTCATGCCATTTATTATGTTCATTAATAAAATGGTAGACGGCAATTATATGTTCTTAAGTCACAAACCAAAAAGTCCGAGTTTAATGGATATTCTCGGACCTTATCCTTGGTATATCTTCTCGCTAGAAGGGCTGCTTATCTCATTAAGTTTAATCGTTTGGTTGATTTTCCGGGAAAAGAACGGAAGAAATAAATCCATTGCAGATAATCAAAATGCGCTAAATTGAAGTATTGAAAACCCATCGCCCTTAAGCGATGGGTTTTTGTGATTATATATTATGGAGTGCCTGCTCCAAATCCTCTGCGATATCCTCCCACGCTTCAAGGCCAACGGACAATCGAAGTAGACTATCGTCAATTCCCATTTTCTCGCGTTCTTGTTTTGGAATAACGGCATGAGTCATCGATGCCGGATGCTGAATCAACGTCTCTGCATCCCCAAGACTGACGGCTAACTTGATCAGTTTTAATTGGTTCATAAACATTTGCGCCGTTTTCTTTGTTCCTTTTATTGTAAAAGAAAGAAGTCCACTCGGTTGCATCATTTGTTTTTTCATGATGAAATAATCTGGATGTGAAGGATCCCCTGGAAAATAAATTTGTTCAATCTTTGGATGATTCTTTAAAAATTCAAATAGCTTTTCAGTATTTTCGCAATGACGGTCCATTCGGATCGGAAGTGTTTTCAGTCCCCTTAAAAGCAACCAAGCATCAAATGGAGACATTGTGCCGCCAATGTCCTTTTGGGTCGTACGAGAAACATTATGAATAAATTCCTTTTTCCCGATGACGAGGCCAGCAATTACGTCACCATGACCGCATATATATTTTGTCGCACTATGAATGACAACCTCACACCCCAGTGTTAAAGGTGTCTGTAAATATGGAGAACAGAAAGTATTATCAACGACCACCGGAATCCCTTTTTCATTCGCTATTTGGGCTACCATCTCTAAATCAACAAGCTGCATCGTCGGGTTGATCGGCGTTTCGATATAAATGCAGGTTGTGTTCGGACGTATTTGTTCCTCAATTGCTTGTGTATCTTTCATTAATGAAAAATCATGATCAATTTCATATTTTTTCTTTAATAGTTGCAACAGACCAAATGTGCAGCCATACACTCCCTTGGAGCAGAGGATGTGATCCCCTGTCTTTGTTAAGGACATTAATACAGCAGATACGGCGGCCATCCCTGAAGAAAAAGCCAAGGCTGCTTCTCCTTTTTCTAAAGCCGCCATCCGCTCTTCGAGAATCTTGACTGTTGGATTTCCTAGGCGGGTGTAAACATAGCCAGCCTCCAAGCCGGCAAATCTATTTTCTCCTTGCTCTGCACTTGGAAATGAAAAGGTTGAAGTTTGATAAAGCGGCGGGACAAGACTACCCTGATGTTCTTCAGATTGATAGCCAGCATGAATGGCTTCTGTTTCAAACCGATATTGTTTTTCTTCCATAATAGCGCACCCCTTAGTAATTGCTTACTGATAGGCATTTCCCTATATTATATGAGCGATGGACTATTTTGGAATTCTTTTTATAAGAAAATTGCGTCCCTTGTTTTGTGGGAATGTTTCCGGTGAGTTCCTATTTATTTGTCGATTGAATTTTGCGGACTAGTTTTTTGGCGGAAAGGATTCGGATTTTGGCGGATAGACGCCGGGTTTTCGCGGATAGGATTCGGATTTTGGCGGATAGACACCGCGTTTTGGCGGATAGGATTCGGATTTTGGCGGATAGACGCCGCGTTTTCGCGGATAGGATTCGGATTTTGGCGGATAGACCCCGGGTTTTCGCGGATAGACACTAGTTTTTGGCGGATAGACCCCGGGTTTTCGCGGATAGACGCTTGTTTTTGGCGGATAGACGTCGCGTTTTCGCGGATAGAATTCGGATTTTGGCGGATAGACACTAGTTTTTCGCGGATAGACCCCGGGTTTTCGCGGATAGACACTAGTTTTTCGCGGATAGACCCCGGGTTTTCGCGGATAGACACTAGTTTTTCGCGGATAGACGCCAGATTTTCGCGGATAGACGACAGCATTCGGCGGATAGACGTCCAATTTCGTGGTTCAAACCGAAAAAAATAGGCTATTGAGAACATCTCAACAGCCTTAGCCTTTCCTTTTTATTAAAATTCTTCCTTTTTCAATTCCAAGATCAGAAAATGAGAAGTTTCATTGGCGGTAATATTGATATCCTCTTCGATAATTTCTAATGCATCTCGGGTTTCTAGCTCAATATTGTTCACAGAAGAACTGCCTTCAATTTGAACAAGATAGGCTTGTCTGCCTTCGGCTACTTGGAAGCTGATTTGTTTCCACATCTCAAGCTCTAAGGAGTAAATATTCGCATCCTGATTGATTTTGATTGGAGCTGTCCCATTTTTGCTTGAAACCATTTGAAGCCATTGATTTTTTCGGTCTTCCCAATTAAAGCGATAGTCTCCGTAATTAGGCTCATAACCTGCTTTATCAGGGATGATCCAAATTTGCAAAAATCGTAATGTATCTTCTCCTAGATTATGCTCACTATGATAAACACCTGTTCCGGCACTCATATATTGAACATGCCCACGTGTAATGCTGTTTTTATTGCCCATACTGTCACCATGAGTTAATTCCCCACTGACAACATAAGAGATGATTTCCATATCTTTGTGTGGGTGTAAACCAAAGCCAGTCCCGGCATCCACTAAATCATCATTTATAACTCTTAGCTTTCCAAAGTTCATATTTTTTGGATTATAGTACTCTGCAAATGAAAAGTGAAAAATACTTCTTAACCAACCAAGATTGCTTCGGCCCATATTTTTGTTATCTATTTTTTTCAACATTTATATTACCCCTTTTTCTTATTATTTTTATCAAAAACATCCTAAAACTAATTATCTTGAATTCGAGATAATTTTATTACAATTATCCCCTTTTGTCAACCCAAAACAAGTTGACGAAGGTAGAAACCTAAAAACAAAGCGAACAGCGTTAGACGCTGTCCGCTTATCCTTTATTCATATCGTAACGATTCCATCGGATCGAGCTTGGCTGCTTTTGAGGACGGTAATAGCCCTGCAATGATGCTAATAATAGTGCTCGTTGCAATTCCAAACAATATATTTCCAATAGATAAACGAATCAGTTCAGCACCAAAGCTATCCATTAATACTTTATTCAGCACGTTACTTAGCACTACTGCAGCAATAACTGCAATAAAACCGCTAAATAATCCCAGCAACGCAGATTCTGAGAAAAAGATTCGCTTAATATCCTTTTTCCTTGCTCCGATCGCACGCAGAATGCCGATTTCTCTCGTCCGTTCCACAACACTTATATACAGGACAACTAAGATCATAATTCCAGAGACGATTAGTGAAATACCTGCAATACCAGCCAGTACATATGTGGCAATATCCAAGTAGTTGGTAACCTGTTCGAGAATCTTTTGAGTGTTTGCACTCGAATAGCCTAACTTTTCAATCTTGGCTTTAATCTCGTTTACATTGTCTCGGTTGTCGGCATAAGCATTTACTTGACTTGGTTTTAGCTGGACACCTTGTGAACTATAGACTTTTTCCAAAGTTGAATATGTGATGAATGCTGCTGGGCTAACCCCGGGTCCTGTATCTTCTTGTTCAGATATCCCTGATACCGTTAATTCTTTTTCTAGGATCACCGGTTTATTTTGTGCATCAATTTCGTTCACATAAACCATTAATTTTTTACCAACCAACGTTTTATAGGTTTTATCACTTGTTAATTTTTTCGCTTGGGCCGCTGTTAAAAGAACCTCATTTTCCTTAGGCATTTCCCCCGTAACAAGAATCTCCTCATCAACGGATTCGGTTAAAGTAGAAAGAGATTGAAGATCGACTCGGTTTTCTTCAAAAACGGCACTGCTTTTTCTATTGAGAGCCGAAACCTTTTCAACATTTGTTACATGGGGAATTTTTTCGATTTTATCAATATCGGCCTGGTCCAAAGGCTCCATCGTTTGTCTTACAGCTGCACCTGGATGCGCCTGTTCAGGCTCCTCATCTTTTGCGGGCTTTGTAATGTCAATCATTAACGGGTTTAAACTGGAGTTGATCTCATCATTAATATATTTCGTTACGCCATCCCCTAAGGAAAGCATTAAGATGACGCTTAATATCCCAATCGAACCGCCTAATGCAACTAAAATATTTCGGCTTGCTTTCAATTTCATATTTTTTAATGCCAATTTAAAGGAAGCAAACAGACTAAGCGATTTTGCTCGATTGTGCTCCTTTTCCGCAGTTGTTTCGTATCTTTCTTTTAAAATGATATTGTCTTTAATTTTACCATCCTCGATTTTTACAATCCGGGAGCTTTTATCTGCTACCTTTTGGGAATGGGTTACGGTAATAATGAGCATACCCTTTTGAGCAATGCGATCTAATAATGTTAGGATTTGTTCGCTCGTTTCTTGGTCGAGAGCCCCGGTCGGTTCATCCGCTAAAATGATTTCCGGATCGTTCGCTAAGGCGCGGGCTATCGCTACCCTCTGCTTTTGACCGCCGGAAAGCTGATTAGGTTTTTTCATAATCTGATCCGCTAAACCAACATCGGTCAAGATTTCCTTAGCTTTTTGGTTTCTTTCCTTTTCGCTCATTGCCGTCATTTGCATGGCAATGGTGACATTTTCTAAAACAGATAAATGAGGTATTAAATTAAAGCTTTGAAATACGAAGCCAATTTTATTTTTACGATAATCGTCAATCTCTCTTTCCTTCATCCCTTTTAAGCTTTTCCCTTGGACAATAACGTCCCCTTCAAAATCCGAATCCATTCCCCCGATAATGTTCATTAGCGTTGATTTTCCGCAGCCAGATTCACCGAGTATGGAGACAAATTCCCCTGTTTGAAAGCTTAAATTAAGATCGTGAAGGACTTGAACTTTTTCTTTATCGTACAGTTTATAGGATTTTTTTATATTTTTAAGCTCTAATAGTTTCATACATTTCTCCTCATAATATGGGCTAGGATTCGCGTTCATCTTGCTGTTGGCTTACTATGAAATTATAGCATTGTATTGTGAATTAAAAATGAACATTAGGTGATAAAAGTGGCGATTAAATTAATTGTTTTAATTAAAAACAACATTCCAGCGTATCTGTAATATTATGAAGATTTTAGTGGAAAAATAAAGACTCATAATGTGTTTTAACGGAATTAAAAACCTGGTGGTGACGGGAAATGAATCGGAATCGAAAATTAGTGATTGGACTCTGTCTGTTGTACGTATTTTTCATGGGAGGCTTAGCGATTTTTTACTATATGAATGAGGAGTCGTTTAAAGCTCTCGTAGCGGTTAGTGGTGTAGGGTGTGGAGCGGTTCCGCTTCTATTAGCAATTTTTACTAAGTTAAATTTCAATATGCCGCTAATTGTTTCGTATTTGATTTTCCTAGTTGGTTCCCAATACTTAGGCTCGATTTTAGGATGGTATGGCAATGGCTGGTGGGATACGTTCCTTCACTTAATTAGCGGTTCCATTCTCGGTTTTGCAGGAATAGCCTTATACGAACGGCTTGTTCATAGAGAGGCTGATAAAGAGATTTCACCATGGTTTATTTTTTTGTACGTCCTCTCGTTTGCGGTGTTGGGTGGCGTTATTTGGGAGATCTATGAATTTAGCTCAGATGAATTTTTTAACATGACCCTCCAGGGCGGAGGCAATAGAGACACGATGCTCGATTTAATTGCGGATACTGCCGGGGGGCTGTTAATTGCTGTATGGGCAGGGGTTCGGACGAGAGTAAAATTGAAAAAGATGAGTTCCGGGAATTGATGAGGTTCTTTATGAAAAAAAACCTTTTAATATTAATTTCCTTCTTAACACTTTCCTCTTATTCCCCAGGCCAAGCCGAAACCGTAACTAAAAATGATGTACAGATACGGGATGATTTGATTTACATTATGCTTGCTCCTTTAATTTATAAAGAAATAGAGAAGCAGTACGGCATAAATAAGCAGTTTGATTGTGGTAAAATTATCCAAATTAAGAAACAAGACCAAGGCGGCTACAGCTTTGATGTAACTGTACAAGTAACGACATTTGAAGGAGCCCACAATCCACCTTATGATTTAGTTACCATCACTTTCAGTAATCATCAGTCTCCATCCCCTGATTGGCGGGCGGTTGATTTCAAAAGCAGAAGATTGAAGCCGAACGAAGTACAATGCAGATAACATTTGTTAAAGGTACTTTATTACGAAGCAAATAGAAATAGGGCACAGAATAAACTGTACCCTATTTTTATTGCTGTTTTAAATGTTAAGGGGCACTACAAAATTATTCAAGAAAGAGTCTAAATTTTTTTCGTTCTATACCCTTTTATTACATAACCTAAGTAAATTGAAATGATGATAGAAAGCCAATGGAGGAAGAAAATTATTAGTGCTAAAATACCCGCTCCTAGATCATCACTTTTATAGGGGTTTGGAAAAATCATATACCAAAACTGGCTTAGCAACATTTGTAATACAATATAGGAAAAGGGAATTAAAAATACAATATACCAATTCCCGAATTCAACTTTTGAATTTAAATATGAATATGGGAGAACTAAAATAATTGCTATTCCTAAAGTAGTATAAATATTAAAATACGAATCATTTATGTAGAGAAAGTCCATCCAGATCATGTTTATTATTGTGTACAGAATTAGAAAGATCATAACCCAAGAAATTGTTTTCCAGTCTACTTTTATCTTTTTCATCATTACTCCTATTTGGGTTATTTTGTAACGTTTAATGTAGGGTTGTTTTCGGAAGTTTGTGTGACCTTATTCACTTTTGCCGATAAATGTTTAAAAAGCGTCGATAAAAATCGAAAAAGCGCCGATAAATGTTTAAAAAGCGTCGATAAATAAGCTAAAACCGCCAATAAAATTTAGAAAGCCACTGTTTCAAAGTTTTTCATTTGGTGCTCGGCACCAAATACAATAATCAGGTCATTAGTTTGGATTCGTTCATCTGCATTAGGGTTACTGATTACAACATTCTTTCGCTTAATCGCCACGATACTAACCCCATATAGTTCTCTTATTTTAGATTCTTTTAATGAAGTATTTACTAATGGTGATGTCTCAGAAATTTTGATTTCTTCTAGACTATAAGCGACATCATTGTTATGTAAAAGAGTATCGACGTATTCGACACTATGAGGTTTAAGAACGGACATCGCCATTCGTTTCCCACCAATGCTGGAGGTGTTAATTACGTTATCTACCCCAGCCTGATAAAGAATTTTCTCTGAGTGATCATTTTCTGCTCTTGAAATCGTTTGAACACCTGGATGAATTCCCTTTGCCGTTAGTGTAATAAATAAGTTATCGGCATCGTCAGGTAAAGTGAGAATTATAGAACTAGCATTCTTAATTCCCGCATCGATCAAAGTTTGTTCTTCCTTTGCATCACCAAAAACATAGAGAAAAGAATCGGGGAATAAATCAATTACCTCTTCGTTTTTTTCAATTATGACAAATGGTTTCCGTTCATTCTGTAATTGCGAAACCACCTGTTTTCCGACTCGTCCATGCCCGCAAATAATAATATGATTTGTTAATTTATTAATTTTCTTATCCATCATCCGCTTTTTCACCTCTCTTGCTAAATTGCCATCAATAATCGAACTCGCAAATTGCGCTAAAATATACGTTACTAATCCAATCGCTATCGGTATGATAATCAGCGTGAAAATTTTCCCTTGTGGAGTAACAGGGGCAATATCACCATATCCAATGGTCAGGATTGAAACAGCTGCTAGCCAGATTGAATCAAACAAACTTAATTTTTCAGTCCATATATATCCAAGCGTACCTGTTATGATGGTAAGCATTAGAAAAATGACAGGGACTATTAATTTCCGTATGTACATTGTTTACCTCCACGTTGAAGAGGGGCTGGAATCGTCTGCGAGATTGCTAGATTGAAGGTTGGCTTGGGCTCCCTCTTTATTTCTCATTACTATTATTTTCGCAACTTAATGTGCGATTACCTTCTTTGAGTTTTTTGCTTTATTATATCAAAAGCTATGTTGGTTCTCCTTCTGACCAAAATCAAACTGTGGATTACTCAAAATGGCCACAGGAACTCTCCTTGTAAAAAACAACAAAAAAATGACATGTGTATCTCACAATACACACGTCATTTCAATAGCCACTATAAGACCCCGTGCAACGCCCACTCACGTCTGATTCGTATTTTCTTCCCGAACCAAATATTGCTCAATCAGCTTCAAATCCCGATTTTTTTCATCTTGAAGGACATGATCAATATTATCCTTAATATCTTTTCCTTCTACAAGTTTTCGTTGTTCCGTTTTTCGCTGCTCCATCAACCACACCTCCTAATTCTCAAGCCACAACCTTAATTTTTATGTTTACTCTTTCCATAAACTGAAATTTAATGCCCTTTTCGTAATAAATCCCGCACAAACAAAATCCAAAATGTAAGATTTTCTTTCAAAATTATGAACACCCGACCGAAAAGCTGTAAGATTATCTGACAAAACGAATGATTTATCAGATTAACTCCTCTAATCTAAAATTATAATTCAAACGGATGGAGGGCGAGGACTATGAAACTACGATGGTTTCTGCAGCTTTTCATCCTTGTGGGCTTCTTGCTTTTAGGGTATGGAATGGTTACATTTTTTCACATTCCGCTGCCGGGCAGTGTGGTTGGGATGATCCTCCTGTTTGTTTCCCTGTTAACTGGAATCATAAAATTAGAATGGATTGATGAGGCCTCCACCTTTCAATTGAAGCATCTTACATTACTATTGATTCCACCAATTGTTAGTCTGTTCATTTCTTCAAAAGTTCTTGATGTCTTACAATGGCCCGTCCTAATTATAATCATTGTCAGCAGCATATCCTGCTTGTTAGCGACAGCAATCCCCGTTGAGTGGTATGAAAAATTAAAAAGGAGAAATGCAAAATGATCCTATTTATCATAAAGGTTGTTTTTTGTATCCTTCTTACCGCAGCCTGTTACTTTTTCAGTTTAAAGCTGTATCGGAAGTATAAAAAAGGTTGGCTTAATCCTTTATACACGGCCTCCGTTCTTCTTACCTTATTGTTGCTTCTACTCCACATCCATGAGGATACGTTTAATTCGGTCAATGTTGTGTTTAATCAGTTCTTACAACTTGCCGTTGTAGCGTTAGCTGTGCCACTCTACAAACAATGGGCGTTTTTAAAGAAAAACTACAAGAAGATTCTTGCCGGTGTTTTTTGCGGAACGGCAACGGGTGTGATCGTGGTGTTAGCTTTGTCGCAAATTTTCCATTTAAAACAACAGCTGTTATTATCATTGATTCCAAGATCGGTTACTCTGCCGATTGCGTTGACGATATCGAGTGACCTTGGAGGAATTTCGTCCACTACGATTATTTTCGTCATTTTGTCCGCTCTTATTTCCGTGATGATTGGTCCTAACTTACTAAAACAATTCGGGATAAAGAGCAAATCTGCTAAAGGATTAGCAATGGGTACCTCAGCACAACTACTCGGAGCAAACCGGTCGCGCATTTGGGGAGAAGAAGAGGGCGCAATGGGGAATGTAGCCATGACTACATCAGCCTTATTTTTATCCGTATTAGCTCCTTTACTCATCTATATCTTATGAAGAAAAAGGATCACTCCTAGGTATTGAGTGATCCTTTTTAAGCTTTATTTTATTTTTTTCATAGCATCGGCTACAAATTCAACGTCTGTTCCGACCACAATTTGTAGGTTAGTTTTGTTCAATTTCATAATTCCCTTTGCACCATGTGCTTTTAAAGCTGAGTCGTTCACTTTCTCCATATCGACAATATTTAATCTAAGCCGGGTCGCGCAATTATCAATCGAAATAATATTGTCTTTCCCTCCAATATCTTGGATAAAATGTTCAGCCATTGCATCGTATTTATCCTTTGCCCCATTACTTAATGTTGATGGCTCGGCAAGAATTTCTTCATCGTCTTCACGACCTGGTGTTTTAATATTAAACGTTTTAATTAAAGTATAAAAAATTGCAAAATAAACAACCGCGTAAACTAAACCCACCAATAATAACAATAACGGTTTTTCCGCAATGTTAAAGTTTAATAAATAATCAATGGCGCCAGCAGAAAAAGTAAATCCATCGCGAATACCCAGCGTCGATGTAACCACCATCGACAATCCAGTTAGAACAGCGTGTACCCCATATAATAATGGTGCGACAAACATAAAGGAAAATTCAATTGGTTCAGTAATCCCCGTAAGGAAAGATGTTAGTGCCAGGCCAATGAACATCCCTGATACTGCTTTTCTTTTTTCCGGCTTAGCAGAGGCAATAATCGCAAACGCAGCAGCAGGAAGTCCAAACATCATGATTGGGAAGAACCCTGTCATATAGCCGCCGGCAGTTGGGTCCCCTGCAAAGAAACGGGCAATATCCCCCGCTTTTCCTGCGTATTCTCCAAATTGAAACCAGAACAAACTATTTAAAACATGGTGTAATCCTAACGGAATAAGCAATCGGTTCAATAACCCAAATATCCCAGAGCCGATTGCACCAAGGCCAATAATCCAGTTTCCAAGGCCATTGATGGCATCCTGAATTGGTGGCCAAACAAAGCCAGCGATTCCTGCTAAAATAACCATTGCGACTGAGGTCACAATCGGAACAAAGCGGCGTCCACTAAAAAAACCTAGCCACTCAGGTAATTTCTTGTCATGGTAACGATTGTAAAGCAATCCGGCAATGATCCCGGCGATAATTCCCCCTAATACGCCCATGTTAATGTCTTTATCTAAAGCCTTTGTTCCTTCTGTTAAAACTAAATAGCCAATTGCCCCTGATAAGGCTGCAGCACCATTATTATCTTTGGCAAACCCCATCGCTACTCCAATCGCAAAAATTAACGCTAAGTTTGCAAAAATGGCATTCCCGGCATTCGCAATAAACGGGATATCTAATAAATCCGGCTGTCCAAAACGGAGCAACAGCCCTGCAGCTGGCAGCACGGCTATTGGCAGCATCAACGCTTTTCCGATTCGCTGTAAAAAACCTAACATAGTGTATTCTCTCCTTTTCGATGTTAATCATGGGTGAAAGCGCTTTTCCTAGAGCAACTATACCACCGAATAATTATAGATGTCTATACCAATTTTTATTTTTTTTGAACGGGATATCATTAAAATTCGTCTTAACCTTATAACAACAAGGTTTTTTATTTTAAAAACAAACCTACCATCACTTATAAAACACAAATTGGTATAGACAACTAGAAATAGGTGATGCTAATATGAAGGTATCACTTGAAAGGATGTAATGAAGATGACTCCGCAAGTTAATCCTATTTTGCTAAAGGGTATTCATATTTATTCAGAAGGTAAAATCCTTGAAAATGGCTATATAAAAATGAAAGATCAAAAAATAGATGAGCTGGGAAACGTTTCGGAGCTTGGGCCTTTAAATAATGATCAATGGGAAATAGTTGAGCTTCCCTCTCATTATAAAGCCATTCCTGGTTTAATTGATGTTCATATCCATGGCGTAAACGGTGCTGATACAATGGATGGAACGCAGGATGCACTTGACACGATGGTGACCTCCCTTCCTAAAGAAGGCACAACCAGCTTCCTAGCCACAACGATGACTCAAGATATCAAACATATTGAACAGGCTTTAATCAATGCTGGTGATTACATTGGGAAACAAGCACCACAGGGAAACGCCGAAATACTTGGGATTCATCTTGAAGGACCTTTTGTAAATCCCAAAATGGCTGGGGCACAACCCATTCCGCATATCATCGATCCTAATTTAGCTTTATTTAAACGATGGCAAGAATTAGCTAATGGAATGATTAAATTGGTTACATTAGCACCAGAACAACCAGGTGGCATCGAACTGATTCAATTTTTAAAGGCGAATCATATCATCGCCTCAATTGGCCACTCAGAAGCAGCTTATGAAGAAGTAAATGAAGCGATTCATGCAGGGGCAACTCATGTAACCCATCTCTATAATCAAATGAGTGGATTACACCACCGTGAACCAGGAGTCGTTGGTGCAGCCTTTTTACGAGATGAGCTAATGGCTGAAATCATCGTTGATGGAGTTCATGTTCGTCCAGAAATAGTTGAGATTGCTTACAAACTAAAACGAAGTGAAGGATTAATGTTAATAACCGATTCGATGCGTGCAAAGTGCTTAAAAAACGGGAAATATGATCTTGGCGGACAAGAAGTGACGGTGAAGGATGGCAGAGCCGAACTCATCGACGGAACCTTAGCTGGAAGTATTTTGAAAATGGGCCAAGCCGTTAAAAATATGATCGCCTATACAGGATGTTCACTTGAAGAAGCGATTGAAATGGCATCTGGAAATCCCGCCAAGCAATTAAATGTTTTTGATCGAAAAGGAAGCATATCGGTTGGAAAAGACGCTGACATTGCTATTCTTGATGACAATTTAGAAGTGGTGATGACGATTTGCCGAGGCGCTGTTGCTTATAAAAAGGAGGAGAACCCATAATGAAAATCATCGAAGTAAATAACTATCAGGAAATGAGCCAGAAAGCAGCTGAATACATCATTGATAAGGTCTGCCATTTTCCGAGAATTACACTCGGACTCGCAACAGGCGGGACACCAATCGGAACCTATAAAAATATCATTGAAGACCATAAAAAGAATGGAACATCCTATCAAAATGTTACGACCTTTAACCTCGACGAGTATATTGGCCTTTCACCGGAAAATAAGAATAGCTACCGTTATTTCATGAATGAACAGCTGTTTAATCATATCGATATTAATAAAAAAAACACCCATGTCCCTCATGGTAATGTCGAGGATTACCAAAAAGAATGCACACGATTCGAGGAGTTAATTTCAAAACATGGTGGGATTGACCTCCAAATTCTTGGGATTGGCAGCAATGGGCATATCGGTTTCAATGAGCCTGGAACTTCGTTCACTTCCACAACTCATATCGTAAACTTAGCACCATCGACGATTAAGGCAAACGCAAGATACTTTAACCGGTTGGAGGATGTTCCTACAAAAGCGATTACAATGGGAATTTCCACGATAATGAAAAGTAAAGAAATCATTCTTCTTGTTTCCGGAGAAAACAAAAGCGAGGCATTGTCAAAGCTGTTAAGTGCAGGTGTTCAGGAAAGTTTTCCTGCATCTGTTTTGAAAAACCATCCATATGTTACAATTATTGCAGATAAAGCGGCAGTAGCCGGGCTAAAGGTTCATTGTAAATAGTCCTATGAAAGCTATTCGTTCAGATTCTGCCACTGTCTAATTTCTTCTAGAAAGGTGCAGTAAGAGGAGAATGATTGATAAAAATTCCCCCATTCCACTTTATTATCAGCTTGAAGAGCATATTAAAGAGTTAATTGAAAAGGGTGAGTTGCGTCCTGGAGACGCATTGCCTGCCGAAAGAGAATATGCTGAAAAATACCAAATTAGCCGAATGACCGTAAGACAAGCCTTTACCCAGCTCGTAAACGAAGGATATTTACATCGGTTACAAGGGAAAGGAACGTTTGTCGCTGAACGAAAAATTGAACAAGCTCTCCAAGGCTTAACAAGCTTCACCGAAGATATGAAAGCGCGAGGTTTTGAGCCTGGAAGCCAATTAATCCATTTTGAAATTATTCCTGCCACCAGTCAAATTGCAAGTCAGTTGTCGATCCAAGAATATGGACCTGTGTACGAAATAAAACGGATCCGCTTAGCTGATGGTGTACCGATGGCCTTGGAAACCAATTATATTTCAGCCAACCTTATTAAAGGGCTCACAGAGGAAATTGTGAATCAATCATTATACACGTACATTGAAGATCGGTTGAACTTAAGAATTGATCATGCAGCGCAGGTAATTGAATCATCCATTGCCACTCAAAGTGAAGCCAATTATTTAAACATAAACAAAGGGGCTCCCGTCATGCTGATTCAACGAAACACGTTTCTTCATGATGGAACCCCGGTTGAATTTGTAAAATCAGCCTATCGTGCCGACCGCTATAAATTCATGATACAGATGAAGCGATAACAGGAAATTCATATGGAGGTAATCCCTTGTTTAACCTTTATTTTGATAAACTCCAAGAATTATTAACCACCATAGCTAAGGATGAAAAGGAAAACCTCAAAATGGCCGCGGCAAAAGTAGCCGATTGTATTCAACACAATGGGATTGTGCATGTGTTTGGCTGCGGTCATTCTCATATATTTGGTGAGGAATTATTTTACCGCGCGGGTGGACTTGCACCGATTAACCCCATATTAATTGACGAGTTGATGCTCCATAAAGGAGCTGTACGCTCTTCGCAATTGGAACAACAAAATGATTATGCACATCAGTTTATGGAAAACATTGCAATCGATACTGGTGATATTGTCATTGTTGCATCCACTTCAGGGAGAAATCCTGTTCCAATTGATGTGGCCGAAATCACAAAAAGCAAAGGTGCTTTCGTAATTGCCATCACCTCCCCTATTTATGCAAAGCATGTTTCTTCTAGACATAAAAACGGGAAATTTCTTCATCACTCTGCTGATCTAACCATTGATAATCATATTCTCGTTGGAGATGCGTTGATGAAGCACGAGTCATTAAACATTCCTTTCGGCTCTGGCTCAACCGTAGTCGGGACAGCAATCGTTAATGGAATCATCGTCGAAGCGGTCAATATCATGCTTGAAAATAACGTTAAACCGCCCATCTTTAAGAGCGGAAATGCGGATGGAGCGGAACAACATAACCGAGCACTAATTGAGCAATACAAAGAGAGAATTCCACTTCTAGAAGGCTAAGCTTAGAAACCAACTATTGTTGGTTTTTTTTTTGTTTTAGAGTTAATTGTCACCCATTTCCCGTAATCATTTTCGGTTTCTTACACTAATAAGGGCGATTGGTTACAATTTCCCCCGATCCTATTGCAGTTTCTTACACCAATAAAAGGCTATTAGTTAAAATTTTTCGGTAACACTTTAGTCAAATGAAAATCGTACCAACTTATAACTTTGGATGAAGGTGTTAATATGGGATAATCAAATCGATGAATCTTTTACGAAAGTAGGAATCGTATGAATACAATACAAGCGCTTATAAAAAAACAAAAAGCGTTTTTCCGCACTGACAAGACAAAGGATATAGCTTTCCGCCTGGATGCGCTGCAAAAGTTAAGAACGGCTATCAAAACAAATGAAAAACAGCTTATCGAAGCGTTAAAAGTGGATTTAAATAAATCGGAATTTGAAGCATATACGACTGAAGTTGGGATAATCCTTGAAGAAATACGTTTCACCACCCGCCATTTACGCTCATGGGTAAAACCCAAAAGGGTAAAAACTCCGATTACTCACTTCGGCTCAACAAGTTACATTTATCCGGAACCCTATGGTGTGTCTCTGATTATCTCGCCTTGGAATTATCCGTTTCAATTAGCAATAGCTCCTTTAATTGGGGCCATTGCCGCTGGGAACTGTGCAGTAATCAAACCTTCAGAACTAACACCGAAAACATCAGAGGTTCTAGGCAGACTAATCCAAGACATCTTTCCAGAAGAATATATTGTTGTCTTCCAAGGTGGGGTGGAAACAAGCCAAGCCCTGCTAAATGAAAAATTTGATTATATCTTTTTTACTGGAAGTGTTCCTGTCGGAAAGATCATTATGGAGGCTGCTTCCAAACATTTAACCCCGGTAACCTTGGAATTAGGCGGAAAAAGCCCCTGCATTGTTCATGAGGATGCCAATATAAAGTTGGCCGCAAAACGAATAGCCTGGGGGAAGTATATAAATGCGGGTCAAACGTGCGTGGCACCGGATTACTTGTATATTCACCAATCGATTAAACATGACTTTTTGACTGCCCTAAAGGTAGCGATTCATGAGCTATACGGAGAACATCCACTTAATAACGAGGACTATACTCATATTGTCAGCGAAAAGCATTATAACAGATTGTGCTCTTTTTTGGATAATGGAGAAATTTTTACAGGCGGAAAAACAATGGAGAATGGATTTGTGATCGAGCCAACCGTGCTTACGAACATCACATGGGAAGATCCTGTTATGCAAGATGAGATTTTTGGCCCGATCCTGCCGGTGCTGGAGTACAGCGAGCTAACAGAAGCCATTGAGGGAATTCACAAGCACCCTAATCCCCTCGCACTCTATATATTTTCCGAAAGCCGCGCCATTCAGGAGGAAGTACTAAATCGTATTTCCTTCGGAGGTGGATGCATTAATGATACCGTCTATCACCTTGGCTCCCCTCACCTGCCCTTCGGCGGAGTCGGGTCAAGCGGAATTGGCGCCTATCATGGAAAAGGCAGCTTCGACACGTTTTCGCACGGTAAGAGCGTTCTAAAGCAAACCACATTATTCGATATTCCGTTTCGGTATCCGAATGTTAAGAACGGGGTTAATAAAATTAAGCTGTTCTTAAAATAAAAGCCATAATGAGTCCACTTTGTTGAAAAGGGTGATTCGCATCCTATTTTTGTTGTTATACTTATGCTACAGAGTGAAGGTTTCATTGTTATAAATAAAAAACCAACGAATATCTAAAAAAAGGGGTGGATTCAATGCATCCAATTGAATTAATTGAATTGATAATAGCTGGTGGGATTTTACTCGCTATTCTATCTGTTTCTTTCGTTTTGAAAGGAAAATGGAGGAAAGTTATTCAGGGATTGGCTATTGTTTATCTGATTTCTTTTAGTATCTTTTATGTGGTACGGCCTTACTGGATTGATTTGCAAATTGAAAATAAAGTAGGTTATTTACAGATGTATTTGGAACAAGAGTACCCAAAGGAGACTTGGGAATTTTGGACTGTGCCTCATCGTGAGGACGGATATGAGAGTATGAGTCCATACTCCATAGGTGTAATATTTGATAATGAACCAGAAGTGGAGTACACATATTTCGTTCGTAATAAAGATGATATTATTCAAACTGGCTATTCGTCTCAAAACGAATTACAAAGCGACTTATTACATTTAGAAGATAAATAATATATTTTTGAAATCGGTAACTCCTAAGTATTTTCATCGGCGCTTAAGTTTAAGAAGGATCTAAAATATTGTAAAAAAGAAAACTCGCCTTTTTGGCGAGTTCCTAGAATCCCGTACGGTTCAATTTATCCTAGGAATAGTTATTATTTAAATTATTGCGAATCGCATGCCTATGACGAACCTTTGTTAATCTTCTTGTTTTTTCTTTTTCGTAAAAATAGTGAATGATAAAGTACGAAATTCCCCCGAGGATAATGCCAAAAATGGTCATGCCAATTAATACATGGATCCCGCCATAAAGGACATTGATCAAGCCCCGGAAATCCCCGTGCAATATATTTGAAAAAGAAAACGGCATGTGCCCTACTTTTACTTTGATTGGGTAGAGAAGCTTCCCTATTTTTTTCGCAAAAGGAATGAGAATAACGGGAAGGAAGGTTATTTTCCCGATAACGTTTCCAATAATAGCGGCAGGTAACGAGCCTTTAGCTAAACGAACAAGGGGTACAAAAAATATATAAATCAGTGATACTGATGATAAAACGATCATTTCAGTGCCAAAGCCAATGGCAAAGCCTAATGATACTTTTTTAGCTCCGCCCGGAGAACGAAAAAGTTTAATAAAATTCAACTTAAATTTGCGTCTAACTTGTTGAAAAAAATTATACTTTTTTTGCTTTAAACTCATAGTTGTCCCCCCTTTTTGGCAAAAAAATCCTTACAATTACTACTAAAGTCTGAAAACGGATTCAAAGAATTAATTTCACTTTTCTCTTTTATAACATATAAATGTAAGACAGGCTATACAAAAGTCCTATATGCAAGTGAAGAAATTTTATAAATAAGCAAAAACATACTAAGATTGGGAGCACAAATAATTGCGCTTCCAATCTTAGTATGAGTGGAAAGGGGCTAAACTATTACTATATGATATCGATTTACCAAAACAAAAGAGCCAGCATCCGTAGAATGGAAACTGGCTCTTATATTATTTACACGATTATTCAATGATTCGTACAACACGACCGTTAAAAGTGTTCGCCCAATAACCGCTGGACATGTTGGCAATCGCCACACCTGTTGAGCTTTGTGAGCCAATAAATTGACCTCCGCCTAAATAAATCCCAACATGACCATCTGTTTTATATGTGTTAAAGAACACTAAATCCCCTGGTCTCATCTCACTTGTGGAAACTCTACGTCCAGAGTTTTTCAATGAATCCGTACTTGCTCCAATGCTGATCCCTGCTTGAGCATAGGACCAATGAACAAATCCGGAGCAATCGAATCGTCCATTTTCTATATCATAAGCGGTTCTTCCGCCACCAAATACATAAACGGAATTACCAATATAGCGGTTCCCCGCAGTCGTAACGATTCTAATTTTCTCATTCGCTGATGCAGGGATGGCATAGCTTGAAGCACCACCATTAGTCGGCACTTGTGCCGAAAAGCCTGCAGTTAATCCCGCTTCTTGTGTTGCGAGACTACGGTCTTGTTGCTGTAGGTCGGATTTAGCAGCGAGACCTTCTGCTTCCCTTTGCTTAAGCTCTGTTCTAAGCGCTTCGTTTTGCTGCTGTTGCTCGACAATTTGAGCACGCATTCCTTCTAGCTCAGTCTTCATATTTGTTAATTCTTCAAGTTTTGTTTTAACCGATGATTGCTTCTTTTCCACTTCATTCTTATCGGCTTCGTACTGCTTCACAAGATCCTTATCTGCATTAATAATTGTTGCAACAGCACCAATTCGATCAACAAAATCACCAAAACTGGTTGAACCGAGCAGAACATCCAGGTATTGAACGTTTCCTCCTGTTTCTTGGTAAGAACGCGCCCGTTCTTTTAAAACCTCATTTCGCTTTTCAATCGACTTTTTTAAAGTTGCAACCTCTTGTTCAAGCTTTTGAATCTCAAGGTTTGCTGCCGTAATATCGGCCTCTGTCTTGGCAATCATGTTTTGATTATCAATAATGGCTTGATCGGCACGTTTCAATTGTTCATTTAATCTAGACAGTTCATCCTGTACCGCGCTAAGCTCTTTGTTTGTTTGTGCTAGATTTGCTTGGATACTTGATCGCTGAGTTTGAATCGATTCTGCTTGTGCAGTTGGAAGAGAAACTACACTTCCCAACCCAAGCATCACTGTTATGTTGAATACTAGAAGCGGTTTTTTCATCCTTTGCCCCTGCCTTTTCTATCAATCTACAAATTTCATAGTTTAGTAATTTTCTAATAATCTTTCATTTCACAGGAAATTTCTCAGTAACAAAAAATATGTACAATCTGTAGTATACCATCGAATTTTGTCATCTATGTAATAAATACATTACAGGAATGTTTCAAATTACTACAAAAGTCGTCTTTTTAACAAAATATACACAAAATTATTACAAAATCGCGGTTAAAAAGCAAGGGGAAAAATGGCTATTTATTGATATTCTTCCAAAAAATTGAAACAAAAAAAGAGCGTCCAAGTTAGGACACCCCTATACGCTTTATGCAGTTGCTCGATCTTCGTTAGCATCTTTTTCATTTTTCTTATTTCGAATATATCCACCCAATACTATTCCTACGGTAAGAACAGCAGCGATTACGTAACCAACCGATTCAGAAATATTCAATAGAGAAGTTAATCTTTCATCTCCGACAATCATTTCTCCTGCAGTCCAAGCAAGGATTCCAGCACCGATATAAATAATGATTGGGTATTTCCCCATCATGCCAACAAGCCACTTTGAACCAAAGATCATTAAGGGGATACTGATGGCAATTCCTAAAATTAACAATCCGATATGCCCCTCTGCAACACCCGCTACTGCAACTACATTGTCTAAGCTCATCGTTAAATCGGCAACAGCAATGGTCGCAATCGCTTTCCCAACAGAGTTGTGGCTTTTGATGTTTGCTTCCTCTTCACCTTGATTTAACACACCCCATGCGATGTAGGCAAGCAGTAAACCAGCTACCGCATGAATGTAAGGAATATTCATGATTAACACGATAATTGTAGCAAGTGCAATCCGCGCAAAAACTGCGAATCCTGTTCCCCAGAAGATTGCTTTGTTCTGATACTCTTTTGGCAATGATCTTGTTGCCATCGCAATCACGATTGCATTATCTCCTGAGAGGATGATATCAATCATGATGATTTTCAGAACGGTAATAATTACTTCATAATCCAAATTTTATCCCTCGCCTTTTTTATCCTTAATTTATCATTCCACTTCCACCAACAAAAAAATACCTCCTTCGTCTATTTTCATAGCTAGGAGGATACTTAATTATTATATAAAAAAAGAAATAAAAATACAAAGGTTTGGTTATCTGACTTTCCAAAGGTAAATAGGAAATAACTAAAACTGGCTTAAAAAATATTCACACACCCTAATCGAATTCAGTCGAGCAGCAACAACAGGAGGTTGTACTCCTCTTGCTCCTTCAAGCGGTAGACCAAGCCAGAGAATTTTCCTATCAATCATCACAAATGGGAAGGGGAAATGCTCTTCTAGCCACTCATCAGACTGCAACAGGTTCCACTCCAGACTTGAAATAACAGTTAATTTTACTTGCTTTTTTCTATTCATTAGCTTTTCTTTCCATTCAGATGATAAAACCATTTTTTCCGGCAAGGAGATAACGATGGAAGACTTTGCGGTATCCATATCCTGAAAGACCTGCTCCAATTTCCGCGCATGCATCCATTGTAAGCTTTTGTGCTGATTCTTGATCCACGAACCAATTTCTTTCGTCGTGATTCTTTGCTGATGTTTAGTCTGATGATCAACGAGCTGCCTCAGCGTTTTCCCCCGGAAAACATTCCTGCGAATAAATTCTTGGTTGCTAACGTGAAGAAACTTCCCTTTTGTGCGGGTAATCGCAACATTAATCAACCGTTCACTATCGTTGCCTGTCAACAGCATCCCAGCTCTGTTTTGCG
Source organism: Neobacillus terrisolis (assembly GCF_051233475.1). Classification (NCBI taxonomy): domain Bacteria; kingdom Bacillati; phylum Bacillota; class Bacilli; order Caryophanales; family Bacillaceae; genus Neobacillus; species Neobacillus terrisolis. The sequence goes on along the minus strand of NZ_JBKFGH010000006.1, from coordinate 13,697 downwards.
GTTCACCGTCTACTGTATCAAAGATCATCACATCACGTTCACTTCCTTGGAACCTGTGCACGGTTGCAGCAATGATATCCGCTTCATTTCGTTCTTTCTCATATAGATCTTCAAGCAGCATTTGCATTAAGTTGGCCTGGGCCCGGTATGGAGTTACATATCCAATTGATTTTACTTCGCTAAGGTAAGCTTCATTAATTAATTGAAAGGACAACAAAAGCTGCCATAGATTGAATCTTGAGTTAGAGACTTTATCGCTTATACAATGGAAGCCAGTAAAGCTTGTATCCAAAAGAATCGCTGCCCTGTTTGGGAACGGATATTGTTCAACAATCGTATTTCTACTTTGATAAACCGATTCGTGATCTCCAACCAATGAATGATAAATATACTGATTCGTAAAGGCAGAAATGTCAGGATGCATCCTCCGCTGTTCTTTTAATAAAAAGAGATGAGGATGAAGTGTTCCTTGCTTTACCCAATCTACCACACCTGCTCGGTGGAACACATCCTCTTTCAGCCATTTGGCAACAAGCGAGTCTCTGCTTGAAGCAATCGGGGGCAGTTGTTTAAAATCTCCGCAAATAATAATCCGTTTACCCAATGCTGCTGCAAATGCAGCCTGAGGAACGTAGGCCATACTCGCTTCATCAAGAATGACAATATCAAAGTCCCGTTCATATACAGCACTGTCGCTCGCAGCTTTTGCCAAAGTTGTTCCCACGATGAATGCTTCTTTCAAAAACTGAATTTCTTTCTGACGGACTTTTTCAAGCAGCTTGGCAAGCTTCGTTTCAATTTCTAATAAAGCTGCTGAGTCGCGCTTACTAAAAGACCGTGCCAAGTCGAGCTTTAGACTCCGCCTTTCTTCTATAAGTTTTTCTCTATCTTGAGCAAGCATTGGATCCTGTTTTTCAATCAACATAGTGGTTGTCACTTCGATATTGTTCGCAAGGTGCTCTCCTGAATTTCCTCCAAAACGGAGGATGTCACCAACGTGAAATCGGCCTTTCTTTTTTATAAAATCAGCGATTTCCCCTAACAGGACGTCCACTGCCTGATTGCTGTGGGACAAAATCAGCACTCGCTTTTGTTGAAAATATTTGTTAGCAGCTACTCTAGCAAGCGTATAGGTTTTCCCCGTTCCCGGTGGGCCCCAAACGAACGTAACCGGATTATATTTTGACCGTAAAACAAGTTCGTGGACATTGCTTTTGATCTTTTCTATAGGATGTTTTGCTTCCATGGAAGGATCCATTAACTTCTTAATCCTTAATCGCTTCCGTTTGCTTTTTTTTATCTCATCAAATCGATCGATTAGCTGTTCCAGCAGCTCCCAAGGATCATGCATTAAGTCCGCTTCCGGAATTAAGTCGCCAAAGGTTTGCTCAAGTGCGATCATGATCCCTTTTCCCTCGGAGGAAAGTACCCGACCGTTGCTTTTCAGCTTACCCCATACCAGTTTTATTGTTGAACCAACTGGTATCTTAAGTGCAATGGCGGTATCAAAATAATAATGATATGGACCATTATTTGAAAGAAGCCTGCCATTGGTTACCGTGAACCGGCTACCACCAAACTTTTTTAAATATAAGATTTCGTTTTGCAGCGCTTGCTGCCATTCGCTGATATATGTTTTGGTTGTTAACATTTTATCTTCCTTTGTACCTGATTTAAAAAATCATAGCCTTCATTCTATAGTTTTGAGGGTGAAAAGGCAATTAAGGGAACGGGTTTCCCACTGATTCAGCATCTCGTATACCCAACAAAAAGAAAAATCCGCACAGCATAACCTTGCGGATCTTTCTTTTTAAAAACATTTTTATTTTTTCTTTTTTAATTTTTGTTCTGCTTTGTTTTTATTTTCTTCTACTCTATATTTGACGATTTTGCTTATTAACTCAAATGGGAGCGGTTTTTCGAAAGGAAACTGTACCGACCCTTTTGCTCCTTTATACTCCGACAATTCATCTTTAAAAGCTTCGATACCACTAGGTGCCGGATAAAACCCGATATGATTTGAATGAGCTGCAAAATGAACCAAATTACCATGTAAAGCAAAAGTCGGCATTTGATAACTTATTTTTTCTACTGCTTCTGGTGCCGAATCGCTTATAACGGTTCTTAGCTTTTTAAGTTTTTCCTGAACCTCAGGTGAAAATTGAGATATGTATTCATCAATAGAATCAACTGATTTTTTGTTTCCTTCCATGTCATTCTCCTTTCGCCTTAACTTTCATTGGCGGGATTTGCTATCAGATATTTTTATTTTATCATGAAGCCCCCTCAAAAAATCCTATATTAATATCACTTTTGCCCGACCAACAATTTTTCCTCTTAAAACAAACACTTTGTAAAAATTTCCCTCAATATTGACAATCCCATGTCATTAATGTGTAAGTTTGTATTTTTCTGTAGGTTTTTATAGTTTGAAATTTATTATTTTTTCGAACTAATCAAAAGGGAAACCATTATCGAATCCCCTTTGCAGTTAGATTTAACAAACATTACTTTAAAATTAATTTTTTAGGAGGTCAAAGGTTATGAAACTGAAAAAAAGGTTGATAGTATTCCTTTTAACCATGGTAATAGCTATCGTTGGAGCAATTAAGTTAGGACCTGTTGTATTTACAGAAGCAACGGAAGAGACACCTGCCAAAGCCGCTGAAAAAACCACTGAGGTATCTAAAGACAAACAGACAGAAAATCTGCCAAACGTAGTGATTCTAGCAACAGGTGGAACAATTGCCGGAACTGGTGCTTCTTCTACAGAAACAACTGGATATAAATCGGGAGATCTTGCCATTGAAAGCTTAATTGAAGCCGTTCCAGAAATGAAAAAGATTGCAAATGTTTCTGGCGAGCAAATTGTTAAAGTAGATAGTACAGATATGACGAGCGAAATTCTCTTGAAATTAGGTAAACGTATTAATGAATTACTTGCTTCTAAAGATGTAGATGGAATTGTCGTAACCCATGGAACGGATACATTAGAAGAAACAGCATACTTCTTAAATTTAGTCGTTAAAAGTGATAAACCTGTTGTTCTGACCGCAGCAATGCGTCCTGCAACAGCTATGAGTGCTGACGGACCATTTAACTTATACAATGCAGTATCCTTAGCAGGTGACAAAAATTCCAAAGGTAGAGGAGTTCTTGTTACGCTAAATGACCGGATAGCTGATGCTAGAAATATTACCAAAACTAATACAACGACATTAGATACATTTAAATCGATTGAAAATGGCTATTTAGGGGCTATTATTGGTGGAAAACATTATTTCTATAGTGAAACTACGAGACTGCATACTACTCATTCTATTTTTGATATCTCTAAGATTGAAAAATTACCTCAAGTCGATATTATTTATGGATATCAAGATAGTCCAACCTATATGTATGAGGCTGCGGTGAAAAATGGAGCTAAGGGAATTGTGGTGGCCGCCCCTGGTGATGGTACATTATCAAAACTTGCCCTTGAAGGTGTCGAAGCTGCCATGGATAAAGGAGTAGAAGTTGTGCGTGCTTCACGGGTTGGGACAGGAACGGTTTCACTTAAAGAAGGCTTTATTACGTCTGATTCTTTAAACGCTCAAAAAGCACGGATTCTATTAATGCTCGCTTTAACCGTAACAGAGGATCCTGCTAAGATTCAGGAATTTTATAATCAATACTAAAATACTAAATAAACAAGCGAAGATGGATTTGTTTTTACCCACCTTCGCTTGTTTATTTGACTGAGTCAAATTGTTACTTTCATCCATTTTTTTCTATAATAAAAGAGTCTCTAACATACTATATTTATCTTTTTTATCAACAACTGCAGCATTGACATTTTTAAGCTCAACATTTATTATTTTATTTTCTTTAATACCAACAGCTCTTCCTGAATATCCTTCAGTCAGCAGTTTTACTGCTGTAACTCCCATTTTACTTGCTAAAACCCGGTCAAATGCGGACGGATGTCCCCCTCTTTGGATAAAGCCTAAAACGGTTGTCCTTACGCCAATATTTAACTTCTCTTCAATGTATTTTTGTAATGCTGGCAAATCGTACATTCTTTCGGTTATGATTACCAGGTTATCGTTTTTCCCATTTTTTATTCTTAATCTTAATTCCGAACATATGGTTTCAAAATCTAATTTTCTTTCTGGTGTCGATATGATTTCTCCGCCACCGGCTAAAGCTGAATATAAAGCTAAATCCCCACAATATCTTCCCATTACTTCAACAATGGTTGTTTTATCATGTGAAAAATCTGTATCTTTAATTTTACCAATGCACTCTAAGACCGTATTTAAAGTGGTATCAAATCCAATTGAATAATCTGTGTAGCTTAAGTCATTATCGATTGTTCCTGGGATACCAATAACTTTAATTCCTAGTTCATGAAGTTTTTCTGCTCCTTTAAAGGATCCTTCACCGCCAATGACAACTAATGAATCGATCGCTTGGTTTCTCAATACTTCAAGAGCCCTTTTTCTGCCCGCTTCTTCATGAAACTCCAAGCATCGGGAAGTTTTTAAAATCGTTCCGCCTTTATCAGCAAGATTGTCGACATCTGCAAAAGTCAATCGCTGGACTTTTCCATCTATTAATCCTTGAAACCCGCAATGAATTCCCATTACTTCAATGTTATTATAATTTGCCGCTTTTACGACTGCTCGAATCGCTGCATTCATCCCCGGGGCATCCCCACCACTTGTTAAAACCCCTAGTTTATTCATGACCAAAACACCTCTTATAGATTAAAGAATTTTATTTCATTAAGAAGAAATTCCAGCAGTTTGGTAACCGCCGGAATTTATTTAAGGTAAATATGTAACTATCGATGTATTAACTAGACTTTTTTAAATTTTTTTCATTATTTGTACTTAGCGCTTTACCCGACTGTTTTACTAAGAAAACAATAATGGTTGAGCCAATAATCATACTTGCACCTAAGAAAATCATACTAGTACTAAAGGATCCAGTTAAATCCTTAATATAGCCGACAATATATGGTCCAAAGAATCCACCAAGATTTCCAATACTGTTGATGAGGGCTATGGCACCTCCAGCAGCTGCTCCAGTTAAAAAGGAAGGCGGGATTGCCCAAAACGGTGAGTATGCACCAAATGCTCCACATAATGCGATAGTTAGAAATACGAAGGCGATGAAAATGTTTATATCTGCAACATAACTACTAATAATCATGGCAACTGCACTTGTGGTTAAACACGCCGCAACATGCCAACGTCTCTCGTTTTTCTTGTCAGAATGGTTCCCAACTAAAATCATTGTTACCATCGCACAAACATACATTAAGCCTAAAATCCAACCCATATTTTGCGTACTAATATTGGCTGTTTCTGATAAACCTTTTGAAATGGTTGGTAAAAACATATTAATTCCATAGTAACCAACCATCCAGCAGAAATATCCTAAAGATAAAATTAGTACGTCGCGATCCTTTAAAGCCTGCATGAAAGTGTAGTGTTTAACTTTCTGTTTTTCAAGACTCTCTTTTGTGGTAATGTCAATTAACCATTTTTTCTCATCTTTGTTCAACCATTTTACTTCTTCAATTTTATCATCAAGATAGAAGAACGCGATGATACCTAAGATAACAGCTGGAATCGCTTCCATAATAAACAGCCATTGCCACCCAGCCAAATGTAACCAATCAACCCCTAGCAAGAAGGTCGAGAGTGGTGCACCTAATGCATTTGCACCAGGTATCGCCAGCATAAACCCTGCGATTGCTTTTGCGTGATGTTTCGATTGATAGAAACCGCTTAAATAATGGACCATACATGGATAAAAACTAGCTTCTGCAACCCCTAAAAGGAACCGAGCAGAGTAAAATTGCCATGGAGTTTCTACAAAAGCCATTAGTACCGCAAGTAGTCCCCATGAAACCATAATTCTACTAATCCATTTTCTTGCTCCAATTTTTGTCATTGCAGCGCTTCCTGGTACTTCTAAAAGGAAATACCCAAAAAAGAAAATCCCTGCTCCAAAACCGAAAACAGCATTTGAAAAACCTAAATCTTCGTTCATTTGCAGGGCAGCAAATCCAATATTGACCCTGTCTAGTATCGCTATTACAAAACAAAGAAACAGAAATGGAATTAATCTTAACGTAACTTTTTTGGTTGTCGATCGCTCTAATTGAAGTAGATCCAAAATAATTCCTCCTTATGGTTTCATACCTACTAGTTTTTAGTCACAGACAAGTTTATTAATAGCTTTATTTTGTTCGACCACTAAATTTTAAACGCTTACAAATGTACGTAATTCTTGGATATTGGAGCAAAAAAACATCACCCCAACTAAATGCTTTACTACAATAATAAACGATTGTTCCTAACATTAAAATGATGTTAAAAAAACTTGACTATATTATCAAAAAATAAACACTACTAAAATAAAATATTAATGATACCTTCACTACTTTTCTTACATGTTCTTAATTCTAATCAAAAAAATTACCTTTTGACCCCTTTCCGATTTTTTCACAGCGTATACATATTATCTTTCTCGATAATTGTATTCTTGACTACTTGTCTACTAAGGTACCTTATATATTTAATATACTTTCGTAACTATTGATTGTCAATAAGATAATGAAACTTCTTTGAATAAAAAAAACCTAAGACCAAGGAGAGTTACCCCTTTGTCTTAGGCTTTTTGAATTCCCCTTTTATCTTACAGGGGAACATCATCGATATGTTTTGTTCTAGGTTTAAATGCAACTTCTAAGTGCTCTAATCTTTCCAATAGCGATCATATAAGTTTTGCATATGAAAAGTCATGATTCTTTCTGCTTCCTTATCATCACGATCCTCTATTGCTTTAATAAGCATTTGGTGCTCAGCAAAATTACGGTCTCGATAATCTGGGCGAGTTACAGTTCGATCACGTAAAAATTTCCACATTTCCTGTTGTTTCATCGCTGTACTAATAGCAGCCATGATACTTATAAATAAATCATTATGAGACGCCTTAGCGATCCCGTTATGTAATGCTTCATCTGTTTCGGGTACATAATAACCAGCCTTCGTTTCTTCCTCCATCTTATTGATGGTTGAACGCAGGTTCTCTATATCTTCATCCGTTGCTCTTAATGCAGCAAATTTACATATTAGCGGCTCGATACTCATTCTTGCTTCAACGATATCTTCAGGGGATACTGATTCATGCAAGATAGTTGATTGAGGGTTTTCAGGAGCAATTTGATTGTTCTTAACATAAACCCCTTCACCTTGACGAGAATAAATAAGGCCATTCAATTCCAAAGCACTGAGGGCTTGTCTAACAGGTGCACGACTTACTCCAAATTGCTCGCAGAGCTCTCTTTCAGCAGGAAGTTTATCGCCTATTTTTAAGGAACCCGACTGGATTTCAGAAAGAATTTGATTATAAATTTGAATATATAATTTTTTGCTGGATACTGGATTAAAACTAATAATAACCACTTCTCTCCATATATTTTGAATCATTTTTTTATAGTTAGATTATATACTTTTCCTTTTTTACGGGCAACACACTTATTCATTAAGAAAACTGCATTAGGCCCACTTAAGATTAAGACAAACTGGTTTATAAACCGCAAATTTTCTCCCTTAAAATACAAACAGGCATACCAGTGTGGATGCCTGTTATTGTATGTATTTCCTAATCCATGTGGGAACCACCGTTAATGTCTATTTCTTCACCAGTAATATAAGAAGCTTCTTCTGAAGCTAAAAAGGCAATTGTAGCTGCGATTTCGCTTGTTTCTCCAGGTCTTCCCATTGGGATTCCTGCAATAACAGCTTTAGCATCTTCTTCAGGTAGGGACTTCCAAATCTCAGTATTAACAAGACCTGGAGCTACACAGTTTACTGTAATTCCGTCCAGTGCCACTTCACGTGCTAAGTTTTTAGAGAATCCTAATACAGCTGCTTTTGAAGCAGAATAGTGCGGACCTCCAAATACTCCCCCACCTCGTTTTGCTGATACAGAGGAAAGACTGATAATTCTTCCAAACTTTTGTTTTTTCATCGTTTCTAAGACTGCTTGAGTACATAAGAACAGCCCAAACATATTCACATTAAATACCCGTGTAATGTCCTCAAGTGTCATATCTTGTACGGTCACTTTTTGTGAAATTCCGGCATTATTAACGAGGATATCAATTCTTCCAAACGTTTTAAGCGTTTTTTCTACCATTGCGTCACAAGATTCTTTGCTAGTAACGTTTAATTCTACCCCTAAAGCCTTGCCACCCGCCTCGGTAATCGCATTTACTGTTTCTTGAACACCTTCAAAATTTATATCGGCAATTACAACAGCTGCTCCTTGCTTTGCAAGTGTTAAAGCAATTGTTCGCCCGATTCCTTTTTTCGAACCACTTCCCGTAACAATGGCTACTCTATCTTTTAATTCAAACATTCTCGATCTCTCCTATTTTAAAAAGTTTCTTGGAATGAATACTAAAGAATTTCTTTCGCAGTTTTTACTATATTTTCAATCGTAATTCCATTTAGTTCTAATAGTTTTTCATATGGTGCAGATTGTCCGAACTTATCCTGGACCCCAATTCTTCTAACGATACCCTTTCCTTCTTCAGCAACGACTTCACATACTGCACTTCCAAGACCATTTAAAATATTATGATCTTCTACTGTAATGATCTTGCCAACCTTGAGACAGTCAACGACTGCTTCACGGTCAAGTGGTTTAATCGTATGCATGTCTAATAGCTTGACAGAGATTCCTTCTTTTTCTAAAGCTTTTACAGCTTCTAATGCAAGATATACCGTATCACCATTTGCAATGATTGCCAGGTCTTCTCCATCCTTTACCTGCTTTGCTTTTCCAATCGTAAATTCTTCCTTCTCATCATAGATGATTGGAACAGCATCTCTTGTAAAACGAAGGTATACTGGACCATGAATTTCTGCAGCTTGTTCTACTAATTTTTTAGTAGAATAATAGTCTGCACCCATCACGACAGTCATGTTTGGAATCGTTCTTAATACTCCCATATCCTCAATACTTTGATGACTTGCTCCATCATTTGCTGGGGTAAGGCCACCATGAGAACAAGCAATTTTAACATTCAAGTTCGGATAACAAATTTCTTGTCTAATTTGCTCCGCCATTCTTAACGAACCAAATACTGCGTAAGTGCTTACAAAAGGAATTTTGCCTGTTGTCGCAAGCCCTGCAGCAACTCCTGCACCATTTTGCTCGGCAATCCCAACGTTAACATGTTGATTTGGCAGTTGCTTCGCGAATTCAGTAGTCTTACATGACTTACCGATATCAATATCGACTACATATATATTCTTGTTCTTTTTCCCTAATCGGACAATCTCATCCCCAAAAGCTTCTCTTGTGGCTTTTTTCGTTAGGATATCTTTTTCTAAGATACTCATTATCTTAAACCTCCTGCTACTTCTGCCATTGCAAGTTCATATTCATCTTTATTTGGAGCGACACCATGCCAACTACCCACGTTTTCCATGAACGATACGCCTTTCCCTTTAACACTGTTGAACACAATGCACTTCGGCTTTCCGTTTTTTGCAGCTCTAATAGCGTCGAGGGTTTCAACAATCTCTTCCATTGAGTGGCCATCGATTCGTTTCGTTTCAAAACCAAAGGCAGCAAATTTCACTTCTAAATCCAGGTTTGGCATTACTTCTTCTGTTGTCCCGTCAATTTGCAAACCATTATCATCAACAAATACTACTAAATTATCTAAACGGTACTTAACAGCACTTTGCGCTGCTTCCCAAATTTGTCCTTCTTGGCACTCTCCATCGCCTAACATAGCGAACACTCTGTAATCCTTTAAATCCCGCTTGCCACCAAGTGCCATTCCAACTGCACATGAAAGGCCCTGCCCTAAAGAACCAGTCGAAATATCTATACCAGGACACTTTTTCATATCAGGGTGACCTTGAAAAGGTGATCCGTATTGTCTTAAAGTATGAATGGTTTCGTACGGCACAAATCCCAATAGTGCTAATGCTGAATATTGGATCGGGCAAACATGTCCTTTTGATAAAACAAAGCGATCACGGTCTTCCCATTTTGGGTTATTGGGATCAATATTCATTTCCCGAAAGTATAGGGCTGCAATGATATCTGCTGCAGATAAGGAACCTCCCGGATGCCCTGATTGTGCTTCGTAAATCATTGTTAATGCTGCTTGTCTTAACTCAATCGCTTTTTGCTTTAATTCTTCAATACTAATATCTTTCATCTCAGTCACCTCGTTAAATTATGACTTGCTGTTTTAAAAACCGGGTGTTTGTCATGTTGTATACTTGTCTACTAAGGTACCTTGTGTTTTTAGTGTACCTCCACAACTTTGAATAGTCAACAGTGATATTCGATTAAATATATTTTTTTTACGAGACTTGTTCTGCCTTGCTTTTAAAAAAGGGCTGTGTTAGAGACGAATGTTGATTTTGAGCACTCTGTTGATTGGAGCGGAAGGTGCGAGACTCCTGCGGGAGAAGGTGTCTCGGGAGCCCCCACAGGCGCTATGGCGCCGAGGAGGCTCCAGGACTCCCCCGCGGAAAGCGAGCACCTGGAGCGGAAATCAACAGCCAAATTTAACACAGCCAAAAACAAAAAAACCGCACAAGTGACAAATAATCACTGTGCGGTTCAATATGATGAATCGACTGTATTCTTTAAGCAGCCATTTTTTGAGCTTTTTCCTTTTTCTGTCTAAAATAATACAGTGTAAATAATAAAACAAACCATAAAGGTGTCATTAATAAAGCTGTGCGTGTTGCTTCAGCAATTAACATAACAATAAGAAGAAAACCAAAAAACGCTAGCACGGCATAATTAATAAATGGTGTGAATGGTGCTTTAAATATTGATTTTTCATGTAAATCTGGTCGTGTTTTTGAATAGCGAATATGAGAGATTAAGATAATACTCCAAACCCAAATAAAACAAATCGCACTAATGGTCGTCACTATTCCAAAAGCTTGTCCCGGGATAAGCCCACTTAATAGAGCTCCAGCCGAGATAACGACTGTTGATGTAAACAAAGCATTGCTAGGTACAGCATTTTTATTTAATTTAGCATATGAATTTGGGCCTTGGTCATTTTTGCTTAAGTTATATAAAATTCTACTCGTTGAGAACATTCCACTATTACAAGCGGAAGCAGCTGAAGTTAACACAACAAAGTTAATGATACCTGCAGCTAAAGGAATTCCTACTAAACTAAATGTTTTAACAAAAGGACTGGTAGCTGCATTCAACTGTTCCCATGGATTAATCATTAATAGTACAATAATCGCTCCCATATAGAAAAACAGAATTCGTAAAGGAATTTTGTTGATCGCGGATGGAATGTTCTTTTGCGGATTAGATGTTTCTGCTGCAGAAACCCCTACTAATTCTACGCCAACAAAGGCAAAGAGAACCATTTGAAACGATAATAAGAATCCAGTTATTCCGTTAGGGAATAAACCTCCAAATTCCCAAATGTTACTTACTGAAACGGTACCGGCATCCGTTTTGAATCCAATGACCAATAAAACAATACCAATTCCGATTAATGCAAGAATGGTAATAACCTTAATAATGGCAAACCAAAACTCTAACTCTCCAAAAAGCTTAACAGTCAATAAATTGAGCCCTAATAATATGACTAAACAAGCAATTGCAGGAACCCACTGCGGGATATCGAACCAATATTGTACATATACGCCAACTGCAATAATATCCGCCATCGCTGTCATGATCCAACAAAACCAATAGGTCCAACCAGTTACATACCCTGCCCACGGACCAATATAATCTGTTGCAAAGTCCGTAAAGGATTGATAGCCTGCATTAGATAAAAGGAGTTCCCCTAATGCCCTCATCACAAAAAACACTGCAATCCCAACAATTAAATAAGAGAAGATAATTGAAGGACCTGCTAATTGAATTGCTTTTCCTGAGCCTAAAAATAACCCTGTACCGATCGTACCACCAATTGCGATGAGCTGGACGTGCCGATTTTGCAAGTCCCGTTTTAATTCATGCTGTGCCAACTTAATTCCCCCATAATTTTTTTGTTTTTTCCTTCGTAACGATTAAAACGCAAATAAAAAAGAGACTGGAAAGCTCCAATCTCTTAAAACGACAGAATAAAAAATAGTATTTGCTATTTTTCCACGAAAAAAAATAACAAATAGTATTCGATACTCTTCTGTCCTTTTGCCTGAGATAATGAACCCTTCGGCGCCGCAAATCATTGCGGTCTCTCCAGAAGCTGCTCCTGCTATAGTTTGATCCATAGCAATCATAGCTTGCTAATATTTAATTGTTTGGTAGATGGAAAAGAAATACCTCTCCATCCTTTTATATTATTTTGCGATAATTTTAAATTTTATCAGTAACTTTTCGTTCAGTCAAGACCCTTTCAATTTCGTTCATATAAAAAATAATTATCTATTAAAAAGAATCAACTCTTGCTTCTGACGTTTAATCCTTGTATATTCAAATTTGGAATATCACAAATTTTATTGAAGACCCATACTGGTTATAAGAGTGATTGTAATGATTTCTCCGGCAACATCTAAAAATGAATCCATCAAACTTCGTAATTTGAGGATAGCTTATTTAATAGCCATCGTTATTACCATTTTATTAGGCCTAGCCTCCAGAAAATACAGCCATCTTCTTTTCATATTTGTAGCTCAGAATGCCGGCGATATGCTGTGGGCTATGATGGTCTATTTTGGCTTCCGCTTCCTATTTGTACATAAAAGCGTACTCACCTCCATTTTGCTTAGCTTATCGTTTAGCTTTGGCATTGAGTTCAGTCAGTTGTATCAGGGAGACTGGATCAATCAAATTCGTGGAACACTGCTCGGTGCATTAATCCTCGGTAAAGGATTTCTTACGATTGACCTAATTCGATATTCTGTTGGAATTATCATCGCGTCTATCCTGGATAAAATGATATTTTGTCCTCGTAAGCGTAAATAATCTTTGGGTTTAGTATATTAATTTGGAAGGGACTGGATTGAATTGATACATAAAATTGCCATCACTGTTGTTAGATTTTTATTGCACATCCGCTTTAAAATAAAAATTGAAGGATTAGAAAACATCCCTACGGGTGCCGCTATAATTGCTATGAACCATACTAGTAATTTCGATGCTCCGATGGTAGGTGTTCATACTCCACGCAAAATGTACATCATGGGGAAAGAAGAACTTTTTAGAAACAAGTTTTTTGGTTGGTTAATTCATGAATTAGGTTGTTTTCCGATCAAAAGAGGACAAGCCGATATCAAATCTCTAAAAAATACTTTAAGAATCCTAAAAGAAGGAAATCTATTTTCGATTTTCATTGAGGGATCACGTTCAAAAACAGGAGAAATGCAGGAAGCAAAAAAAGGAATTGGCTTTATCGTTGCCAAAAGTAAAGCACCTGTTGTACCTACTTATATCTATGGTGCACGGGGTGGTTGGTTTAAACCAGCTGGTGTTATTTTTGGAGCGCCGATAACCTTTGAAGATGGATTGGAGCATGAAGAAATCGCCAATCTAATTGCTGAAGAAATTAAAAAGCTGAATCCAAAAAAAGAACTTTCTTAATTAAAATGTACCCTATAGAATAGACACTTAAAAAAAGTGCTCTTTCTATAGGGTATTTTTTGTATAATTTAAAGAACAACATAGAGAAATACGTGGAGACG